>CAIYOB010000921.1 GCA_903927685.1 uncultured Planctomycetaceae bacterium
CGGCCACGAGGCTCCGTGCCAGTGCCTCGTCGCCCAGCATCCGCGCCACGAGTGCCTCGCAGCCGAAGACCGGAATGTCAGGTGGCAGTCCGAACCTTTCGTCCGCGAGCGTTCGCACCGGAACGGCTTCGACGGGATCCGAAACCGGCGTCTCGTCCGCGGTCTGACTCAGCCAGCGCTGCATCATCTGGCTCAGTTCCCCGGGCTGAATGGGCTTTGACAGGTAGTCATCCATCCCGGCCGCGAGGCAACGCTCCCGGTCGCCCTTCATCGCAAAGGCCGTCATCGCGATGATCGGGATGTGCACGGCCGCCGCGCCGGCGGCCCCTTGGCGGATGCGCTGCGTCGCTTCGAAGCCGTCCAGTTCCGGCATCTGGCAGTCCATGAGGACCAGATCGTAGGGCAGACTCGACAGCGCCGCGAGGGCTTCCTCGCCGTTGCCGACCGCATCGGCCCGGTAGCCAAGCTTCTCCAGCACCTTGATCGCCACGAGCTGGTTCGTGGGGTTATCCTCGGCCACCAGAATGCGTCCGCGCGGCTGGCCCGGAGCGACCTGCGTGGGGAGCCGGCGAGGCCCTGCCCCAGCTGCCGGACGGACCCGGCCCAGCGGCGCGCGGCCCAGGGTCCGTGCCAGGCATTCGTACAGCTGGGTCTGCCGCAGGGGCTTCGTCAGATAGGCCGCGAAGCCGGCCTCCAAGAAGCGCGCCGCGTCTCCGCGTTCACCCAAGGACGTCAGCATGATCAGGTGGGTGTCGGCGAGTTCTGGGCGACGTCGGATTTCGCAGGCCAACTGAATGCCGTCCATCCCCGGCATGTGCATATCCAGCAAGGCGACGTGGAACGGATCTCCCGCCTGGACCGCTTGCGTCAGCTGCGTCAGGGCGCAAGAGCCATCGCGAGCCTCCGCCCAGCGGCAGCCCCACCCTTGCAGCAGCGTCGCCAGCAACAACCTGTTCGTGTCGTGGTCGTCGACCGCCAGGACCCGAATCCCGCGCAACTCCGCCCCCGGCGGCGACTCCGGCCGCAGCCCCGGGGCCGATTTTTCGAACTGGGCGGTGAACCAGAAGGTCGTCCCAGCCCCGACCTGGCTGAAGATCCCAATTACGCCTCCCATCAAGTGCACCAGCTGTTTAGAAATCGCCAGGCCGAGTCCCGTACCACCATACTTGCGAGTGGTAGAACCATCCGCCTGCGTGAACGGAGAGAACAGAGCCGACTGACGTTCCGCCGGGATGCCGATGCCGGTGTCGGTGACGGCGAACCGCAAGGTCACCTGGGTCGCGTCCTCCACCTCGCGACCGACGCGGAGCGTCACTTCGCCGCGTTCGGTGAATTTGACCGCATTGCCGCCCAGGTTCACCAGGATCTGCCGCAGTCGCCCCGGATCGCCGCGCAGGACTTCCGGGACTTCCGCTGCGACGAGGCAGGTGAGTTCCAGCTGTTTCTCCTGGGCCTTGAGCGCCAGCAGTTCGGCCGTGTCCTCCAGCAAGTTGCGGAGGTCGAA
>CAIYOB010000922.1 GCA_903927685.1 uncultured Planctomycetaceae bacterium
CTACGTTTCGGCGGCAAATCAGGGGTGAATTCCCAGCTCCGCGCGCATTGTCCACGATCCGATTGGCGTTGTGAAAAAGAAAATCAGAAGGTAGACCAGAAGGTCGATTCATCCACAAGCGTCAGCTCCCAGGGTTCCTGGGAGGTCGAGTCACTGTCCGAGTCGTAGACGCGGAGGTTCCCGCGCGGCGAGGCCCGGGGCGCGGCGGGACACCACAAGCCGCAATCCCGCGGGAGCTTCTCAATTACGTCACCCTGCGGTGGCTCAAGGAAGGCGACGATTTTCATCTGGCCGGAACAACGAGGGCAGATCAGCGGGTCGATTTCGTACATTCGCTTGATGAACATGGCCCAAGTCTGGCTGGCGCGACTGCGGGCCGGCCGTGGAGCGGAGGCCGGGCTGGCGGAGGTTCCCGGCTGCTTCGCCGCGGCTTCGGCCTGCTTGCGCCCCAGGCCGCGGGCCCTGTTCGAGCACCAGCCCCAATAACGAACCAGGTGCGCGCCCTTGGGTGGAATATGCTGCGTAAACTCGGCCAGGAAGTCCAGCGGGTCGAAGCGGATGCGGGCCCTCCTGCAGGTCGCCGCACTTCAGCAAGGCACTCTACCCACCCCTCGATATGCAAGGTAGTGTGGAGCGTCGTCCGGCGGCACCGTCGCGAGGATTCGCCGGCTCACGGCGGTTACCACCGTGCGGAAGGCCTCCCAAATTGCCCTCGCCGATAAGCCCGCGGGCGTGACCGCCCGTTTCGTCGCCCGCGACGGCGTGGCCATCGAACACGCTTTCGACGGGGACACGCGCATCAACGGCCAGCGCGTCGCCCACGAGCCCCGGCCGCTCCTGGAGAACCCCTCGATGCGGCAGGAAATCGGCGGCAACCTGACCGTCACCGACGGCAAGACGACCCGCCTCTACGACGTCACTAACTGGATCATCACCGAAGAAGGATCGCCCGTACCCGGCTCAGCGAAACGCTGACCTTCAAGCCCGCAGGTGTCGCCAAGAAAAAACCGCTGGACCGCGGCCAAGCCTGCAATCACTCAACCTTCTGCGCCCCTGTGATCAACGGCCTCATCGGCCGCCGCCGGCGCACCGACGACGTCGTGGAACTGAACCCGCTCGTGTCCAACAACACCTGGGATCACTTCTGCCTTGACCGCGTCCCGTACCGTGGTAAGATGCTCCCGATCCTCTGGTATAAAATCGCCCCCCCCTACGGCAAGGGCACGGGGGTTGCGCGTGTTCGTCCATGGCGGGCGCACGCCTGCCACGCAAACGCTGGCGAGGGGGACGGGAGAGTTGGCGAATCGAAGAGTGGGAAAGCAATGAGAGAAACACAAAAGAGTGACACCGCGACCGGATTGTTTGCCTTGCCGAGCGGAACCGTAGTCCCGGTTCTCACACAGGGCGCGGCGCCACCGCAGGCCAAACCGGTGATTTCCGCCCGTGCCGCACAGCCGGCGCGGTGCTGGCTGAGGTGCGCGTCATCCACGCTTGACACGGTGACGAAAACATCGCTCGGTCGCAAGCTCCTCGTCTGCCTCCTGTTGCTGCGGCCCGCCGTTTTGCACGGCGCGCCGGCAGCGGACAGCCCGGAGCGGCCCTCGACGTTCTGCAATCCGCTGTCGCTGCCCAATTACCCGGTGGGCCGCGCAGCCCGCGGGGTGAAACACGGAGATCCCGATCCGCAGGGACAATGGAAGACGCCGCACAAGGAGCAGTTTCGGGAGCTGGCCGATGTGTCGGCGCTCTGGCACGATGGCAGGTGGTTTCTCTATCCATCGGTGGATATGGCGTGGGTCAGCGCGGACAACGGCGCCACTTGGCAGCATCATCCCTTGAACGTGCGGGACATCGGTTACGCGCCCACGGTCGTGCGGCATCGGGGGAAGTTCCTGTTACTTGCCAGCGGTTCGCCGATTTACCGGGCCGATTCGCCGCTTGGTCCGTTCATCAAGCTGGGCAGCATTCAGCTCGTCCACACGGAGAGCATGCCGGCTTTCATTGATCCCATGCTCTTTGCGGATGACGACGGCGCGCTCTATTACTACTGGGGATGCAGTCCCGCGGGCGGCATCTGGGGTGTGCAGCTCGATGCGGACGATCCAACAAAAGCACTCACGGCACCGGCCGAGCTGATTCCGTTCCGGTCCGACCTGCATCCTTGGGAGGCGGTGGGGGAATGGAATCAGAACCCGCGCGTCGGCTGGCTGGAGGGCGCGTGGATGCTCAAGCGAAACGGCAGGTACTACCTCACCTACAGCGCCGGCGGGACCGAGCACCGGACCTACGCGATGGGATGCTATGTGGGCTCGAAACCGCTGGGGCCCTTCACGCCGCAGAAACGCAATCCGATTCTTCGGACCGTGCAGGGCTTGGTCACGGGCACGGCGCATGGCTGTGTCGTCGCCGGCCCCGCTGACGGGCTGTGGGCGTTTTATACGATTCGCGCTGGAGTGGCCTTCAACTTCGAACGGCGTCTGGGCATGGACCGCGCCGCCATCGACCCCCACGGCGAACTCGTCGTCTACGGGGCGACCGCGCTGCCCCAGTGGCTGCCAGGCATGGCGCCGACGAATGCCAAGTCCAGGGCCCCGGACTGGCTGCCGCTGAATGGCGAGGTGCGGACCATTGGGTCCACGACGGCGCCCAACCTGCAAGCCCGGTTCGCGGCGGATGACGACATGCGGACCTGGTGGCAACCCGCGGATGGCGACACGAACCCGATGCTCACCAGCACGTTCATGGCACCGGCGACCGTCCATGCGGTTCGACTGATCTGGCGCGATGTGGGATTGGACACGGAGCGGGGCGTGCAGCCGGGCGCGTTCCGTTATCGGGTGGAACTTGAGACGGGAACGGACCAGTGGACGACGATTCTGGACCGCAGCCGGAGCGAGGACGACTTGCTCGTGGATTATCGCCAATGTTCGCCGACGAAAGCTGGTCGAGTGCGATTGGTGATTGTCGGCTGGCCGAGTGGCATCCAACCCGCCATCGCGGAGTTCACCGTCTTTGGAAAGACGATTGTCCCCTGAAGCTTCCCAACCTCCCGCCAAATGAACACACAACTTTTCCTGACTCTGTTTGTCGCGGTTGGCGGCGTCCTGGCGGCGAATCCGGCACCTGCGGCCGACGTGGACCCGTTGGTCAAGGCCTCGCCCTACGGCGACAAGACCGTCTGGTCTTATTCCGCCAAAGAGCCTTTGCCGTGGACGCGGTTCAAACCGCGCGATTACGGATCCTCCAAGATCGTCTTCCACGCGCACGGGGTCACGCCGGTGGGCCGCGTGCCGGCGCCGGGGGTGCATCCGCGCATCTTTTTTTCGCCGGAAGACTTGCCGGCCATCCGCCAACGCATCCGGGAGAATCGCGGCGCACAGGAAGCGTGGAAGAACATCCTCTCCTACTCGCACGCCATCCGGTTGATCTATGACGAGAAGGCCGATTACGCGCAGCCCGATTGGGCCAACGGCGACTGGCACATCCACGGACGCACCATCGAGCTGCATCGCATCGGAGGCTACGGCAAGAGCCGCGAGGATTACTTCGGCTTGCTGGCCTCGGGAAAGCCCGCCGAGAAGACCTATGGGACGAGTCCGTCCGGCTTCTTCTTTCCCGCCGCCATCGAAGCGTTCCGCTGCCTGATTGAGGACGACGCCCACGGCGCCAGGACACTCGCCAAGGCCGTCGCGACGGCGCTTCAACTGGAGCAGGAACGCCGTGTGCGGGAAGACAAGCCCACCGCCCCAGGGCAGCCGCCCAAGCCTTCCACGCCGCGCTATCATGCCGCCAACCTCGGGCTCATCTATGACTTCCTCTACAACTGGATGACGCCCGAGCAGAAGCAACTCGTGCATGACGAGCTGGTGCTGCTGTCCGCCTGGGCCGACAACTACGGCACGTTCAACAATGCGGAAGCCAGCCGCAGCAATTGGGCGACGTTCACGTATTGGGTCTGGGACTTGATGGCTCTCGAGGGCGAGCCGGGGTTCAACGACTTGAAGTTTCTCGGCCTCTATCGCGGCTGGCGAAACTTCTTCACGTACTCATTCTTCGACAGCGCCGCCGCCTACGAAGGCGAAGGCAAACTGCTCTTCGGCCTGGACGCCGTGGTGGCGTTCGACCGGGTCGCGCCCAAGTACGGTTTGGAACTGCTCTCGCAACACCCGCTGGTGCGCGCGCACTATGCGAGATTCACGGCCCTGTCCGTCCTGCCGACGCAGGACAAGTTCGCCATCTTCGACGTCCTCGGCGGCCTGGGCGGCGGGCTTTGCACGCCGCAGGACCTCGTCGTGGCGCACTATCTTTATCCCGAGGATGCCACGATTGATTTCGTCTATCGCACCACCGTAGGCGACGACTATCGAAGACTGCCCATGCCGGGGCACAGTTGGAACAATCTCATTACCTGCGGAATTTTTGCAACCAGCCATCATCCCGAGATCACCCCAGAGACGCTGAATCTCCCGCTCACCTTCTTCTGTGGCCAGCGTTCGTTGATGATGACACGATCCTCGTGGGACCGGAACGCCACGATGTTGACGATGCACGTCCGCGGCGCCAGCGGCGGTCACCCTTATCCCGACCGCAATGGCATCATGCTGGCGGCGCAGGGCCGCCCGTGGGTCACGATTCCAGGCCAGGACGTCGGCGGCTGGGCCTGCAACACAATCCTCATTGACGGCGCACAGCAGAATACGACGACCCCAGCGCGCGTGGTCGACTACGTGGACACGCCGGACGCAACCTGGATGACCGGCGACGCCAAGTACTGCTGGGATTGGGTGTGGAAGGCCGCAGAAAGGAACCAGCAGGGCGCCGAGATCAAGACCGACGATGTCATCAACAACCAGGTCGCAACCGGGCCGAGTTGGAAACTGGTGGAGCAATGCTTCAATGACTTCGCCTTCACCCGGAGCGAGCGGGAAACGTACCGGCGACCGCTCAAGCTCTCGGCCCACTGGCTGGCGCCCGAGGGCGTGCTCGCGCCCTATCTGCGGCAGGTGAACACGCCCGTGCTGCGTTGTTTCCGCACGGCGGGCCTCGTGCGCGGACCGCGGCCTTACGTGCTCGTTGTGGACGATGCGCAGCGCGATCCGATGCCTGCACGCTATGATTGGAATCTCACGCTGGCGTCCGATGTGGTGGAGTTGAAAGACAAGCCAACGATGGCCGTTGAGGGTGACATCATTCTCGCCGGCAAAGAGAGCCTGAATCCGGCGGGCACGCTGAAGCCGGGCGAACCTGCCCTGTTGATTCGCATCCTCGCATGCGCGGGATTGCCGGGCACGGAAATCAGCCTGCGCGAGAAGGTCAATCTGCTCTCGGTCCACACCGAGGCGGCGGCGCCGGATTTCAAAATCCTCCTGCACGCCTTTCGCGCGGGCGACCCGTTACCGAAGACCGCTTGGGACGCCCAACACACTGCCGTTTCCGTCGAGTTTTCTGACCAGAAGGATGTCATCCGTTTCGCGCCCGCTGCTTCCGGCAAAACCGATGTAAGCGTCCAACGCGACGGACGCCTTCTCGCCCAAGTCAACCAGCCGGTCGTCCCGTTGGCCGATGCCGAATCCGACGCGCTCGCGGCGCGGCTGCGGCAGATTCCGACGCGGCTCGAGGAACTGCGCAAACGCGGCTATAACCCGATGCTGGAACCGGGTTTCGTCGCCGGCTGGAGTTTCGAGAAAGCTGTCGGCGGTGCGGTTCCTCCGCTGGCCGGCAGCGCGCCGGCGGCATTGCCCATTCCCTTGGGCGACTCGAAGTTGGCCGCGGGAATGAATGGACGGGCGGCGGTGACGATCGGTCCGGTGCCCTTAACCGGCACGCTGGATTTCGCCCAGGGACCAAAGGCCCGGCCGGTCACCGTCGCCTGCTGGCTAAAGACCAAGAGCGATCCTTTCATGGGGGCCTTCATCAATGTCGAAGGGCTCGTTGGTACGGAGTTTGTCCAGGGCACCCTGCGTTTGAACATGGCGCGCGTCCTGAGCGATGGCTGGCCTTCTTCGATGCTGTCGAGCTGGACGCATCTTGCCTTCACCTTCGATGGCAGCCGGCTTTGCGCCTACCGCAACGGCGCGCTCATCTCGTCGGCTCCGGTCCCCAAGGACACGCCGATCGGCTGGGGCAAGAATTTCTCCTTGGGCGGCAAAAGCCCCTACGGCGACGCCGCGGTCGCAGCGCAAAGCATCTATTTCTACAGCACCGCCCTCAGCCCCGATGCCGTCAACGACCTTTATCTTTGGGGCAAGTATCACGCAGAGCGGAATTGAATGATGAAGACCGTGAAAGCCCTCCTGCAAATGGCACCCGCTGACCTGCGCGGGCGTCCGGTTCACACTTGAACTGCGCTGAGAAGAGCGAAAACGAACAAACTTGCCACGCACATTCACTCTTCTCGCCGCCCTGCTGGTCGCGCCGCTGGCGACGTTCTCTGCGGAATCGTTCACCGTTGGTGTAAGTGGTCATTCGTCATTCGTCAGTGGTCAGTGGTAGGGGACAGCGAACAAGGGACCAAGGACGAAGGACCAACGAGTGGTGGCAGTCCGGGCAGCGGATGTGGGCGAAGCCCTCCTGCGGGTCGCCGCACTTCAGTAAGGCACTCTACCAAGCCCTCGATATGCAAGGTAGTGTGGAGCGTCGTCCGGCGGCACCGTCGCGAGGATTCGCCGGCTCACGGCGGTTACCACCGTGCGGTGGCCGGCGTCTTAAGGGGAGTGACTGGCGCAAAACGCGGAGCGAAGACAACAGGTTGGCCCGTGGGCGATGGCGATGACGAACTGCTGAGACGCTGCCAACAGGGCGAGGAGACGGCCCTGGATGGGCTCGTGCGCCGCTACCAACAGCGGATTTTCCAGTCGGCTTGCCGCGTGCTGGGGGGATACGGCGCTGGCCGGGGAGGCGACGGCCCGGACGCTGGTCAAGATCTGGAGCCGCTGCGGTCAGTGGCGGGGCCAGTCGGCGGCGGGAACGTGGATCTACCGGATCGCCGTGCGGACGGTTCTGGACGTGCAACGA
>CAIYOB010000923.1 GCA_903927685.1 uncultured Planctomycetaceae bacterium
GAACCTGCGAAGTCAGGGAGGACTGGCCCGCGAGGATCAAGTGCGTGTACCCGCCGGCGGACATGAGCTGGTCGAGCACGTTGACCGCATCCTTGAGAAACCTGCGGGTCCGTTCCTGGCGGTGGCGTTGGTAATGGGTCTTCGTCCATTCCCGCCCCACGCGTTCGCGCAGCTCCGGCCGCTGTTCCCAGATCTGCGCCGTGATTGCCCCAAGGTTCACTTGCAGAATCCGCATGCTGTCTTCCGTCACAATCATCACGACGTACCGATCGTAGGTGTCCTTCAGTTCTACCAAGTGGTAGATATTGGGCGTACTGTCCACGGCAATCCAGTTGGGCAGCGGAACCTGAAACTGCAACGGCAGAAAGAACGGCTGCTCACCCGCGCGCGAAAAGACGGCGAGTCCCTTGGCATGGGGCAGCAAGGCCGTTTCCAAGACGTCCTCGATGCGAGCGAGGGCGGCATCGAAAGTGCGCTGCTCCGTGACGTTCAAGCTCCGCCGCAGCGACCGCACGCGCCCGTCGAACGCGTTTCGATCGGCCAGGCGTCCCGCGGCCAAGGACTGGTAGCAACTGATGACGGGCGCATCGCCCACGGGCAAGGTGATCAACTTGCGGACGTGCTTCTGCAGGTTCTGACGTTCCATCGCAATCGTCTTTCCTCTTCTTGGACTTGGAAATGTCGTGTCAATTCAGGGTGCCGGGACGCGCTCCTGGAATGCGTTTGATCACGGCGATGCGCCGTGTGCCTCTGGTTCGCTGGGGCGTGGTTGGTCGGCGGGCGGTGGGTTCCGCGCTGTCCTGCGCTGACGTCCTGCAGCCCGCCTCCGCATCCATTTTTCGCACCCCACGACTCCGTACGCCACGCACGCCGTCAGCAAGATCAACCACCAGGCGTCCAGGCCGAGGGGGACACTGTGGAACATCCGGTTCATGAAGGGCGCGTAGGTGAACAGCAACTGAAGAGCTACCATGCTCGCGACGCCGACCCAGATCCACGGATTCGAGAAGACCCCGAGTTGAAACATGGATTTCGACAGCGAGCGGCAATTGAACAGATAGAACACCTCCGCCATCACAAACACGTTGACCGCTACGGTTCGCGCATAAGCGTCGCTGGCCCCCTTGCCCAGCGCCCACTCGAAGGACCCAAAGGCTCCGACAAGCAAGATTAACGAAACGAGCAAGATGCGGCCGATCAGTTCGCCGGTGAGGAGCGGCGTTTGGTGATCGCGCGGCGGACGCTGCATGATGTCAGGCTCTTTCGGCTCAAAGGCCAGCATCAATCCCAGGAGCACCGCCGTGGTCATGTTGATCCACAGGATCTGCACCGGCAGGATCGGCAGCGCCGTGCCGGCAAAGATGGCCGCCAGGATGACGAGACCTTCCCCGATGTTCGTGGGCAGCGTCCAGACGATGAATTTCGTCAGGTTATCGAACACCCCGCGTCCTTCCTCGATGGCCGCCTCGATGGTCGCGAAGTTGTCGTCCGTCAAGACCATGTCGGCGGCTTCCTTCGCGACCTCCGTGCCGGCGGCCCCCATCGCCACGCCGATATCCGCCTGCTTGAGGGCCGGGGCATCGTTGACTCCATCCCCGGTCATGGCCACGATGTGCCCGCGCGCTTGGAGTGCGCGAACCAGACGCAGCTTTTGCTCGGGCGTGACGCGTGCGAACACTGCCACCTGCTCCGCGGCGTCGATCAATTGGGCATCGGAGCGTTGCGCCAATTCGCTGCCGGTCAGCACCAGGGGGCTGCCGGGGCGGGTTGAGTCCTGCCCGTTGAGTCCGATCTGGCGGGCGATGGCCCGGGCCGTCAAGGCATGGTCGCCGGTAATCATCTTGACGTGAATTCCCGCCGCCTGGCAGGCCCGCACCGCCGCGATCGCTTCCGGCCGCGGCGGGTCGAGCATGCCCTGGAATCCCAGCAGGGTCAGGCCCTGTACGTCGGCGGGGGCAATGGACTTGACATCGCGGGCAAGATCTGCGGAAGCCAGCACCAGAACCCGCAGTCCCTTCGCAGCCAGGCGCTCCAGGCCTGCCCGGGCCGCGGCCGGATCCAACGGGACCTGGTGGCCGCGCGCGTCGAGCACGGCAACGCACTTGGACAGGACCACCTCCGCGGCGCCTTTCACATAGAGCTTGCGGTGGGCCGAGTTGCCGCCTTCGTGAAGCGTCGCCATGTACTGGTGCTGGCTCTCGAAGGGGATCGTGTCGAGCCGCCGCAGACGCACCCTGCCAGCGTTGTCCGGCAAGCCGGCCTTGGCCGCGGCGGCGCGCAACGCGCCCTCGGTGGGATCGCCGTGGACGTCCCAGCGGCCCGCGTGTTCCGCCAGCGTGGCATCGTTGCACAGCAGACCCGCCAGCAAGCACTCCCGGGCGGCGATGTTGTCCACCACGAGGGGGCCTGCCTCGCTCACCAACTTGATCGCTCCGAGCGGACCGTAGCCGCTCCCGGAGACCTCGTACAGCGCGTTGCCTGCCAGGATTTCCCGCACCGTCATCTGGTTGACCGTCAGCGTGCCCGTCTTGTCCGAACAAACGACGGTCGTGCTCCCGAGCGTCTCGACCGCAGGCAGCTTGCGGATAATCGCCCGGCGGCGAGCCATCCGCGCGACGCCGATCGACAGCGTGATCGTGACCGCCGCCGGCAGGCCCTCGGGAATCGCGCCCACCGCCAGCGCCACCGCGGCCATCAACATCTCAACCGCCGATTCCCCGCGCAGCCAGCCCACCAGAAACGTCACGGCCGCCAGGCCCAGAATCGCGACCAATAACAGCCGGCTGAACGCCGCGATCTTGCGCGTCAGCGGCGTCTCCAGAACATCGGCGGTGGATATCAGCTGCGAGATGTGCCCGACCTGGGTATTCGCCCCTGTTGCGAAGACCACACCCCGCGCTTGACCGTAGGTGACCAAGGTGGACGTGAACGCCAGATTGCGACGCTCTGCGAGCGGTGCTTCGGCGGGGACCAGCTCCGTTTGCTTGTCCACGGGGAGGGATTCGCCCGTGAGCGCCGATTCATCCACTTGCAGGTCGCGGCAGTGAAACAATCGCAAATCCGCGGGCACCTTGTCGCCGGACTGCAACAAGACGATATCGCCCGGCACCAACTCGGTGGACGAGATGCGACGCATCTCACCGGCCCGCAACACGCTGGCTTCCGTCAAGGTCGTCTTGGCCAACGCGGCCAGCGCTTTCGCCGCATTGGATTCCTGCAAGAAGCCGATCACGGCGTTGACGAGCACCACGCCGAAGATCACGCCGGAATCCACCCACTCCTGCAGGCTCGCCGTGATCGCCGCCGCGGCGAGCAAGATGTACACCAGCGGCGTATGGAATTGCAGCAGGAACCGCATCCCCGGACCAACTCCCCGCGCGGCGGGAATGACGTTCGGGCCGAATCGAGCCTGACGCGCGCGAAGCTCCAGAAGATCCAGACCTTGTTCGGCGTCCGTTCCCAACAGCCGCAACACGTCATCGGCGGAAACCTGGTGGGCATGCTCTCTCACAAGTACTTCCATCGCGTTGCCTTCTTCCAGATGAGCCTGCCGGTGTCGGTCAAGCGGCTCACGCTCTGTCCGGACGACTCGGCATGACCTCGATATTCAAGTCCACCCGTCCCGGACGATCTAACCCCAGCGCGTCCAAGGTTTCCTGTAACCCCACCACGGCCAGTTGGATTGCGTAGTACGACTCCGCAAAACCGCTCAAGATGGTTCGCCCTCCCAGAATCTGCACCCTGAACGCCTGAATTTGGCCATGCGTGCGCGCGGCGATCGCACGCACCAGGTGCGTCTCCAATTCCCTGGTCGTCATGGGAACGGGCCCACCCGGGCTGGCGTCGTCTGCCCGGACCGCGTGGGCCGCTCCCTCCAGAGACGCAGCCCAGGTGGCGACACGGCCGACACCTTCGGCGGCTTGGTCACGCGTGGTCACGTCCTGGGGGCTCCGCTCGCGCCGTACGGCTGTCGCGAACGACCGTTTACTCTCGATGGGCGGAGTTTCCATTGGCCGAGTGCCCTTCGACGATTCCGGCAGAGTCCTCGTCAGGCTCCGCCTCGGACTGGATTGCGGGAATGATCCGACGCTGGATTTCCATCCGCTGAACGGGGACTCCCGAGGGCGCCGAGATGCCCAAGCGGACCCTCTTTCCCGCGATTCCGAGCACGGAAATCCTGATGTCTCCGTGGCTCATCACGATCTCATCTCCGGCTCTGCGACTGAGCACAAGCATGGGTTGCCTCCATTCAAATCTGGATCACGCTCCCTCAGGGTCGACGGCTGGTGCGTCCCGCTTCGCTGGGTTGGGACGCCAGCCGTCCTCGGCCGACTCGCGGGCGCCGGCCATCGACACGCCGGGCCGCCGTTTCTTGTGACTCCTGCGCTCCAGGGCGCGTGCCACACCCCGCCCGAGACGCTCGGCGGCGAACGCCACCGCCGCCTCAAAGTCGTCGGCGCAGGCCTCCCCCGGGACGTTCCCCATTCCCCGTAGCTTGACTTCCATGCGGCAGCGTTTGTCCATTCCGCCGCGTGGGCCATTCACATCCTCGACCCGCGCGGTGACGCGTTCGACTTCCGGAGCGAAACGCCCCAAAACAAAGTGCAATCGCCGCGTGATGAAATCGTGCAGACTTTCACTGACGCTGGCTCTTTCGCCGACGACGAGCAGTTTCACCTTGGGCTCCTTCACAGCGGATCGTGTTGTCTCTCACCACCACTGGCATTTATAGCCTTAGGTCATTACATTGACAAATAGACTTTACTGCCGTAACCCATAGATAATGTCTATTCACGAGGCGCATCATGGATTGGCTGAACTACCACCACCTGCTCTATTTCTGGGTCGTCGCGCGCGAGGGGACCATTGCCCGGGCCTGCGAGCAACTGCACCTGACCCAGCCTTCCATCAGCAAACAACTGCACCAGCTGGAGCATTCGGTGGGCGAGAAGCTGTTCCAGCGGGTCGGCCGGAACCTGGTTCTGACGGAGACGGGGCAACTGGTGTTCCGCTACGCCGATGAGATCTTTTCGCTCGGCCGGGAGCTGAGCGAGACGCTTCGCGGGAAGCCGTCGAGAGAGCGGCTGCGCCTGCAGGTAGGGATCGCCGACGTGGTGCCGAAACTCATCGCCTATCGCGTGCTGGAACCCGCCTTGCGGCTGCCGGAGCCCGTGCAATTGATCTGTGACGAACGAGGCCTGGTGGAGCTGTTGACCGAGCTGGCGGAACACCGATTGGACTTGGTCCTCAGCGATTCGCCCTTGCCCCCGACCTCCGCCACTCGGGCCTACAATCATCTGCTCGGCGAGTGCGGCGTCTGCATTTTCGGCAGTCCCAGCCTGGCCCGGAAGTTCCGCCGTGGATTCCCCCAGTCGCTCGATGGTGCACCGTTCCTCTTGCCGACACGAAAGTCCATGCTGCGGCGCTCGCTGGACCAGTGGTTCGATGCGCAGAATATTCGGCCCGATCTGCTGGGCGAATTTGACGATAGCGCGTTATTGAAGGTCTTCGGCCAGGCCGGAGTGGGGCTCTTTCCCGGGCCAGCGGCGGTGGAACAGGAGACGTGCGGGCAATACCACGTCCAGCCTGTCGGCCGCCTCGACGCGGTGCGGGAACGCTTCTACGCCATCTCTGTCGAGCGAAGGCTGAAGCACCCGGCGGTGAAAGCGATCACAGAAGCCGCCCAGAACACGCTGTTCCAGTAGCCCAGGGAGACGCACTCCGTCGACCGTCCGCCTTGGCGCCAGAACCGCCGCTGCAAGAGGCGAAAGGAATTCGGTGCTGCCGTTGCAGATTCGCGCCCAACACTGTCAACTTGGCGATACGTGATGGGCGACCGCAGGCGCGGTTGCGTAACGTGGACGAGAATTGACGAATTCGGGGAAAGCGGCGATGCGTGGGAAGACTCGCGGACAGGTGGAGACGGAAATCAGCGCGGCGATCATCCGGTTCGAGAAGGAATTCATGGGCCGCGGTCCGTCCGAGACCAAGACGTACATCATCGACGACTTGGTGCTCGTGCGATTGCGGGGAATCATGACGCCCGCGGAACAACAACTCGTGCAAGCGGAAAACTCGTCCCGGGGCCGTGAACTGATCAAGCAGGTTCGCCACGAGTTGCTGGAACGGGGCCGGCCCTTGCTGGAGGCGGTCATCCAGGACATCCTGCGGCGGAAGACGGTCAGCCTGCACACCGATCTGAGCACGGTCACGGGTGAGCGGGTGATCATGTTTACACTGGACGCCGCTCCGGACTTGTCTTGACCGCGCTGCAAATTCGACTCAACACGAAGGGCACGAAGAGTGTATTCCTTCGTGTTCTTCTCGCCGTCGCGCTGGACGCCGTGAGGAACAAACGTAACGCAGCCAAGTCGAACGGCTAGCCAGTAGAGCCGGGCCAAGACAGCGGGCCTTGGCGCAGAGTCTCTGACTTGGTAAAGTACCGGCAATGCTGCTCTGATTGCAGAGGAACTTGGCTGTTCCTGGGCATGGGGAGAGGCAGAGCAGACGTTTTCGGGTTGCGCCAATCCTCGGGCAAGAGGTGTGGTCGAAACAAGAAAGCCGACACCGCACAGTGAAGCGGTGGCGGCTTTTTGTTTGCGCAGACGCTATTATAGAGTGGTTATTGAATACCTCATGCGATGTACTTCCTTGACTATGATCGCGGCTCGCTTCAGCCGGCTTTCGGTCTCGATTTGAACGCCCTCGGCAAGAGGGCCATCGCCTGCGGCCGGGAGGGAGGAACCGCGGCCGATGGCGGAGCGTTCCGGCCGAGTGTCGAGCTGACCAAGTCAAGCCAGACGTGCTCCGAGATCACCTGACCAGCCAATCGTGAGTCCAAGTCATGCGTAGTGAGCGACACCGATACGCCGTGTTTCTCGATCGCGACGGCACCCTGATTGAAGACCGCGGACACCTGGCGGACCCCGCGGAAGTCCGCTTCCTCCCGGGCGCCATGAAAGCCCTCCGCCGGCTGCGCGAGGACTTCCAGTTCTTCCTCGTGACCAACCAGTCCGGCGTGGCCGAGGGAATCGTGACCCGGGAGCAAGTGGAGCGGGTCAATGCCCAGGTGGTGACGGCGTTGGCCGAGGCGGGGCTGGAGATTACCGCCACGTATGTCTGTCCCCATCATCGCCGCGACGGCTGCCATTGCATCAAGCCCAATCCCCATCTCCTGCACCGCGCGGCCGAGGAGCATGGCGTCGACTTGCAGCGTTCGTTTGTTGTCGGCGATCATCCCCACGACGTCGAGCTTGCCAGGCGAGTCGGGGCACAGGGGCTTTACGTCTGCACCGGTCATGGACTCAAGCACCTTGCTGAACTGCCTGCGGAGGAGGTGGTCGTACCCGACCTGCGGGCAGCGGCGGAGTGGATTCTCTCCCGCTGGCCGCCTTATCGGATGCGGCATGGCGTCGGGCGCGCAGCCGAAGTGCTCCGCCGCGGCGGCGTGGTGGCTTTCCCGACCGAGACGGTCTACGGCCTGGGAGCCAACGCGTTCGACCGGATTGCCTTGGAACGCGTCTTCGACATCAAGAAGCGACCCCGCTTCGACCCCCTCATTGTCCACGTCGCGGACGCGCGTCAAGCAAGCTGCCTGGTGAAGGACTTTCCCGCGACCGCCCGCGAACTGGCACGGCGGTTCTGGCCGGGACCGCTCACTCTGGTCCTGCCCAAAATCGACGAGGTCCCCGACATCGTGACGGCGGGCCACAAGAGCGTGGCCATCCGGGTTCCCAATCATGCGCTTGCCTTGGGCCTGCTCTGGGCGACCGGAGTGGCGGTGGCGGCGCCAAGTGCCAATCTCTTCGGCGGCCTCAGCCCGACCACGGCCGATGATGTGGCCGCGCAACTGGGCGGGGATGTGGACATAATCCTGGACGGGGGACCGTGTGCGATCGGCGTCGAGTCCACGATTGTCTCTTTTTGCCATGAGCGGCCGACTTTGCTGCGTCCGGGCGGGCTGCCCCTGGAGGAAATCGAGGCAGTCATCGGCCCTCTCGCGTTGGCCACGCCGACCGACGCCGCTCCGTTGTCACCCGGAAGACTGCCCAGGCACTATGCACCTCGCACGCCGCTCCTGCTCCAGTCGGACGCCAGCAACCATCCCGGAACGGACCGCGTCGGCTTGCTGTGCCTCACGAAGCCCGCGGATGCGAGCCGTTTTGCCGCCCTGGAGGCCCTGTCCGAAACCGGCGACTTGCGCGAGGCGGCGGCCAATCTGTTTCCGGCCCTCCGCCGGCTCGACGCACAAAACCTCAACGCGATTGCCGCTTTCACTCCGCCCGAGTCGGGGCTCGGCCGGGCGATTGCTGACCGGCTGCGCCGAGCAAGTTGCTCGCCCCGTCGCTAGGAGACCCTTGTCACTGAGGAGGTATCGAACGATGGACCGGGACCAGTTTTGCCTGGAAATCCACGAACGCCGATTCTCAAGCGGGCCTTCCGGAAAGGAGCACTGCCCATGAATGACAACACCGAGGTCATTCCCCTCGACGCGGATACACTGGAAGTGCGGTATTACGACGCTGGCAGGCCCGGCACATACCGCTGTTGGAAGATCCCGCTGCACGAAGCACGCGACCTTGTGCGTTGGTGGGCCGAGACGGGGGCCCGCGTAGGTGCCGCCCGCCTGCCGCGTGACGCCCAGCGCGTCGGTAGCATCCTGGTGTCCTTCCTGAGCGTCAACCAAGTCTACGCCCTCGGCTGCGACGAACGTGGCTGGCCCCGCATCACGGGCTACCAATTGCCGCGGGATGCCGTCGCTTTTCTGGATGCTTGGCTGCTTCGAAACGCGGGCCCATGCACCGCTTAGGAGAGGATCGTCATGCAAAAACTACTGCACGGAATTCACCACTTCCAGGACAACGTCTTCAGTTCGCAGCGCGAGTTGTTCGAACGTCTGGCAGAAGGCCAACACCCTGAGGCCCTGTTCATCACCTGCTCCGACTCGCGGATCAGTCCCAATTTGATCACCCAGACCGAGCCCGGCGAGCTGTTCATCATCCGGAATGCCGGCAACCTCGTGCCTCCGTATGGCGCCGCGAACGGCGGCGAGGGAGCGACAATCGAGTTCGCGGTGGTGGGCTTGGGCATCCAGCACATCATTGTCTGTGGACACTCCCATTGCGGCGCCATGAGGGGGCTGCTGCATCCCGAATGTCTGACTGGGATGCCGCTGATGGCTGCCTGGCTCGGCCATGCCGAGGCGACGCGGCGGATCGCCCGGCAGAAGTACGAGGACCGTCCTGCGGAGGCGCTGCTGAACGTGGCCATTCAGGAAAACGTGCTTGTCCAGCTGGAGAACTTGCGGACTTACCCTGCCGTCGCGGCCGGTTTGGCCCGCGGCAAGCTGAAGTTGCACGCCTGGGTGTACAAGATGGAAACCGGCCAGGTGTTCGCCTACGACCTGGAGCGGGGACAGTTCGCGCCGTTGACGGGAATCTCGCCCGCGCCGGTACCGCCTCCGGCCAGACTGACTGCGATGCACTCCATCTGATGGGCGATCCCCGGGGGACCTTCCGGAAAGGACTGATCTGGTATGGATAACACCCAACCCGCCGGCGCCACGCCGGACAGATTCGGATTTTTCAAGCCAGATCTCCTGGCCTCGGTTGTCGTGTTCTTGGTGGCCCTGCCCTTGTGTATGGGCGTCGCCATTGCGTCGGGCGTCCCGCCGGAGAAGGCCGCGGCCGTGGGCCTCATCACGGGGATCGTCGGCGGACTGGTGGTGGGCTTGCTGGCCGGCTGTCCGCTGCAAGTCAGCGGCCCGGCCGCCGGTCTGGCGGTGATCGTCGGCCAGCTCATTGCGGAACACGGCTTCGCCACCCTGGGCCTGATCGTGATGATCGCCGGGGCGGTGCAATTCCTCGCCGGCCTGTTTCGCCTGGGGCAGTGGTTTCGGGCCATGTCTCCGGCGGTCATCCAGGGCATGTTGGCCGGCATCGGCATGTTGATCTTCGCCGGCCAGTTTCACGTCATGGTCGACGATCAACCCCCGGGCAGCGGCATCAAGTTCGGCGGGATCATCAACCTCTACACCATTCCCGAGGCGATTTGGAAGGGTTTGCTGGAAGACGCCCATCAGGGCGCCGCGGGGATTGGCGTGCTGACGATCCTGGCCATCGTCGGCTGGACGTTGTTGGCACCGAAGAAGCTGAAGATCGTGCCGGCTCCCCTGTTCGCCGTCCTGCTGGCCGCGGCCGTCGCTGCCGCGCTGCGGCTGGACATTCGCTACATCAGCGTTCCGGACAATCTCGCGGACGCCATTGCGCTGCCGGCGGCAGGGGACTGGCACCGGCTCCTTGACTGGTCGATCCTGGGGGCGGGTCTGACCTTGGCGTTCGTCGCCAGCGCCGAATCGTTGCTGACGGCCACGGCGGCCGACGCCATGCAGCAGCACGCGCCTCGGACCAGGTATGACCGCGAGTTGGTCGCGCAAGGGGCGGGCAATCTGGTCTGCGGTCTGCTGGGGGCGCTGCCGATGACGGGCGTCATCGTGCGCACTTCCGCCAACATCCACGCCGGGGGCCGCACGCGGGCATCCACCATGCTGCACGGCCTCTGGCTGCTGGTCTTCGCCGCGCTGTTCCCCCAAGTCCTGCGCTTGATTCCCATTGCCAGTCTCGCGGCCATCCTGGTGTACACCGGCTGGAAGCTGATGAACCCCAAGGCGGTGCGCGCCCTGTGGCAGTATGGCAAGGGCGAGGCGGCCATATACGCCGCGACCCTGGCCACCATCGTGATCGCCGATCTGCTCACCGGCATCCTGGTTGGCCTGGGCCTGGCGCTGGCCAAGCTGTTGTACACGTTCTCGCACCTCGTCGCACGACTCGCGGCGGAGAATGGCCGCACCGTCCTGTACCTGAAAGGGGCTGCCACTTTCATTCGGTTGCCCAAGCTGGCCGCCATCCTGCAAGAAGTTCCGGCCAGCACCGAACTCCATGTCCATTTCGAGGAGCTGACGTACATCGATCACGGCTGTTTGGATTTGCTCATCCATTGGGAGAAACAGCACGAGGCGACGGGCGGTCGCCTGGTGATCGACTGGGAAAGCCTGACGGCCCGGTTTCGCCCGTACGGACAAGACCTCGGCGAAGCCCCGGGCCGGCCGGTCCCGAGTTCGGCCACGGAACCGCAAGCAAAGTCCGCTTTCCCCATCAAGACCATTCTGCACCCGACGGACTTTTCCGAGCATGCGACGTTTGCCTTCCAGCAGGCCTGCGCGATCGCCCGGGAGCATGGGGCGCGGCTGATCGTCCTGCACGTCTGCCCGTCGGCCGCAGCCGCCAGCGAAATTGAAGCGGCCATGTTGCCGTCGGAAGCGGACAAAGAACTGCTGCGGGCGGAACTGAGCCGGCTGCAGCCCCGGGACCCCAAGGTGCGTGTGGAGCATCTGCTTCAAGCAGGCGAACCGGTGGAGGAGATCTTGCGGGTGGCCCGTGAAGGTCCCTGCGATCTGATCGTCATGGGCACCCACGGGCGGACCGGACTGAGCCGGCTGCTCATGGGCAGCGTGGCCGAAGCGGTCGTGAGAACCGCGTCCTGTCCGGTGGTGACCATCAAGACTCAATGCGGGCAATGAATCATGAATCCGACACTACTCACCCCGCCGAATCGTCCGTCGCCGACGATCCAACGCGTGCTGATCGCGAACCGCGGGGAGATCGCCGTCCGCGTGATTCGGGGCTGTCACAAGCTGGGCTTGGAGACCGTCGCGGTCTATTCCGAGGCCGACCGGGACGCGCTGCACGTGCGGTTGGCGAATCAGGCCGTGTGCATCGGGCCGCCGCGGGGCCGCGACAGCTATCTGAAGGTGGTCCGCGTCCTGAGTGCGGCCGAGATTACCGGATGCGACGCCATTCATCCCGGCTACGGGTTCTTGTCGGAGAACGCCCACTTTGCCGAGGCGTGCGAAGCCTGCGGGTTCGTGTTCATCGGGCCGCCGCCGCAGGCGATTGCCTCGATGGGCGACAAATCGGTCGCGCGGGAAACCGTGCAGAAAGCCGGGGCGCCGATCATGCCCGGCAGCGACGGCCCCGTCGCCTCGGCGGCCGACGCCCGCAAGGTAGCGCAGGCCATCGGCTTTCCGGTGATCGTCAAGGCGTCGGCAGGTGGTGGCGGCCGCGGGATGCGCATCGCACGCTCGCCGGATGAACTCGAGAAGATGTTCGCCACGGCCCAAGCCGAAGCCGGAGCCGCTTTCGGCCGCTCCGACGTTTATCTCGAAAAGTACCTGGACCGGGCACGGCACGTCGAGATTCAGGTCCTGGCCGATGCGCACGGCAATTGCGTTTACCTCGGCGAGCGCGATTGTTCAACGCAGCGCCGACACCAGAAACTGATCGAGGAGAGCCCTTCGCCGGTCCTGACTGCCGATCTTCGCCGCCAGATGGGCGAAGCGGCGGTGAAGACGGCCCAAGCCGTGGGCTACCGCAGCGCCGGCACCGTCGAGTGCCTGGTCGGCGAAGACGGCTTCTGGTGCTTTATGGAGATGAACACGCGGTTGCAGGTCGAACACCCGGTCACGGAGATGGTCACCGGAGTCGATATCGTCGAGCAACAGCTGCGCATTGCGCAGGGACACCCCCTGCCATTCCGGCAGGAGGACATCCAGTATCGTGGGCACGCCCTCGAATGCCGCATCAATGCCGAAGACCCGGCCCAGGGTTTCCGCCCGTGTCCCGGTTTGATCGAGAGATTCTCGGCGCCGAATAACGCGCGGTGCCGTGTGGATACGCACCTGTACGACGGCTACCGCGTCCCCAGTCACTACGACTCGCTGATCGCCAAGGTCATCACGCATGGCAAAGATCGAGCCACGGCGATCGGACAAATGGACGTGATCCTGCGCACGATGCGAATCGAGGGCATCGCCACCACGGTGCCGTTTCATCTGGCCTTGCTGGCCGAGCCGGCCTTCCGCGAAGGCAAAGTCCATACGCAGTTCGTCGAGAACGACTTCTTGCCAACCTACCGTTCGTAGTCGCTGCGGGCCGCGGATTCCGCGAAGAAAAGCGGGAGACGGGTCGGCGCAGAAGAGGGCTCGCCGGGATGTGTTGTCGCGGGGTCTCGACCCTGGTGCAATCCTGTCAATCACGATCGTTCTCCGGCGATGAAGTCACGGAGGTTGCGTGTCGACAGCGACCTTATCAGTTAGCCAGAACGTGTTTCAACGCCTCCACGAGCTTTCGGCCCGCGCCGGAGAACCTGCGGAAATCGTCCTTGATCGGGCGCTGGCCGCCTACGCAGCCAAGTTGCTTGCCGGAGGTTGCCAGGGGACCGAGCCGCGAACCGCTTTCGAGGCGGAGTTGCTCGACGACCCGGGACGAATTCGCCTGCCGCCCCGGGATGTGCAGGCTGTGACTGCGCGCGTCGTCGCCGCTGGGCGTCTACCCGGTCACCGCGCGGGCGTTGTGCGGTCGACTCGAGGCTGCCCCTCTGCCGCCAATCCCGTTGGATGGAGGTCGTCCGACGGCCGAACCCGTGAAATCAAACGTGACTCCCTAGGGGAAACGAACAATCGCAGTTCTCCCAGGGAAATACGCAAGCGGACGGAAAGTGGGTGCAACCAGTGGGTGACACTTCCGGCGATGGCAGCCCCTCGGACCCGCATTAGCCGACGGGCTGCAAGCCTGCTCGGTGGCCCTGGATGAAGCGACAGCGGCCGGCATCTTGGCCCTGGTCAAGGCGGCCGGTGTCTCGACCTGACGACAGCACAACACGACCGGCAGCGGCCCGGCCGGCGGCTGTCTGCGATCCCCAGGACGCCGGCGGAACGGATGCGATGATGAACACGACCACGGACGGCCGAGCAAAACGCCTATTGGACAAAGTCACTAGCTACCCAAACAGACGATCCCGACGACGACCCGGACATGAGGCGAACCTCAGAATGGAAGATACCGCGGTCAATCAGTTTCGCCTCGGTTCCGCCGGTGATGATGAGCAACCGCCCCTGAACCATCATTTGTCCAAGACCGGCGTTATCCTTGGCGACCGAGAGTTGAGTGATACGGTCGAGATCATTTTCGGTGCGACCTGCAAACACATCTTCCTTGAAACGAAAGCTGTCGCCCAAGGAAACCACGCTGCCCCCGACGGCAGCGCCGGAACGCGCGCCCGAGCGATCTGAAAACAGCCCCCCGCACATCATTAGACACGGGAGGCCAACCAGCAGCCCCAGCGCAACGACCACGATGGTGGCGGTTGACGTTCCTTGCTTCGCTGGCTTCTGGCCGGCAAGGCGGCGAGACTGGACAGGCACGCCGAATTCTGCGGCGGCGGGCAGGCTGGGATTTACGGCTTGGACAGGAAGCGGCACGGCTGGTTGTGGGTGGGCAGGCATCGGCACGCGCAGGCTTCCACCGCAAGCGGGGCAGATGACCGGGTTACCGGCCCTCGATACATCATCCACCAGAAGCTGGCCACAACGCGGACAGTGGAACTCCAAAGGGATGCGCAGGGAGCGGCGACAGGAAGGGCAAACGACGGCCCTACCCGCCTTGGATGCGTCATCGGTCAACAGTTGGTTGCAGTGTGGGCAGTTGAAGTTCATGGCGGTCTCGCACGTGAATACAACCCAAGCGGAATCAGGAAACTGATACCCCCAGCCAGTGTAGTCCCATTGGGCAGGCCCACGCAACACGGCGTATGGAAGCCCGGCGACGGCACGCCGAACGGCAGCGGGGCATGGTGGACGACGCCCCGGCGGCGGGTTCGACCTGGTGACACGCGACGGACGGACTGTATTTCGAAAGCGAGGGCAGGCGATGGAACACGGCACGGACAGGCCCACGGGAAGGACCCAAGGCCGGCGGGTAGGGTAAACGGGGCGGGGTTCCCCGCGGCCTTCCAGGCCGGCACGTCGGCCGCCACCGCGGCGAATCCGCCAGCGACCGCCTACACCGCAATTCCCACGGCCAGGATCAGCGCACGCACCTGCCTGGATCGCCGCGCCGGGACTTCATGGGGTCGCCTGCCTGTACAGAAAATCGACGGGGAACCGCGTGATCTGGGTGAAACTCAGCGGGCCGACGAGCTTCGTGTCGCCCGAGCAGTGGGCGAGCACGACGTCGTCGCCGGCGAAGCCGATGGCCGTGTAACAGTACCAGCCGTCGGGATTGTCCTCCAGCACCCGGGGCGATTCCCACGAGCGGCCGTCGTCGCGCGAGATGGCCGCGTGCAGCGGCGTGCGCTTGCCCTTCAGCCGGGGCTCGATTCCCGCCTGGTTGTTCCACACGAGCAGCAGGTCGCCCGTCTTGGGAATCCGCTTGATCGAGGCGGGCGAACAGGGGCTCAGAAGCGTGGAAGGCTGAAACGGCAGCCAGGTGTCGCCGCCGTCGGACGAATAGCTGAGGAACTGGCTGCCGGCCGTGGTGCGCGCGAAGAGCAGGAGCCGGCCGTCCTGCAGTTCCACGACCCCGGGCTCCTGGGTCGTCACCCGCTTGCCGTCCGCCGCCTGGCCCTGGAGCTGGCTCTTGCTCCGCCGCCAGGTCTGGCCGCTGTCGTCGGACAGGTAGCACATGCAGATGCCGGCCCAATCGGGCTGGTCGTACTCCGGCGTGCTGTGCAGGCACACGGGCAGTACCAGCCGTCCGCTGCTCAACTGGACGGCCCGATCGTTGTTCAGCACATAGTAGCCCACTTGATCGGCGATGCAGAGCCGCGGCTCCGACCAGGTCCGGCCGTCGTCCGCCGAGAGCCGCAGGACCGGCCGGCAGTCGTGGGCCGACTGTTTGCGGAGGTAGAACAGCGCCAGGCGGCCGTCGAGCAGCCGCACGAGCGACACGGACATGACATTCCACTGGCCTTCGTTCGGCACGACCAGCACGTCGTCGCGAGTCCAAGTCCGGCCGTTGTCGGAGGAGAACCGGGCTGCCAGATGGGCCGCCGCGTGATCATCCCCGCCGCCCGTGAAATGCGTGTAGACCAGCATCAAGCGGCCATCGGCCAGACTCGCGAACGCCCCCTCGCTGTTACGCGGGTTGCCGAGCCCGGGCGGCAACAGCGGGATCCGCTCCACACCGTCGCCCCGATCGCGAACCAAGTCGTCGGCGCGGACCGGCGGAACGGCCGCTGCCGGTCCCGGTGCCGGCTGGGCGGTCTCGGCCGCGGATGCGGCTGCCAAAGACAGGAACCACCACGCCAAGAGCCAACCCCGTAATCGCCACATGCCAGACCGCCTTTCTGTTGGGACGACCGCCGTGCCAAGTCCACTCGCCGCCAGGCTCAGTCTAAACGGCGCCGCCAGGGGCGGCAACGGGCGGCTCACTGGGGGCGGTCCAGCAATCGCGGTCCAGCCAGGCGACTTGTCTCGTGGGCCCGTCGAACGCCCTGCCGGACGGATGCCGCGGGGCACCGCCATCACCCCCTTGCACGGCCCTGATATCCTCACCGCACGGAGCAATGGAAGGCGATTCCTCAGGCTCAGTTCGAGCGGCACCCAGACGTTCTTCGATCGGTCGAGAGACATCGATCTGACGCCGGAGGCGGTGATTGTCTGGCTGGACGACTTCGCCGAACAGGACGCGTTGCAGCCCGTCTTGGATCACGGTTCGGCCCGAGTCACGCACCCGGGTGACGGCAGGTGTACGCCTAATGCGGCACCAACTGTAACGCGTCAACCACCACATAGCCGTCAGTGTCCGCGGTGGTGACGACCACGGACGTTCCGGTGCCGGCCGGCAGTTCGAAGATTCCGAGGGAATGGAACAGACGCTCAATCTCGGGGATCCGCTGCTGGTCGATCCGCACCGTCTGCGCCCCGGCGGGCGTCGTGATCGTTACGGGCACATTGCGGGCCCGGTTCTTGTAGGGCACATACGACAGGCGAATCTCGTACTTGCCCGCCCGGGGCACCTCGGGTACGAAGCGGATCGATTTTCCGCCCTTGTCTTCGTCGCCGTCATGCACATAGCCGTCCAAGACGTACGGCTCCGCATACGTGGACGTGACCCACTGCCCGACCTGCTCGGCTTGGCTCGCGTCGATGACCAGTCCGGGCAGCTTGCGTGGGTCCACGTTGAAGAACCAAGGCAGGCCGGGTGACACGTCGGGCAGCGCCGCGGCCGCCTGGACGCGGCGGGCGATCTCGACCACCCGCAGCGGTTCGTCGTACACCCGGACCTCCGCAACGCTGGTCATCCCCTGAAACACCATTCGCAGCTTGGCGGTGGTGACCGCATCCAAGCCCAACACGTAACGCCGCTGGTGACAGCCGGTCACTTCGGCCACCGTCCGCCACGCGTCGCCTTGCCAAGCCTGGATGGAGAATGCCTGCGGCGCCAGGGTCTTGACCGCGAACGACACGTGCACGACGTTGAACGTCCGAGGCTGTGGCCAGGCGAGTTGTAGCCAAGGCAGCTCGTCGTCCGGTTGCGGGCTCCAGGCGTTCGTCAGACCGCCCGAGGCCCGTGCCAAACCGTTGGTGACGTTGGCGGCCGGCGACCGCTCGAGCTCGGCCCGAGCCCCTTCGCTCGATGCCGTCACGGTCGCCGCCGGCGCCAAATCGCGCGGATCGCGATTGGGCAAGTCGATCAGCCAGGCTCCGTCCTTCAGCAATTGCTGCTGCAGCTGTTCCAGATGCTGCTCGTACACCCCGCGCGGCGTCGTGTCATGCTGGACGCACAGCGCCGCCGCCGTCCCCGCCGCCTGGCCGATCACCGCGCAAGTCAGCATCACCCGCGTGTCCGACAGCGCCATGTGGCTGGCCGAGATATTTCGCCCGGCCATCAACAGGTTGGCGACGTTCTTGGAGTACAGGCAACGGTAGGGAATCGAGTAGACCAGCCCCAGGCAGGGATCCAGGCCGCCCGGCCGGTCGTAGTGGACGGCGAACGAGCCCTGGTGAAAGAACCCGCCCGAATGATGGTCGTCCAGGCACCAGCCGCCATAGGCCACGCGGTCCGGGAACAATGTCTGCTGGCGGATGTCGTTCTCGGTCAGCACCACATCGCCGATCAGCCGCCGGCTTTCCCGTTTGCCCGCCACGTGCCCCACCCAGGCCAGGCGATGACTGGCGGCCGCCTGGGCGTCGCGAGGGCAGTGGTTCTTCAGGTGGTCCCACAAGCCGAAGATCAGCCGCAGCAAGTCGTCACGGATCTGTTCGGCGTCGGCATAGGTGTCGCCGAGCCCGCCCAGTTCGAGCTTCCACTGGTCGCCGGTCCGCGCGCCGAGAAAGGGATGCCGGCCCTCGGAAAAAATCTCGCACGTGGGGAACGACAGCGCCCACGGCGGCGCAGTGAACGGCTGCGGCGAGCCGGCGTCGACGCTGGCGTACTTGAGCGTGTTGCCCATCGTGTTGCTGCTGGGCGATTCCGGCGCCCAAGGCTCGTTGTACATCGCCCGCGGCTCTTTGCCGTGCCGGTATTCGGCCCCCGCCGCCACGCCCACGGTGGCATCGCCGGTGCAGTCCAGGAACACACGGCCGGCCATTCGCAGCCGCCGGCCGGAACGGGTGTCCGAGGCCAGCACGGCCGCAATCGCCTGTCCGCCCCCGGGCTTCATTTCGACGCCCGTGGCGTGGGTGTTCAGGCACAGCGTCAGGTTCGCCTCGGCCTGGACCAGTCGCAGCAGCCGTGCCGAATAGACGGCCGCCTCCGTGTTGGTCTGATTGCCCTCGGTGCGGTACTCTTCGACCAGCCCCGTTTCGCGCGGATCCAGCGGATCCCGTTTGCGGTGCGGCCAGACGCCGACGGGTGGGACCAGGATCTCGGTGCTCGCGTTGCCGCCCAGGACGGGACGATTCTGAATCAGGACGGTGGCCGCCCCCAACCGGGCGGCCGTCACCGCGGCCGTGCAGCCGGCCAGGCCGCCGCCCACGACGACGACCTCGAACGTACCCCCGTCCGCAACCTCCCGACTGACTCCCCCGTGGCGTTCCCGCAACTCCGCGACGGCAGGCAACTCGTCCGGCGGCGTCCACTGCGGGTTGGCCGCCAGCACGACGGCGTCACAGCGGGCATAGTAGCCGGTCAAGTCGTGCAGGCGCACCTCGACGTCGCCGGCCAGTTCATGGACGCCGCCGTCCTCCCACGTCCAGCCGTGGCGGCCGCTGCCGCCAAACGCCCGCTCCACCCGCCGCCCGCCGAGGAACACCTCGAACAAGCCCGGATGATGCTCGGGCACCCAGTCCTTGCAGCGGACCCACAAGCGGAAAGTCCCGGCCCGGGGCAGGCGGACCGCGGTGACCGCGTCCGCGACCGGTGTCCCCAGTCCGCTAGCCAGCAGGTAAGGCGACCCCATCTGGTCGATGAACTGGGCGTCGTTCGTCCAGCCCCCGTGGTCCTGAAACTGCTCGGCCTCGATCCAGACCACTTCGTCGTTCGCAGCGCCGGCCGCCAGCCAGGCCGCGAGTGCAAGCTTCAGCATCCCGCCACCTCTTTCCGCGTTGGTGTTGACGCCGAGCGTGATCCCGGAATTCGCCCCGCGCCATCACGATCCTGGCTGTACGGTGTCGTCCGCAACAGGCTGTCACCTCGGCGTTCGACGCGCCTTCAGCCAACTCTGCATTTGACTCAAATCGTCGGACCAGTCCGCGCCGACGCGACGTTCGCAGAACGCTTGAAAGAGCAGGTCGACCGTTTCTTTCAAGCCGCGCAGGCTGTCGATGCGGCCCTCGAGGACGGCCCGCCCCTCGGCATCTTCCACCGCCTGGACCTTGGCCCCGCTGACGGCAAAGGTCTCCGCTTGCAGCGTCAGTTCGTACGGCACGCTGTGCCGGGCCAGCATCAAGCCGGCCTTGCGGGGCAGTTTGCCCGAGCGAATCGCCTGGGCCGCTTCCGGCAGCGTGGTCGGGTCGTCGGCCGAGATCGTACCTTTGCCCGTTTCGCCGCGGGGGCATTCCAGGCTCAACGTCTTGGCAAACATCCCGGTCACCTCGGACCCGTCCGGCAGCGCGAGCGTGTCGCCTTGCGTCTCCCAACGCCACCACAGCCACAGCAGGAATTCGTTGCCCAGGAAATCGTAGTTGTCGCCTTCGCCGTCCCACCACACGATCTCGCCGCCGGGGCCTTCGCCGCGAAAGTTGGCCGGCGACACGTCGTTCAAGGCCCGGCGTTGGCGCACCTTGGTCGCCCATTCCAAGGCCACTCGCCCGGAGGACAGCCGGCTCAACTCGATCGCGAACGCTTTGAGCACCAGTTCGGCACAGACGTCGCCGGCCGAGGCGCTGGTCGCCCCGCAGTACAGCAAGCCGTCGCGTGCGTCCCACAAGACGGGAAACTGCTGCATTCGCTGGAACTGGCCCGTGCGTGCCGCGTCCTCGCACCGGGCCTCGACGGCCTCCTTCGCCTCTTGTCGCTGGATCTTGGTGGGCCGGCGGCCAGGCGCATCGGCCGTCAGCAGGGCCAGCTCGATTTGCAGCCAAGCCCGGCGGATCGCGGCCGGCACCTGGTTGGTGTCGACCCGCACGGCAAAGTGCAAGGCATCCCCGAAGACGTTCTTTTCCAGATCGAATTCGTCATCCAGCAGGTGATTGCCGGCCAGGAAGCCGATCCGGGCCTGCTCGTTCGACAAGCTCCCCCGCCCGCTGATAGCGAACTTCTTGAGAAGCTCGACGTGTTCCGGGCCAAATTGGCGCGGCTGTGCCCCGTCGATGCGAAAACACTCGAAGGTCATGCTGCCCGACAAAAAACCCATACCTGCTCCTTGCTCGTGGCGTGCTCCTGTCCGCAGCGGGAAGTGTCCGTGAAGCGGACGTTTTTTGCAAGCGGTCGCCCGGGAGAATGGTGGCCCGGGAGAAAGGTGTCGCCTGGGAGATAGGTGTCGGGGAGCGAGGTGCGCGAGAGTAAGTCGACGGGGGGACGGCACCGGCCTCACTTCGGAACAACGGCCGGCAGTCCCTGGTGAATCGCTGTGACTTGGGCCACCTGAGCCGCGTCGAACGTCCCGATCGGGCCGGCCGCCGGATCCCAGTTCGGGCCGAGGTCGAGGGTCACGGCGCCGCCTTTCTCGACGACCGCGCGCACCCACCGGACCCAACGTTCGGTCGGCTGGCGCGTATCGCGTCGGCCCCACGAGGACCCGACGTACGTGAGCGCATGCCATTGCGAACCGTCCACCCAGCGTGAGTCTGGAAGCACGTCGAACGGCTCGTTCAATTCGCCCGCCGTGTAATCTTCGGCGCGGGTGTGGCGCACCAATTTGACGCCCGGGTTAAAGGTGACGATCGCCCGCGGATTGCCCCGCTTGACCGCGTCGGCATAGATGCGGGCAATTACCTCGTTGAACGCGATGTGCTGGTAACCGCAATCGAACCACCAACCCGCGACTCGGTCCGCGTAGCGTGCCGACCATTCGTGAATGACCTCGCCCCACTGCCGCGCGAACGGTTCGTTGAGCGGCTGATCCTGCCTCCCCTCAGGCAGCCCGAACGCCCGTTGGGCACGCCGGTCAGCGTTCGGTGCCTGGCACGGCAGATACAGCATCAGCCGGATGCCCTCCGGCTGCAGCGCGTGGTAGAGTTCCAGCGGCAGGTCGCGGCGGGCACACCGCTCGCCCGGTGCGACGCCGACGATCCGGTCATAGACCGCATTCGGCGCATTGAAGAAGCCCGAGTTCTGGCCCAAGGTGAGCACGAAATCTCATGTTGGTTGGTCCTCGGTTGGCATGCCCCCGGCAACACCAGCCGTTATGATCGCACAAACCTGGTTCAGCGCCCGGGTTCCTCACGGCTTGGTGCTTCGTCCCTTCGCCCCCTTGGCCGCCTTCGGCTTGGCCGGGGCCGGCTCGGAAGTGTACGGCGGTCGTTCAAAGGTGCCTCCGTCGCCGGTGACGCGCGGATCGCCGGCTTCGGTCAGGATCTTCAGCAGCCGGGCGGCCAGTTGTTGCCGGACTTCGGCGTGCCCGGGATCCGCCGCCAAGTTCTTGGTCTGGCCGGGGTCCAGACGCAGGTCGTACAACTCTTCGGCGGGCCGCTTGCCGAACGCGAAATCGTAATACCAGCGCCACTGCGTCTGGTGCCGCTGGCCGATCAGCCAAGCCTTGGTCGGGCTGGCGTCCATGTCCGGAAAGGCGACGAACGTGTTGTGCTCCAATTCGTTGACCGCCGGAGTCTCGGTCTCGGTCACCGCTTTGGGACTGCCCATGGGCCAGCGGTCGGGCATGAAGTTGCGGATGTACAAGAAGTCGGGCGTCCGGAGCGCGCGGTGCGGATACGGCAGCAGGCCTTCCCGTGCCGCGGCCACGTGCCGCTCGCGGCCGGTCACGACCCAGGTGCGGTCCGGGTCCACCAGGCCGGACTGGTCGGCCTGCAGGACATTCCAGAAGCTGCGGCCGGTCATGACCGCCGGGGGCTCGAGGCCGCCGATCTCTAGGAACGTGGGGGCCAAGTCCATCAAGTTGACGAAGTCGTCCACCACGCGGCCGCCGGGAACGCCCGGCACGCGGGCGATCAAGGACACGCCGACGCCAAAGTCGTATAGATTGCACTTGCCGCCCGGCACGCCGGGCATGCCGTGATCGCCGCTGACGACGATCACCGTGTTGTCCAGTTCGCCGACAGCCTCCAGCTTCTGCAGCAGCACGCCCACGCCGGCGTCCCAAGCCTGGATCTCGCCCAAGTAATCGGCGACGTCGGCCCGCACCTCGGGCACGTCGGGCAGGTACTTCGACAACTTGCCCTGCAGCAGGTCGGGATCGATGCCCCACAGCGCCTGGCCGGAGCCTTTCTCGTACTCGCGGTGCGTCAGGGTCGGACCGAACCAGTAGCAGAACGGCTGGCCGGGCTGGCGGTCGGCGAGGAACGCCTCGAAGTTGCCCCGGACTTCGCCCAGCAGCTTGTCCTTGGCCGCCTCGAACGTCAGCCCCTCGCGGACCATTCGCGTCGCATTTTCGGAGAAGTTGTTGTATTGGCCGCCGGCCTTTTCATAGGCGTATTTTCCGGCTCCGTACGGTGCGTCGTTCGGCGTGCCGGGACTCCAGACCTTGTACGTCTCGCCGATGTGATAGCCGGCGTCGCGCAGCAGCAAGGGATAGCTGGGAATATTCGCGTCCCACGTGGCTCCCTGCAGGATCGCTCCCAGGCCGGTGCGGAAGAAGTACTGGCCGGACAGCAGCGAACTGCGGCAGGGGGTGCAACTGGGCGCGGTGACGAACGCGTTCTTGAACAGCACGCCCTCGCGGGCCAAGCGATCGATGACGGGTGTCTTGACGACCTGGCTGGGCGAGGGGCGGTTCTCGACCGCGGCGTACGCGCCCGCGTACCGCCCCCAGTCGTCCGCAAAACAGAACAGGATGTTCGGCCGTGCCGGCCGAGCCGCAGCCGCGTGAACGGCAGCCGGCCCCGCAAACGAGGCGGCGAACAACGCCGCGGTTAGCATCATGGTTCGCGTCATGAGAGGATTACCTCCTGTGCCTGAATTGCGGAACACCGTTCAGCCAGCGGCAGGTCACTTGCCCAGTTCGGTCAGCCGCAGATTGCGGAACAGGAACTGGCCGCCGCCGGGGACTTCGGCCTGCAGGGAGATATGGCTGTCCAATTCCTCCAAGCCTTCGACCCGCCACGCCGGCTGGCCATTCACCTTGAGCGCCGCCGTCGCCCCGCGGACCGTCAGCTCGAAGCGGTTCCAATCGCCGGCCTTGACGGCCACCGAATTCTTGCCCGCCTCGAGACTGTCCAGGTTGCCTTCCATGCCCTTGCGGAGATTCACCTGGTAGCGTTTCGGCCACGGCCGCCCGGCGGGGACTTCGTCGTAGCGGAAATAGACGCCCGAGTCCCAACCGTCCGCTTTCAGTGCCTTCCATTCGTACTCGAAGGTGAAATCCCGGTACTTCTTGGCCGACTGGACCAATCCGTTGCCCGCTTGCAGCAGGATGGCCCCGTCTTGCACGACCGCCTCACAGCCGAGCACCGTCCAGCCGTCCAGCGTCCGGCCGTCGAACAGCGACACCGGCTCGGCCGCGACCGCTCCCGCGGCCGTGGTCAGAATCAAGGCCCACATGTTGGCGAACATCAAAGAAGCCAAGCGAAATGTCATGATGCGTTTCTCCTGAGGCGAAAAGGGGACAGGACCCTCGCGCCGGTTCGGCCGTGGGGTGCCGTGTGCCGAAGGGTCCTGTCCCCTGCGGCAAGTCCGCTTAGCCTAGCCCGTCTCCGCCGGCTTGTCCAGCAAGCGGAAGGTGTTGCGCGGACAAGTTGTCGTGGCAGCAGGAACCGCTGCGCGCAGGGCCGCGTCCGACACGGTGTGGCACGGCTCACTCGTACACCACCCACAGGCGTAGCCCCCCGTTCAGGCTAAATGTTGGTGTGCCTGGGGTCGAGTACAGCGAGCCCCCAGAGGCAAGAACTGGGGGCTCGCCACTCGTACCTCGTGGTTCGACCCCAGGCACCCAACCTCAATTCTCAGCCTGGTCAACGCACTTGCCTGC
>CAIYOB010000924.1 GCA_903927685.1 uncultured Planctomycetaceae bacterium
AGCAGTACGCGCACAAGATCGCGCTGGTCTACAACCCGCGGAACGAGACGTTCTACCTGTACTACTGCGCCTGCGGCAACCAAGGCCGCGGCATCGGACTGATCACCAGCAAGCCGCTGTAGGTGAACGATGAAACGCCTATCCTGCAGCGGCCCCACTTTTCCCGGGAGAACGCCACGATGAAGACGATGTTAGCCGCAACCTTCACCTTGGCCGCGCTGTCCGCGGTCGCGTCCGCAGCGCCGGCCGACGAGGCGTTGCCTCAACCGGGGACCATCCTGGTCAATCGGGAGAAAGGCGAGCTGATCGCGTGCGCGGTCGTCCAGCATCCCGAGGACAAGCCCTGCATCGACGACTGGGGCCAGCGGGTCCAGGCCTTTGTGGGCTGCCGCCAAGCGGCCGGCGGCGACGCCAAGATGGCCGGCTATTTCGTGTTCCTGGTCGACGTGCCGACGGAAGTCATCTACGACGGGCTGATCCAACTGGGGGCCAAGCCACTGGTGCACTACAGCATTCAAGAAGGTCAACGGCGCGCCGGTCTGAAAGCGACCACCAAGCCGGAAGACTACTTGCAGGGCGATCCGGTCGTGCTGTCGATCTTCTGGAAGCAGGGCGACGGCTGGAGCGAACGTCCCTATCAATCGTTCGTCGACGAACAAGTGCTGGTGGACGATCAGCCGGTCACCAAGCCGTGGACGCCGCACTTCGTGTTCCACGGCAGCGGGGCGATTCACCATTCCGGCACCGGCTGTCTCGCCTGTCCGTGCGATTGCCCGGGCGGGATCATCGCCGATAATCGCTTTCCGATCTACAATCCCAAGCCGACGGTGCGTTTCAATTGGACGGGTGCGCCCCAGCCGGGCACGCCGGTCTACGTCCGCTTTCGCCCCCTCGCCAGCCGCTGAAATCCCGAATCGATGCGACCTCGAACTCTGTGGCCAGCGTGCCTTCTTCCGTTCCTCGTGGTCAGCTTGTGGACGCGTGGGCCGCTCGCCGCCCGGGCGGAATCCCCGCCGGCCGAGCCGCGCGTTCTGCTGGGGCACACCTACAACATCTACTCGCTGGCCTTTGCGCCGCGGGGCGACCTGCTGGCCTCGGCCAGCGGTGACGAGACGCTGAAGCTGTGGAATGTCGCCACGGGCACGCTGCGGCAGACGCTGCAGGGCCACACCGGTCCGGTCTACGGCGTGGCCTTCTCGCCGGATGGTCGCTGGCTGGTTTCGGCCAGCGGCGACCAGACGGTGCGCGTGTGGGAGGCGGACAGCGGCAGGACCCGCCAGGTGCTGCACGCGCACCAAGGCGCCGTGTACAGTGTCGCCGTCTCGCCCGGGGGTGAGTTGATTGCGTCCGGCGGCGAGGACCGCTTGGTACGTCTCTGGAAGGCCTCCGACGGCCAGTCGCTGGGCGCACTCGCTGGGCACGCCGGCGACGTCTACGGCTTGGCCTTTTCGCACGCTGGCCGCTGGCTGGCCTCCGGCAGTCGCGACAAGTCGATTCGCCTCTGGGACCCGGCAACCCGGCAGCTGGCCCGTGTGCTGACCGGCCACACCAGCGACGTCTATCGGCTGGCGTTTTCGCCGGACGGCTCGCGTCTGGTTTCGGCCAGCCAGGACAAGACCGTGCGGCTGTGGGATCCGCAGCAGACCGCGGCCGTGGCGGTCTTGCCCGCTCACGGCGGTCCGGTCTACGGCTCGACGTTTCTGGCCCAGGGGCGCGTCGTCGCCTCGGCCGGCGATGATCGGCGGATTCGCCTCTGGGATGCGGCGACGGGCCGTCTGGAACACGTCTGGCGAGCCCACGACGTCCCGATTTACGCGCTCGCCGTTTCGCCGGATGGCCAACTCCTGGCCACGGCCGGCGGCGAAGACGACGTGGTCAATCCGCTGAAGCTGTGGAAACTTGACGCCCTCCGGGTTGACCCGGTCGCCCCGCCCCGGGAAAAGTAGGCTCGTTCTCGCCCTTCATCCTGTCGATTCTGTGCATCCTGGCCTTGATGCTCGACGCCTGGCAGCATCAGAATCTACGGCTTCGGGGCCCGGGCTTTTTTCTTGGCCGATGCGGGGCGGTCCCGCAGCGGCCAATTGGGGTCTTCGGTGCGCGCGGACTGCAGCAGCGCGGCGGCTCGCGCGACGCGTTCGGGCTCCGCCGCCGCCAGGTTGTGCGCCTCGGCGGGATCGGCTTTCAGGTTGTACAGTTCGAGGGGCGCGCCGGGACCATTCCGGACGGCCTTCCAATCGGCGAAACGGACGGCCTGGATCGAGGGCGCCCCCTCGTGCAATTCCCAGTAGAAGTAGTCGCGTTGCGGGGCCGGACCGCCCTTGAGAAAGGAGACCAACGAGTAGCCATCGGGCTGGAAGCCGGCCGGCAGCTTCGCCCCGCTCAACTCCACCACCGTCGGCAAGTAGTCCCAGAACGCCCACGGCTCGTCGCTGACCCGCCCGGCCGGCACGGTACCGGGCCACCAGGCGCAGGCGGCGTTCCGCAGTCCGCCTTCGTACATGCTGCGTTTGAAGCCCCTCAATTGGCCGCCCATCGTCTGGTCGAACAGGCGGCCGATCTCCGACGTCCCGGCGAACGACGAGCCGTTGTCGCCGGAGAACATCACCAGCGTCGTCCGGTCCAGGTTCAGCTCGCACAGCAGATCGACCAGCCGCCCCACGTCGCTGTCCAAACGCGTGAC
>CAIYOB010000925.1 GCA_903927685.1 uncultured Planctomycetaceae bacterium
AGCCGCACGATCCAGGCGCGGTCGCCGGCCGGCAAGTACACCGACTGGTCGACGCTGAAACCGCTGTGCGGCCAGGTCCGCATGTTCTCGACTACTTGCTTCGGCCCTTCCGGGAGGGACGTTTCGCAGTTGGGTCGAGCGGGCCGACTACCGACCCGACGATGGACCGCTAATCACGTACGACCCCCTGCTGGTGGGCGATGAAGGGCATGACCGAGTATCAGTGGCGTGTCTCGAAACGGGCGATCCGCGAGCGATTCGACCAGCCGGATCATCTGCTCAGTCTGGCGGCTGGCCGCAACGCCATCCGCGACGTGGTCGAGGCGGTTGTGCAGAAACCTTCTCGCCAACGCCGCGTGCGGGCCGCAAGTGACGATCGAAATCTCGGATTGCCAGACGACTTGTCGCCTGTCGCGCGTCACTGCTATACTCCTGCATCATGGCCAAGAAAGACGCCAAGTCCCTGATCCCGGCGGAACGCATCGAGCGCTCCATCCTGCTCATCCGCGGGCACAAGGTGCTGCTCGATCGCGACCTGGCCGAGCTCTACGGTGTGAAGGCGATCGCGCTGCGGCAGCAAGTTCGTCGGAATCTGGCCCGCTTCCCGCACGACTTCATGTTTCAGCTGACCGGCGAGGAGGCGGAAGCATTGGTATCACAAAATGTGATACCTTCGCGCCGAAGCCTGGGCGGGTTTCTGCCGTATGTCTTCACGCAGGAAGGCGTGGCGATGCTGTCGAGCGTCCTGCGGAGCGAACGGGCCGTCCTGGTCAACATCGAGATCATGCGGGCCTTTGTCCGCCTGCGGGAGCTCCTTGCGTCGCACGCCGAATTGGCCCGCCGCCTGGATGAGCTGGAAAAGAAGTACGACGCTCAGTTCCGGATCGTCTTTGACGCCATCCGCGACTTGATGACCCCGCCTCCATCCCCGCCACGGCGGCGAATTGGCTTCCACGTACAAGACGATTCCGCGAAGCCGTGAATGTACTGGAGCGCTGCCCAGCCACGTAGACCGGTCTCTCCGAAACCGGATTCGCGTCTCGGAGAGACGCGGCTACGTGAAGCGACGGACGACACGCCAGAAAGTGTGACCCAAGGGCCGGAGCAATCCTCCCAGAAAACGAAGGAGATTCACGGGTATGTGAGGATGTCAGGAGCCGGAGCGGTTGCGGGAGTTGTTGCCGGGAGTCGAGTTTCAGCAAGCGAGATCTGTGGTCGAGGCGATCACAGCCAGCGTGGAACTGAAGCTGGACGATGCGGCCCGAGCCACTCGCGACTGGATGATCCTCCGCGATCCTCGCCGCCAGTACCTCAGACGCTCGGCTACCGGTTGGTCAACGGTCGCTGGCGGAAGCCGGAGTCCGTGATCCGGGCCCGCCGGTGGAGTATTGCCGTTGCGGAACTCGGCTTCGACGTCGGCAAACACTGAGTTGTCGCCGGATCACCACCGATCACAGCGAAGATGCCGGGACGCAATTGGCCGAGAAGCTCGAAGAACTATAGCGCCGGCCCTGCCCATTCCCCCTGTCCCCCGCCGCGACGTGCCGATCCTGTGACTCACCGCCCACTCAGTTGTTTCGCCCGGCGGACGATCTCGAGGAACTCGTTCCGGTAACCGGTCGTGTCGCCGCTGGCCGCTGGCCGAGCGATCTCCAGGACGCGGGCGTAGCTCGCGGTGCCTTTGAACTGCGAGTCGCGAAGTAGCATGCCGAAGGACGCGACCGCGGCGGCGAATCGGAAGTCCCGGCTCGCC
>CAIYOB010000926.1 GCA_903927685.1 uncultured Planctomycetaceae bacterium
ACGGCGTCGGCGTGCGCGTTGCCGCCAGCGTCCCGGGTGCCGATCTCGACCGCCGCGGGAGCATCCGGCCGGAACTCGAACTGCCCCAGCGAGACGAAGCCTTGGTCCAGCGGCGGCGGCTGACGCATGTTGATCTGCTGGGCGACCGTGCCGGCAGGCGACGTGACGCTGACCGGCACCCGCGTGCCCCGATTCTCATGGGGCTGGTACGCCAAGCGGACCTCGTAGCGGCCGGCGGCCGGCGGTTTGAACTCGAACCGAATGCTGGCTCCCGAACCGGCGGACGCGTACAGGTACCCGTAGCCGAAGTAGCCTTTCAGGCCGGTCCCCTCGGTCCACGCGCCCTGTTGAATCGCCGCTCGATCGTCGATCACGACGCCCGGCAGCGACTCCGGATCCAAACCGGTCGGCGGCCCGCTCGACGAGGCGCGCCGCGGGACGTCCGGCGGGATCACAATCGGGGCCTCGACGGTCGCCCGCCGCGCCTTGCCCGGCAGATCGAGCAACCGGTTGAGTTCCGCCAGGTGTTTTTCGTAAACCTCGCGGGGCGTGCAATCCTGTTGAACGCAGATCGAGGCGGCCCGGCCCACCACCTCGCCCATCATCCCGCAGGTCTTCATCACCCGCACCGTGCCCAACGCTTCGTGCGTCACGCTGATGCACCGCCCCGCCATGAACAGGTTGGGGATGTTGCGCGAGTAGAAGCAGCGATACGGCACGGGATAGCCGTAGACGCGGTCCACGGCGGTGTTGAATTCGGCCCGGGAGATGAACGGGTTGTCGGGGAATTTCTCGGCATACTGCTGTTTCGGATAGTGCAAGTCGATGGACCAGGTGCTGGGCACGCAGCCGTCGGGAAAGTCGCGTTTGGCCACGATGTCATCCTGGGACAGGATCACGTCCCCCAGCAGTCGCCGCGACTCCCGCGGCCCGCCGATGTAGGCCACCCACGACAGAACCGCCTTGGGGTGCTGCGCCGCACCATCGCCGTTCTTCATCGCATTGAAAGCGCCGAACACCGCCCGCAAGTTCCAATCGCGGATCGCCTCGGCGTCGTTCAGCGGGTCCTTGTCAAAGCCGCTCTCCCAGAACCACTGGCCGTGAAAATCCCGCGGGTACGGGAAATCGTTCATGGTCAAGTCCAAGGCCCAGGGCGTCGCGGGAAACGTGGTCGGCTCCGGGGCCTCGTCCCAACGCCACATGTTGCTCATTCCCATCCGGCCCTTGGGAGTCATGTCGTAGTGCGCGCCGGCCAGGGCCCCCAGCGTGCCGTGCCCCGTGGCGTCGCAGAAGAACTTGCCGGTAAACCGCTTGTGCTCGCTGGTCCGAGTGTCGAATGCCTGCACGGCCTGAATCTGCCCCGCGTCCATCTCGACCTGGTAGGCGAAGTGGTTCAAGAACAAGTCGATGTTCTTTTCCGCCAGCACGACCGACGCTTTCACGTCGTCTCCGAACTCTTCCGTCTGCCCCGGCGATTTCTTGGCCTGGTCCGCAAACTCCTCGACGATCTCACCGATCCGCGGAAAACGGCCGCGGCGAATCAGGCCGTTGGCCCACACCCGCACCTCGCTGGACCCGTTCCCGCCCAGCACGGGCCGGTCTTGAATCAAGGCGACCTTGCAGCCCATCCGAGCGGCCGAGATCGCGGCGCCCAGCCCCGAGTACCCGCCGCCGACCACGACCAGGTCGTAGCCGCTCAACTCCGTCGGCTTGTCGGCCAATCCCAGCAGCTCGCGCCGCCACTGCGGCAGGATTTCGCTCCCGTTGGGCGGCGTCACGTTCCGGTCGTTGCTCAAGAACACCGCGTCGCAGCGGCCGTCGAATCCCGTCAGGTCGTGCAGCGCCAGCTTGATTTCCTGCTGCTTGACCTGCACCACGCCGCCGTCGTGCCAGAACCAGTCGGCGCTCTGGGTGCCGAAGGTCTCGGTCAACGGCTGGCCGTCGACCAGGACCTGAAACCGCCCCGGCTGGCCGGGCGCTTTCCAGCGAGCTACCCAGTCCTTGGTGCGGACCCAGACGCGGTATTCGCCGGTGGACGCCAGCCGGATCGTCGTCGTCGCGTCTGCGACCGGCTGGCCCAAGCCGTGCGCCAGCAAGTACGGCGACCCCATGTTGTTGATGAACTGGGTATCCAGGACCCAGCCGCCCGGCTCGGCAAAGCTCTCGGCCTCGACCAAAACCTGGTCCGCCTGGCCGGAGGCGGTCCACGCCAGGCACAGTAGGGAACCGAGCATCGCAATTCGTCGCATGACATCCTCCTTCACGGGTTGGATCGCTCTCGTGTCGTTCGTCAGTAACCGTCCTGACCAGCCGGTATGTTAGCCCGTGGACAGCCTGTCCGGCAACCGTGCCGGAACCGGTTTCCGGGATGGCGGCACGGATCCCCGCTCGACCTGATTGCGAGTCCCGGGCCTCGAAGCGTAGAATGGCGGTCGGCGTCCGGCGGCGATTGTCGACTTCGAAACGAGACGTGGACTCCAGGCCGCTGGAGTCTCCCCAGTCCCCAGCCAGATCCGTTCCCCGCCAATCCAGAAGGGAGATCCCACCATGTCGGAACATGCCCGCCGAGAATTCTTGAAACAGTCCGGCTTGACCGCCGTCGCCACGGCGGCTTGGAGCCTGAGTCCTGCGGCCATGCGGGCTGCCGGTGCGAACGACAGGATCATCGCCGCGGTGATCGGGCCGGGCGGCATGGGCACCAGCCATCTGCGTCAGTTGGCCGGTCGGCAGGATGTCCAGGTCGCCTACGTTTGCGACGTCGACGCCAACCGGCTAGCCGCCGCCGTGCGACTGGTCCAGGAGGCCACCGGCCAGGCACCCAAGGCGGTAAAGGACCTGCGTCAGATCCTGGACGACCAGGCCGTCGACGCGGTCTGGATCGCCACGCCCGACCATTGGCATGCCCCGGCCACGATCCTGGCTTGCGACGCCGGCAAGCACGTGTACGTGGAAAAACCCTGCTCGCACAACCTGCGTGAGGGCCGGCTGATGGTCGAGGCGGCGCGGCGCAACAACCGCGTGGTCCAAGTGGGGACCCAATCCCGCAGCACCGAGCACGTCATGCAGGCCATGCAGGCGCTCCGCGACGGCGTGATCGGCGACGTCTTGGTGGCCAAGGCGTGGAACAGCCAGCGGCGTGGCAACATCGGGCACCAGTCCCCCAGCGATCCGCCGCCGTACCTGGATTTCGACCTCTGGCTGGGCCCGGCTCCGGCCTGCCCGTACCGGGCGAACATGCTGCCCAGCATCTGGCGCTGGTGGTACGACTTTGGCGTTGGAGATATCGGCAACGACGGCGTGCATGACATCGACCTGGCACGCTGGGGCCTGGGCGTCGACCAGCACCCCACGGCGATCGCGGCCCTGGGCGGCAAGTACTTCTTCGACGACGACCAGCAGTGGCCCGACACGCAGTATGTGGTGTTCGAATATGCCGGCGACGGCGCGGGGGCGAAACCCAGGCAGTTGATCTTCGAACAGCGGATCTGGTCACCCTATGTCCAGGAAGGCCACGAAAACGGCAACGCGTTTTATGGCACCAAGGGCGTGATGGTCCTGGGCAAGAAGAACGGCTGGCAGGTGACGCTGGAAGGCAACAAGCCCGGGCCCAACGCCGCGGGCACGTTCTCCCTGCCGCATCATCACCAGAACTTCTTGGACTGCATCCGCAGCGGCGCGCGTCCGAATGCGGACATCGAAATCGGCCATCTGACTGCGTCGTTGTGTCACCTGGGGAATATCGCCACACGCGTCGGACGAGTGGTGCGTTTCGACCCGCAAGCCGAGCAGATCCAGGGCGATCCCGAGGCCGCCGGATTCCTGCGACGCGAGTATCGGCCCGGCCATTGGGCGGTACCGAAAGGCGTTTGAGGCGTTCGCGCTGGTCGCAAGAAAACGAGATTTGGAGCAATTGATGAACCAGCACAGGGTCTGGATGGGACTGGGCGTGGGCCTGCTTCTTTGGGCCGCCTCGTCAGCCATGGCGGCGGCGTTCGAGGGGCAGTTCTATTGCGGCGCGGGCGACGAGGAGTACCTGCAGTTGCTCGACGTCTCGCGGCGGATGTTCGAGCCGGACCCGGAATACCAGAACCTGCCGATGCTGTACCTGCCCGCCTGGAACGGCTTTGTCGAAGGGCCGACGTGGGGCGCGTGGTGGATTCAGAACAGCTATGGGCCGACCTATTGCGGCTTGCCCGTGTTCCAAGAACCGCTGGTCACGTTCCTGCAAAACGCCCAGGACTTGTGGTTCACGCAAATGGGCGACGGCCAACGCGCCGGAGGCAACAACTGGGTCGCTCCGGACGGCTGCTTGTGCGATGCCGCGTCGCCGGGCTGGATCTACTACAAGCAGGGCGATGGCCGGATCGACATCCACGACTGGGGCGTCGAGTTCACGGCGGCCGGATTGCTGATGCAGGCTGAACTGCTGCTGATCAGCCGCGACGAGGCGGCCATCCAGCACTACCTGCCGCTGTTGGAACGGTGCGCGAACTTCATCGAGACTCGCCGGGACCCGGAGCGAAACCTGTTCCTTGCCGGCCCGGCCGGAAATCTGTTGGCTCCCAGTTACGCGGGTTGGCGCCGGCCGGACGGTACGTACGGCCAGGCGTACCTCGCCGGACTGAGCATCACCTATATCGCGGCCCTCGACCGGCTGATCGAGGTGGAGAAACTGGCGGGGGCGACGGACCAGGTGACGCGGTACACCGAGCGGCGAGACGCGGCCCGCCGCGGACTGGCGCAGTTGACGACGGACGAAGGCTACTTCATCAAGTACCTGGACCCGGACGGCACGCAGCACGGGGTTTACGGGGCCGAGAAGCACGGTTACTTCGAGGCCGTCTGCAACCATGACGCCGTCTGCTTCCGCGTGGCCGAGGACGACCAGGCTCGCCAGATCATGAACAAACTGCGGTCGATCCCCGGACTTCGTCCGCACGACCTGATCGTGACCAACAGTCCGTCGCTGGACGACATGTATGAACCGGCGCACGGGCTGTGGCAGTTCGGCACGTGGGTCAATGGCGGGCATTGGACGACGTGCGAAGCGCGGATGATGATGGCCTACTCGCGGCTGGGATATTTCGAGGATTCCCGCCGTGCGATGCGGCAGATTCTGAAGTTCGCCCGCCAGTTCCGCCTGGACAACCCGCTGGTCGCGTTCGGCGACGCCGTGTACCAGCCGAACGAGCCGATCAACCTGTGCTACGACAGTTTCGGGGCCCCGACGGCCCTGCTTCGCGGCTTGTTCGAGTACCTGTATCGGGCCGAGGGACTGACGCTTGTGCCACACATCCCCCCGGGCATCACGCGACTGGAACAGCACTTCCCCGTGCGATTCGGACGCAAGCAGTTGTACTTGGCGACCGTGGGCTCCGGCCCGCTCACGGCGGTCACGGTCAACGGCCAGCCGTGGACTCGATTCGACGCCCGGACGGTGGATTTGCCGTACGCCGACACGCCGGACGAAGCCGTCATCGAGATCGCGTTGGGCCCCGCCGCCGCGATCCACTTCACCCCGCGGAGGCCGCCCCTGAAGGACCTGTCGCCACCGCCGCCCGCGGACGCCAGCAGCTGGAGCCCCGAGCTGTTCCCGGTCATTTCCACGAACGACTTGCCCTTGCGGATCGGCGCCGACAGCGATGGCAACAATCGATTCGTCGGGCTGATGGCCCGCGCCCGCCTGTTCAGTCGAGCGTTAACGGCCGACGAAATCGCCGCTTCGTCGCCGGGCAAACCGAGTTCCTTGGACAACGATCCGGCCCTGATCGGCGATTGGCGGCTCGACCGGCAACCGAGCGGCGTTGTCCCGAACGCCCGCGGCGATGCCCTGCCGGCCACCGTCGTCGGCGAACTCCAGGCCGCCGACGGTCCGAACGGCAAGGTCCTGCAGTTCACCGGGAAAGGCTACTTGGAGGTGGCCCCCGATCCGCGACTGAACCTGACGTCGGACCTGACGCTGGAAGCCTGGCTCCAGCCGCAATCGCTTGCCGCCGGCGGAGCCCGTATCCTGGACAAGAGCCGGGTCGGCACGTCCAACGGCTACTTGCTCGACACGCATCCGGGCAATTCCGTGCGGCTGATCGTCGAGCGAAGTGCACTCAGCCACGACGCCAGGCTGCCGACGGACAAGTGGACGCACGTCGCGGCGACGGTCGCTGCAGGCGGGCGTCTGGCCTTGTACCTGGACGGCCGGCAGGTGGCGAGCGTCCAACATGCCTCGCCCGCCGAGGCGGCCACGCTGAACGACCGCATTGCGCGCCTGCGACGATTCCATGCCGCCCTGTCCACGGCCGGGATGGCCGACACCTACGAAGCCGCTCACGCCCGACTGGCCGTCGCCGCGCATGCCGTCGCGTTCGCGCGTCTGCAACTCTTGGCGGCGGGCAAGCTCAGCCGCTTGGCGCCCGCATCGCAATCCGCCGCCGACAAGTCGTACTTCGTCACCGCCAACCGGCTGTGCGAAGGCCTGGAAAGAACGTTGGCCCGCTACGAAAAAGACGCCAGCCCGGCCAAGCGGCAGCTGTTCGC
>CAIYOB010000927.1 GCA_903927685.1 uncultured Planctomycetaceae bacterium
GAAACCTGTGTGACCCCCTCGTCGAGCTGCGTCTTCCAGAGATCGAGGATCCGCAGATAGGTTTCCCGCGCGAAAGGCCCGACCGGCTGCAGGGCATAGATCGGCGTGGCCTCTTGCTGCAGGGTCCAGGTCACGGCGGTCGCTTCCCAAGGGGAATTCTGCAGGAATCGCAGCAGTGCGGCCCCGTCGATCACCACTTCCCTGCCACCGGCTTGCTCCAGCGCATCGCGCCGGGCTTCGGTGCCGAAATCGAACGCGATCTGGCCCAAGGCGTAGACCAGTCGCCGTTCCGTTTCGATGGGCATGGGGAGGGGGACTTCGGTTCCCCGCCGGGGCAACCCGCCGCTCGCCGACGGGATCGACACAGGCTCCGAGCGATTTCCGCCACAAGCGGGCGACGTGTCATCGCCCAGTCCCTGTGCGCAGGGCGACGGGGCAGGCGTGAGAGGCAAATTGGCATTCGACATGGCTGAGACGTCTCCTTGAGAAATATGTTCCAGCGCAGATCCGGCAGCCAAACGGCCGCCCAACCAACGTTGGCAGTTGCTGGCCACGGCTTCCTCACAGGGAACAGCACTCGTGAGGATCGCGGCCTTGATTTCCTTCCCGTCAAACTTCCGGCCCAGTCGCAACTGCCGGCTGGCGAGCAATCCGGCCACGCCGGACACCAGGGCGGTTGCGACGCTGGTTCCGCCGACCCGCTGCGTCTGGCCTCCCGGTCCCGCACCGGCGACCAATTCTCCGGGCGCCAGCACTCCGTGCCCCCCGTACAAGTGGGACCAGTTGCTGAGCGCCAGCGGTCGGCCGTCCCGCCCGGCAGCACCGACGGCCAGCACCGCCGGCGAAGCGGCCGGGACGTGCGGGCATGCACAGCCTTCGTTGCCGGCGGCCGCCACGATCAGGATGCCCTGGTCCTCGCAGGTCCGGATCGCCCGGGCCAAGGACGGTTCCGCTTCGCCCGTCTCGTCGTACACGCCTGCGCTGATGTTGATCACGTTGGCGCCGACCGCGACGGCCAGCGAAATCGCCCGCGCCAATTCCAGCTGCGAGCAGGGTACCAGCGAGCCATCCTCCGACTCGCCGTAGATCGGGATAAGCACGCCTCGGCAGCTCGGCGCCACCCCCCGCACCGGGCTGTCGTGCTGGCCGAAGATCACGCTCGCCACATACGTTCCGTGCCGGAGGCCCGCGTGCCGCGCCGGGTGCCCGCCGCTGGGAAACTCCACCTGCCGCACCAGGGCGCCGTCAAACGCCGGATGGGCGAGTTCCGCGGGACCATCAAGAATCGCGATGCAGATGCGCGGGTCGCCGGCCGTCACAGACCACAGCTTCGGCAAATCCGGCACGTGCTCCTCGGCAGCGCCGGCAAGCGCTGTCGGCGTCTCCCCATCGGCAGGATCCCCGCACCTTCGCTCCGCCATGATTTTCGACCATCGTCCCCGGGTAACGTGGTCCCAGAAAAACTGGGGTTAAGCCGGCTGCACCAACGATCGGCCGGCTCTTCCGAGTCTAATTGCGGGGGCGGGTGACTCAAGACGAGGCTTGGCGTTTTGCCAGCTTCCGCAGGACTTCGATCCCGCGTTCGATGACCCTTTCGTCGGCGGCATAGGACAGGCGGAAGTGGCTGTCGCGCTGGCTGAAGATCCCGCCGGGGATGATCAGCAACTGGTTTCGAATCGCCTCGGCCACGAACTCGGCACCTGTCCCCCAGGGGGCCTTGGGAAAGGCGTAGAACGCGCCGCGAGGCTTGACCAATTCGTACAGATCCGACAATCCGTCATACAGCAGATCGCGTTTCCGGCGATACTCGTTCAGGTACAGGCTGACGTCGACGTCCATTGCCACCGCGCCGGCCCATTGGACCGGTTGTGGAGCGCACACGAAGGTGTACTGCTGCAACTTGATCATCGTGTCGATGACAGCCGCAGGGCCGTGCACAAAGCCCAATCGCCAGCCGGTCATGGCGTGACTCTTGGAGAAGCCGTCCATCACGATCGTCTGCTCGTTGAACTTGGCCGGCGACAGGAACGGCTCATCATAGCAGAAAGCCCGGTAGACCTCGTCGGACAACAGGGCCACATTGCGCTCGGCCGCCAGCTTGGCCAGCCCTTCGATCTCGGCAGCCGTGGCCGTGACCCCGGTCGGATTCGCCGGCGTATTCAGCAGGATCAGCTTGGTCCGCGGCGAGATCGCATCGGCAACGCGATTCAAGTCAATGCGAAAGTCCGGATAGGTATCGATCAGAACCGATTTGCCGCCGACCAGACTGACCAGCGGCTGGTACATCACGAAGAACGGATCAAAGATGATTACCTCGTCACCCGGATTGACCAGGGACAGCATGGTCAACACCAGCCCGCCGCTGGTGCCCGACGTGACGAACACCTTGCGGTCGGCGTGACCGAATTCGGCGTCGACTCGCTGCTGCAGTTTCTCCCGCAGTACGGGTGCGCCCTGGGTGAGCGTGTAGCCGTTCTTCCGGCTCTGGATGGCGTCGATGCAGGCCAACCGCACGGGTTCGGGCACGTCGAAATCCGGTTGACCGATCGACAGGTTGATCGGATCCTTCATCTGCGCCGCCAAGTCGAAAACCTTGCGGATGCCGCTGCTATCGAACGTCGTGGTGCGTTGTGCAATCCAGGGATGGAGCATGGGTGCCTCGAAGCTGGAAGAGTCGTTAGTATCAAGCGTAGGGTAAAGTCAACCAACTGTTTCACGGACGCGTCAAGTCGCCCGCGCGGCGGGGCGATTGCACTTTGGCCCCCGGCGCGTAC
>CAIYOB010000928.1 GCA_903927685.1 uncultured Planctomycetaceae bacterium
AAGACCCTCCTGCGCCTCTTCTCCCGCGGCAGCACGGTCTTCGTCGTGGTCGACGAGCGCGACACCGCCGCGTCGCAATAATTCACCCGGTGATTTGGTTGGTGTTTCATCTGTTGTGACTGGACCAGCCCCGGTGGCCCCGCGCCGCCGGGTGGCGAAGCCGTTGCGCCGGACGCGAATCAGGCCCCGCAGGCCGCGGCCCCCGCCGAGCCGCCTCCGCCCCCCAAGAAGTTTTACGAACTGGAACCGTACGACATCATCACGTTGGACAAGACCAACGACAACAAGGAACTCAAAGTCATGCCCCTGCAACTGCCGGAGCGGCGGTTGCCGGAGCAGGTCAAGCGCGTCGGCAAATTGAAGGTCCGCTTGTTCGATGATCGCGCGGACGAATACGAGGTCGCCTGGAGGAACATCGAGAAAGTCGATTTCTTTGAGGAATTGGTCCTGCGCGAGGCGGGCAAAGTCGTTGCCGAAGCGGTGGCGCTGACGGGGGCGGATAAACACGCCGAGGCGCAAGCCAAGTACGACGAAGCCTTCGAGTTCTACCAGTGGCTGCTGAAGTTCTATCCCCAAACCCAGGGCCTGCAGACCGCCGTCCAGGATTATCTGTACTTGAACGCCGGCGCCCTGTTCCGCGCGCAACGCGTCGAGGAGGCATTTGCCGTTCTGGAAGAGCTGTATCGACAGAATCGCGAGTACCGCTACCAGGGCGGAGCGCAAACGGCGCTGGCCGCGCTGGAACGTGTCGGCGAACGGCTGATCGGCCTGCAGACCGAAGCCCAGAACTACCGTGCGGCGAGACTGCTGCTGGAACGGCTCCAGCGCGGCTACGGCAGCACGCTGCAAGTCACCGCGACATGGCGTGACAAGCTGATCGCCTTGGCAACGGTCAAACGGGACGAGGCCGCGGCGCAGCTGGCCGCCAAGCGGTTTCGCGAAGCCCATGAAGCCGGACAGGAAATGCTGCGGATCTGGCCCGCCTTGCCGGGCGGCCGCGAAGTCGTCCTGGAAATCGCCCGCCAGTATCCGTTGGTCGTGGTCGGCGTCGCCCAGCCGGCGCTGACGTTTGACGCGGCGCAGAGCGACGATCCGGCCGCATGCCGCACGGGATACCTGCTGAATCGCACGCTGGTCGAATTCGTCGAACGCGGCCCGGAGGGCGGCGCCTACGCCAGCCCCTGGGGCACGGTCCAGCAGAGCGCCGACCGGACGGAATTGATCTTCGAGCTGCGGCCTCAGCCGGGGGTGGCATTCTCGGGATACGACCTGTCCAGCGAACTGCTGGCGATGGCCGACCCCGGTTCCGCCGCGTACCGGCCCGCATGGGCGGGCCTGATGAGCGACGTCAAGGTCCAGAGCGTGCGGCGCGTGCGGGTCAAACTGCGGCATCCCCACGTGCTGCCTCAGGGCTGGCTGCAGGTGCAGTTGGGCAGTTCCGGCCCGCTGGGCCTGCGGTACCGGGTTGCCGAGCAGACCGACCGGGAAACGCGGTTCGAGCCGGCCCGGCCCCCGGCGGCCGGCGCAGAGCCCAGCCCGGTGATCGTCGAGCGGTACTATGCCGAGCCGCGGAAGGCGATCGAGGACCTCCGCAAAGGCAAGATCGACGCCATCGACCGCGTGCTGCCCAACGACGCTTTGCGGCTGCGAAACGACGATTCGCTGCACGTCGGCACGTACGCGTTCCCGTCGCTCCACGTGCTGATCTCCAATCGGGAGAACCCGTTCCTGGACAACCGCGTTTTCCGCCGTGCCCTGCTGTACGGGATCAATCGCGAGGTGATTCTGCACAAGGGCCTGTTGAACGAGGCCGCGGTCGAAGGGACGCGAGTCGTCAGCGCCCCCTTGCCCGCCGGCGTCACACGCGACGACCCGGCGGCGTATGCGTACGACGAGTCGCTCGCTCCGCTGCCCTACGACCCGGTGATGTCGGCCATTTTGCTGCGGTTGGCCGACCAGCAACTGGGCGCGGCGGCTGACAAGAAGAAAGAAAAGGCTCCCGAACTCAAAGAACTCGTCCTGGCGCATCCGGCCGGTGAACTGCCCCGCTTTGTCTGCAAACAGATCCAGACTCAATGGAATGTGATCGGCGTCAAGTGCGCGCTGCGCGAACTGCCTCCGGGCCAGTGCCGCGCCGCGGACGGCAAGTTCGACTTGCTGTACGCCGAGTTCACGATGCGCGAGCCGATCACCGATGCGGCCGCGGTGTTCGGCCCCCGCGGGCTGACTCAGACCGCCGATCCGTTCCTCAGCCTGACTCTACGGCGGCTGGACGCGGCCGCCAACTGGAAGGAAGCCCGCGACTTGCTGCACGATCTGCACCGGCAGTTGTTCGAAGACGTGACCCTGCTTCCGCTGTGGCAGATGATCGACAGCTTCGCCTACCAATCCGGCCTGACGGGACTTCAGGACCGGCCGATCGCTTTCTACCAGAACGTCGAGCAATGGCGCGTCGTGCCGCCGGTTCAACAGGAATGAACCCAACGGAATGAACCCACAGGAATGAACATGGTCGGGTCAAATCACCTTCGCCACCGTCGGACCACCCCGGGCATCGTCCGCGGCGTCTCCGTCCTGCTCTGGGTGGGCTTGGTGCTCGCCGGCTCCAGCCAACTGCCGGCGCAGGCCACGTGGGAGTACTCGCCGTACTCGCTCAAGGTCTGGCTGGCCCTGGACAACGCGGCCGAATTATCGCCGGGACTGGTCCAGCGGATCCAGCAGGCGGTATCCGAGCGGGCTTGGGTGGTCGCCGGCGCGACCTGGCGTGTGGACGTGGCTCTCTGTCCAGCCCCGCTGGCCTCGGATGTGGCCCGCCGCCCCGAACGCGTCACCGTCGCCGACGTCCAGCCGCTCGCCCCGGACTTGCTGAAACAGGACGACAAACTGCTCCTGCTCGGCATTCGCGATGACCTCACTGGGCTGACCATCGCGGTGCGGGAACTGGACTGCCGGACCCGGTTCTGGCAGCCGCCGGTCACGCGGCGCGTCTCGCAACCGGGGCGCGTCGCCGACGAAGCATTTGCGGCCCTGGCCGACGCCTTCGTCCCTTTCGGCCGGATCGAGACCGCCAAAGGCAAGGAAGCCGCGATCCGCGTCCGCGCCGACGGCCTGATCACCGGCGAGCAGTGCCCGGCGCGGATCGCCGCCGGGGATGTGCTGGTGCCCATCATCCGGCGGAACGACCGCTTGGGCGAGCCGTTGGAGAACGGCATCCAGCAGGCATCCTGGACGTTCCTGACCGTCGGTGAGCGGCGGGGACCTCAATGGCAGTGCCAGGTCTACTCTGGGATGACGTCCCCCTTGGGCGGCCGCAGCAGCGCCCGCACCGTGCGGTTGGCCCTGCGGGCCCAGCCCCGCGGTGAAACGACCGACCTGTTTGTCCGCACCCAGGGCGATACCCCGGCGCCGTTGGGTGGCTACGAAGTCTATTCCAAGCCGCCCGAAGGCGAAGACGCCGCACTGCTGGGCGTCACCGACTGGCGCGGGCGGATCCAGGTCGGCCGCCAGCCGAATCTGCTGCAGATCCTGTATGTCCGCAATGGCGGCCAGTTGCTCGCCCGCTTGCCCGTCGTCGTGGGGCTGGAGCCGTCGGTCTCGATCCAGGTGACCAATGACGACCCGCGGCTGTTCGCCGAAGGTTATGTCAAGGGCCTGCAGAACCGCATCATGGACCTGGTGGCTCGCCGGGAATTGTACGTCGCCCGCTTCCGCCGCCACATCCAGAACAAGGAGTTGGACCAGGCCAAGACCCTGTTGGAGACCTTCCGCGGCCTGGAAAACCGGTCCGATTTGTCCCGCCAATTGGACCAGCAGGTGCAACGCATCAAGAGCGACGACCGCCGCGTCCAGGCCAAGATCGACAAACTGTTCACCGACACGCGGCAGCTGCTGCTCAAGTTTCTCGACCCGCGCACCTCAAACCAGCTGGCCGACGAACTGCTCCGCGCGCAGGGGCCGGGATGACCCGGAGGACCGGCGCGCGAACTTGACACTGACCTTGGGCCGCGTGGCTTAAGCTCCGCTGGGTGAACACTCCCACCGCCTACCGTCGCACGTCGTAGTAGAACCGGTCGGCATCCTCCTGCGCCTGGCCGCTGAAGATCCGCCTCACAAAGCCCGGATTCCGGATCAAGTACCAGTCGCCGAACATGTCGAATTTCCGGCACGATGTCACGAGGTGCGCTCGGGTGATGGTCTTGAATCGCCTGCCTTGAGCACTGCCGTGAGCCTTGAGGCGGCGGGCGAAGTCCAAGTCCTCCACACTGATCCAGTTCTCGTCAAAGCCGCCAACCGCCTGGAAATCCCGCCGCAGGCACCAGAACAGCCCGCCCGAGACTCGGTGCCGCAACAGGATGACGCCGAGCAGCACGGCCGTGGCGACAATCCCCAAGGACCAACGTTCCGGCCAGACCAGCACACCGCCGCCGATGTACTTGCCCGTCCGCAGAAGCCGGTCAATTTCGCTCAGCATGTTGGCCGACATCCGGCTGTCGGCGTCGATGGTGACGATGACCTCGCCCGTAGCCTCCCGGGCTGCGGCATTGCGGATCCTGGCCAGGTTCCGGCTGTCGTCATGGACGACCCGGGCACCGTGCGCCAGAGCGATCTCCTCGGTGCGATCGGTGCAGCGATTGACGGCGACGAGGACCTCGACCTGAGCGGGAAAAGGCCCGGCGGCGGCCTGGATTGACTCCAGGCAGCCGGGAAGCCACTGTTCCTCGTTGCGGGCCGGAACCAGGATCGAAAACCGGGGCATGCGTCACATCTCCTCTTGCCTGCGGACACGCCGCCATTGGCACACCCATGCGCCTCCGTCAACGGCCGGCAACCTTGGGCTTGATGAACATCATCTCCGCGGGCGTGACCCAGCCCGAGCGCAGGTCCACGCGGAACCAGCCCTCACTGTTCTTCCGGTGGAAGCGGCACGGCGAGCTGCGGCCGAATTCACGCAGATCGTATTGGGCCCAGGTCCGGCCGAGGTCCAGCGAGACGATGATGCCTGTGCCCAGCGGCGAGGCGGGAGCGCAATGCGACGCCAGGATCACGCCGTCCTGGATGATCATGTTGCCCGATTCGACCTCCGGATTGAACAGCCGCGTGTGCTTGTCTGGCGTGGCGATATCCGTCGGATCGCAGCAGAAGACGCCGCGGTCGTACGGCGGAGGACCGTTCGAATCGCTGATCCAGTACAGCCGCCCGTCGACAAAGTTCAACCCGCCGCACTTGTACCGCGAGTTCATCGCAGCCGAGATGATGACTTGCCATTGCCACCGATCGCGGGTCGCATCGTAGGTCCCGCGCAGCCAGTGGCATTCGTAGCCTTCCGGGCGATCATGGTCGCCCGTGCAGGCGTAGAAGGCGTTTTCGGCTGGGTTGTAGGCCACGTCATGGACATGCCGGCAGATGACGGGATTGCGGGGGTCGCCCAGCGGCGTACCCGACTTGCCGCCGCCGCCCGAGCCGTTGTCCCGGAGGTACGGGTTCTGGCCGAACGAGTAGGCGATCTTGACCGTCTGCCCGCTGTCAGTCGAATAGTAGATATTGACCGGCGCCGCGCCGCCGATCACGTTGCAGTAGTTCCCCCAGACCAGCATCTCGGTCCCGTTGACGTCCCACGTGTTGACGCCCGTCAAGCTGTGGAAGTACCAGCCGGGATTGTCCGGGTCCTGCGGGGCATGCGGCAAGTAATCGGTCCCGTCGGCGTGCTTGACGGTGATCTGCCGGAACATCTTCAAGTTGTCCGTGCTCAGATACAGCTTGGCCAGCGCGCTGAACAGGACATTCCCGTTCTTCAGGATGCAACTGAACACGATGTGCCGGGCAGCGGGAAACTCGCAGCCGTGCGGCCAGGTGCGGCCGTTATCTTCCGACAGGAGGATCTTGCCGTCGGCAAGACCGAACGCCTTGTTGTCGCGCTGCGAGTCGACGAACACGCCCTCGGGCTGAGCCCGATACCAGAAATGATCAGTCTCGCCGGACCGGGGTGGCGGAGCGGCGGCGTCCGCGGCCCAACCCCGCGCCCCCGGCATCCACATCGCCCCCGCGGTGGCCGCGGCCGCTCCCAAGAAACTCCGGCGAGATACCTGCTGTCGTCGTGTCATGAGATCAACCCTCCCCTGCGATATGCCCTGTTCGATCGCTGGCTCGCTCTCCCCCGTCTTTTCCTTCCACGGCGTGTCCTTCCGTGTGCTCCTATCTTAGCTCCTCGCCCCGCTCACCGCAGCCGCCGAAACGCTTCCGGCGACAGGCCCAGGATGTTCTTGAACGCGCGCGAGAAATGGAAGGGATCGGGGTAGCCCAACTCGGCGGCGACTTGCTTGACCAGCACCCCCGGCTCCTGCAGCCGCTCGGCGGCCCGATTCATCTTCAGTCGCAGCAGGAATTGGTAGGGCGTCTGGTGGTCGTAGCGGCGGAACAGCCGGCACAGGTACGCCGGATCCACGTGGCACTGGCGGGCGATTTCCGCCAGGTTGGTCAGCCGCGCAAAGTTGGCCTGGATGTGCTTGCGGCAGCGTTCATAAGTGGCAAACGCCGGGGTCTGGACCGCCTCCCACGCGGATTGCGATTCGCCGATTTTCAGGACCAGGTATTCCAGCAGGGCCGCGCACGCCGGAGCCGTCCACCGCGTGGGCCTCAGCCCGTTTTGAATCAAATCGTCGAAGATTCGCTGGATCTCGCTGGGCGCGACGACACGGCCGCTGGTCCCCGGCGGAAATTCCCCCTGCTCCAGCAGGCCCGCCGCCCGGCGTCCGGCAAAATCGACGAAGTACTTGGCCAGCGGATCGTCCCGATCCGTGGTGATGTGGTGCGGCACCCCGGGCCCATAGGCGAACACGCTGCCCGGCAACAACGCTTGCCGCCTCCCGGCCAGCACCAAAGCGCCTTTCCCCCGGGCTACGAATTCGATCGAATAGTATGGGAACGTGGCCCGCTGGATCACGTAATCGGGCGCCGAGCACTCAAAGCCGCCGCACACCACCGCCAACGCCTCGCGCGGGGACGGAGCCAGGTCGAGATAGAACCGCCGGGCCTGGCGGACGTGCGGCGAGAAGAACTCGGGAGCGGAGGACGGGGGCTGGGTGTGGTCCGGCATGGAGGTGCGTCAGGAAGTCAAGAATTGGCATCTTGGGGTCAAGTCTAGCTATGGGTTCCCCCGCTGGCAACCGGCTAGAATGCTCGCAGACAAACCAAGCCAGGGTGACGAACAAGCGAGGATCAACGATGAGCGAACTGAAGACCTTTTCCGACTGCAACCGGGACGACCTGATCGTCATTACCGGCGCCGGCGGCTTTATCGCCGGGGCCCTGGCCCGCTATTTCCATGACCGCGGCTTCTCACGGATCCGGGCGGTCGACAAGAAACCGCTGCCCGATTGGTATCAGATCGTGCCCGGGGTCGAAAGTCTGTGCCTGGACGTCAGCGACGAGGCGAACTGCGAGCGGGCCTGCGAAGGGGCGGTCGAAGTCTACAACCTGGCGGCCGACATGGGCGGGATGGGGTTCATCGAGCGGTTCCGCATCCAGTGCCTGCGGAGCATCCTGATCAATACGCACATGCTCGAAGCCGCCTACCGCGCCGGCGCGCAACGCTATTTCTTCTCGTCGTCGGCCTGCGCCTACAATGTCGAACTGCAGAAGGACCCGCAGTGCCGGGCCCTGCGTGAGTCGGACGCCTATCCGGCCATGGCCGAACGCGGCTATGGCTGGGAAAAGCTGATGTCGGAGATGTTCTGCCAGGAATACTGGGCCGAACGCGGGATGAAGACGGCGATTGCCCGCTTCCACAACGTCTACGGTCCGCACGGCACGTGGGACGGAGGCCGGGAAAAGGCGCCGGCGGCGATCTGCCGCAAGGTGATCGAGGCCCGGGACAAGCAGCTCGATACCATCGAGATCTGGGGAGACGGCACCCAGACCCGCAGCTTCATGTACATCGACGATTGCACGGACGGCATCGACCGGATCATGCACTGCGACCAGCTGATCGCCACGCCGATCAACCTGGGCTCGAGCGAACTGATCTCGATCAACAACCTGGTGAGCCTGGCCGAGGAGATCGGCGGCGTCAAGCTCCGCCGCACCTACGATTTGAACGCCCCGCGGGGCGTGGCGGGCCGCAACAGCGACAACTCGATGATTCAGCAGATCCTGGGCTGGGAGCCGACCACGTCCTTCCGCACGGGGCTGGCCAAGACTTACGCCTGGATCGCCCAGCAATACGAGGACCGCAAGGCCGGTCGGCGCACCGTCCACGACACGATCTGAAAGAGCCCTTCGCCATGAGCCAAGCGAGTTCCCGCATACTGACCGACGTCATCGGCGCCATCCCTTACCGGATGGCCCTGGTGGGCGGCTGGATCGACCAGCCGTTCACTTCG
>CAIYOB010000929.1 GCA_903927685.1 uncultured Planctomycetaceae bacterium
AGCATGGGGGCGGGCAGGAGCATGGAGGGTATGCCGCCAATGTTACCGCGCAGGCTCTCGACGTTCAGGCTGAACGAGCCCGGAATGTGAGAGCTGTTGTATTCCGGCTGGGGACGCAGGTCCAGAACAACAACGCCGGGGCTTGCCAGCCGGTTTGCCAGCCACTCGGTGGTGACGGCCCGGGTTCCTTCCGCCTGGGGCGGTGGCGCGACCGTTGCCGGGGCAGACGGCGGTGGAGTTTCAAAGAACGCGCGCCAGGCGTTGACACGGGCCGCGGCGGCGGGCGGCAACGGTTCCGCGCGGAGGGAAACGGGCTTCAGGCAGCGGTCGCGGAATCCCTGCAGTCCGTCGGTCAGGATCCGGACGTTTTCAAAGCCCTGCCGTTGGAGCGAGTCGCGCGCCTGCGCGGGATGCGTCATGCCGTTGGAATACAGCACGATGGTTCCCTGGTTCCGGTGTGGCTCGAGCGCTTCCGCCAGATCCGGCAGGGCCACGTTCCGCGCTCCGCGGATGTGGAAGAGGTGGAATTCCGCCTGCGGCCGGACATCCACGACCACCAGGCTGGTATCCCCTGCCATCAACCGGTCGGCCAGTTCCTCCGGTTCCATATGGTCCTCGGCCGCCTCCACGCCGGCCAGAAGCGCCTGTTCGCGTTCCGTATCCGGCCCTGCCGCCGCGGGTGCGGCAGCGGCTCCGGAAGGCGCGGCAGGCGGCAGCACCAGCAACCCGGCGGCCACTGCCACCAGGGCCAGGCTGAACGCCTTGAGGAACGGAGTGCCCAGATAGGGCGCCTTGCCCGTCCGCGCCTTCTCCACCCATTCGGCGAACCAGAATGCCGCCACGGCCACGATGGTGAACAGGAGTACGAACACATTCCGCGACAATCCCACGGAGTCGTACACGAACTGCACGCCGCTGTCGCCCTTCGTATAGAGTCCACCCAGGAAGGGGAACAGTTCATTAAACAGCACGCTGCCGGCAATAGCGCCCGCGAGAAAGACGAGCGCGTCCATCCGCCCCGCGGCCAGTCCCGCGACAGCGGTTCCCGGGCACCACGCGCCCATCACGAATCCCGCGCCGAGCAGGAGTCCGCCCGCGATCTGCGCCCCGTAGATGGTCGGCATCAGGAAGATTTGATCCATGCGGACCCAGCCCAGCGCCGACAGGTACGAGAGACCCAGCAGGGCGGTGATCAGGGCGGTGAACATCACCTTCAGGACGGTCATGTCGGTGAGATAGAAGATGCCCGCCAGGCGGCGGGAGCTGCTGAATCCGGCCCGTTCGAGGGCGAATCCGAAGCCCGCGCCGATCGCGAGCGACAGGAAGAACGCGAGAGGCGTTCCGAGGGCGTCCGCGCTGTATAGGGTGTTAGTCATGCCACTGCCTCCTGCAGAACCAGGCGGTCGCATACCCGCCCGCGAACACGCACAACATGAACACGATGCTGCCCGTGAGCAGCAGGGCGCCGCCGCTGAGGGCCTGCCCCGAGGTGCAGCCCTGGGCCAGGCGGCTGGCGAAGCCGGCGAGGACGCCGCCAGCCAGCGCATACGCCAGCCTGCGCCGTGTGGGGCACGATGCCCCGCGTTCGACCTGCAGCCGGGCACGGTTGGCCAGCAGGGCCGAGAACAGCGCTCCCGCGAAAATGCCCGCCAGCATGAAGACCAGGTAGTACTTCATCGGCTGGGCGCCCCATTTGCCGAAGTATTCGCTGGCCAGCGTGTGGGGTGCGGCGACGCACAGGGACAGCGAGGCGCCGATCCGCGCCATGCCGCCGGAGGCGCCGAGGCCGGCGCCGAGCAGGACAAACGAAGCCAGCAGGACCAGGCCCAGCAGGATTCCGCTCAAGTACGGGTTCGAGTAGGGCTTGGGTCCTGTCGTTTGGAGGTTGGTATCCGTTTTCATGTTCAGCACCCCGCGCTTTTCTTCTTGGCCGGTTGGGGAGCGGCAGGCGCCGCCGGTGCGGGTACCGCCGGCATGGCC
>CAIYOB010000930.1 GCA_903927685.1 uncultured Planctomycetaceae bacterium
CCTGCATTCCCGAGCCTTGCATCCCTGAGCCTTGCACCCCGGAGCCTTGCATCCCGGAGCCTTGCATCCCGGAGCCTTGCATCCCGGAGCCTTGCATCCCGGAGCCTTGCATCCCGGAGCCCTGCATCCCGGAGCCCTGCATCCCGGGCGTTGCGGCACCAGAACCCGCTGGCGTCGGGGTAGTAGAGCCACCCGGTGTCGCACCTCCGGCCACCGCGGGAGCCGAGGAAGAATCGTCGCCGCCGCAGCCGGTCAGCGTGGCGAAGCAGAGGCCGACGGCCGCAAGAAGAAAGACGTGTCGCATAGCAGTCACCCGTGGGAAATGACGCTGTCGCAAGAGCGGATCGCGCGGGAACTGGCCATGGGCTCGCAGCCAGCCGGACGCGAGGCGCCGCTTCCAGCTCTCACAACAGCAACAGCTGGACGAAGGTTTGCTTGGCAGGACGTGTAACGGCTCACGTCGGGATCATTATGGCTGAATTGTGGACGGCTGTCGAGTCGCCCTATTCCACCATTTGCATCGCCTGGGGGGGGCGAACCCAATGCACGTCCATTTCCTTGCCCAGGTCGCGATACCACTGGCTGAGGAACGTCTGCAGTTCGACTCGCGCCAGGAACCCCATTTCACCCGTCAAGCCGCCCTCGATGAACTGCTTGCGGCGGGCGTCCTCGTCGGGCGACTCGGAGGCGAGTCGGACGACGTAGACGGTGGTCTGCGGGGCGTTGGCGGCAGTCCCGATTTGGCCGGGCTTGAGAGCAAACACCGCCCGCATGAAATCGTGACCGGGGAGGTCGACACCTGGGACCGAATTGAGCATCGGGGCTCCCGTGCCCATGGGCATCGAGCCGCGGGTCAGCCAGGTGAACTCGGCCGGTTCCAGTACCAGCTTGGCCTGAGCCTCCGGCAGGGATTCCTTCAGCGGCTTGTCGGCCGGCAGATCCTTGGCCATCTTCTCCGCCTCGGCCTTGGCCAGCCGGTACGCTTCGGCCAGTTTCCAAGCTCTGACGACTTCCTCGCGGACATCCTTCAATTCCGGGACGAACGGCTCTTCGTCCTTGGTTTTCCAATACAGGAATTCGACATCGACCTCGAACGAACGGATCTGATCGGACTTGTACAGGGGCTGGCGGTCCGTGTAGGCGATCTCCGCGAACGACTCGCGGCGGAACTGGTTGCCCGCAAAGCTGAAGCGGAACGCCTTGCCCAGCTCGTACTTCCCGATTTCCAGTTCGTCCACTGCAGGGGTCTCGCCAGCGACCAGCCCGTTCGACTTGGCCAAGGCGTTGATGTCCGGCGGTGTGGGCTCCGCGACCTCCGTCTTGGTCTTCGCTTTGACGTTCGCCTGCCACGAGGCATGGTCCCGAAAATGTTTGTCGATGACCGCTCGGGCCGCCTTTAACGCTGCGGTCGCCTTGTCTTGCGCCGGTGCGCGGGCCACGTTGCGGCGAATCTCGTCCTCGACTTCGGCCAGCGGCTTGTACTTGACGGGCGGCTCGCTGCCGGGCGCCGGTGCTGCAGCGGCATCTTTGGGTTGTTCCTTAGGCTCCTCTTTGGCGGCATCCTTCGGCTGGTCCTTCGCGGGCTCTTTGGCCGCTTCGGCCGGAGCGGATTCCGGAGCCGGTTCCTGGGGTGCGGCGACAGGTGCCGGCGGTGTCTCCGGCTTGGCAGCCGGCTCGGGGACGGGCTCCGCCTTCGGCTCCGTCGGGGGCATCGTTTCCGCAGCCGCCGCGGGTGCTGCCGGAGCCGCCGGCGGTTCGCCAGCGGGCGGCGCCGCCGCGGGTTCCGCGGGCGCGGCCGCCGCTGCAGGTTCTGCCGGTGCCGCGTCTTCCGCGGCGTTGTAGCTGACGAAAGCAAAGGCATCGGCGTCTCGCCGCGGGACGTTGCGGGACTGCTTAGGCTCCCCAGCCGGCGCGGCGGGGGCATCTCCGGAGGCCGGAGCGTTCAGTGTGGGTTCCGCTGCGGGTTCCTTGGCCTCGGCTCCGGCCGGCTTGGCTTCCGGTGTGGCCGCCGCGTCAGCAGCGGGCGCGGTTGGCGGACCGGCCGGCTTGGCCGCGGCAGGTTCCTCCGCGGGCGCCGGCTTGGCGGGCTCCGCTTCCGGCTTGGCCGCCGCGTCGGCAGCGGGTGCCGGGGATGGCTCGGCCGGCTTTGCCTCGCCAGTTCCAGCCGGCGGGGCCTCGGTTACCTTGAAGTCGTTCTTGTTCTTTTCGTAGTACTCCTGGATCTGCTCTTTGGTGACTGTCGCCATCTCGGCCTGAAGGAACTTGTCGAAGTCCGCTTTCAAATACTGAAAGGCGATCTTGCGGCGGCGTTTGAAGCCGGCCTCCGGGCTGTCCGGAGACGGATAGCGATCCTTGCCCTCGTCGTACAGCGTTTGGATCTGGTCCTCCGTCGGCTGTGTGGTCACCTTGCTCTCGAAATCGGCGACGGCCACCGGCAGCAACTCGGCTTTGACCCGCCGGTTCAGACGATTGAAGGCGTCCCAGGCCAGCGCCGGAGACATCGCAAAGACACCGCTGCCGGCCATCATCCGCATGTGCTGGGCGGACAGCTCGATCCGCAGTTGATCGAACAACTGCGACCGGTCGAACATGTTCTGGGTGGCCTCCTTCAGCAACGCGCCGAACTCACTGCGATCCACTTTGCCGTCGGTCAGGCTGTCCAGGAACTCGTCCAGCGCCCGATCGCTGAATCGCACGCCCAGATCCTGCGCCTTGCGAGCCAGCAAGGCCGTCTGCACCAAGTCCTCTTCGGCGTACGACCGCGGGATCCCCGGGTCAAACACCCGGCCTTCGGCGATGTTGACTCCCAAGCCCCGCGGCCGGCCTCCAGCCTCCAGTGTCTTCTGCACCAGTAGATCGAGGAAGCGAACCGTGCGGTTGTGGGCATCGCGCATCATCCACAATTCGCGTTCGTCGATCTTGCCGCCTTTCCACGTCACGACCGTCGTATCCACCGCTTGGCCGGTGCTGCGGCCCTGATAGCGCGAGATGTAATCGCCCACGACGAACGTGAGCATGATCAACACGCCGAAAACGGCCAACAGGAGCTTCTGATTCCGGCGGAAAAACGTGAGCGGACTGGACATGCGCGGACTTCCTCAAAGGCCCAACTCGGCGTTAACATCCCTTGACAGTGCAACCTGTCTAATGTTAAGGGGATGGCTTGTTCGCGGGACGTACCCCGTCCAACAAAGCCGCAGATTGTAGCGCCATTTGACGTAAATACAATCCCAAAAAGCCTTGTCGGCGTCGTTCGACCGTGGATCGGCGACCCATTTGCTCGCCCGCCGAACAGGAATCCGACAACTGGTGAAAATAGTAAACTTTTGTGTTTTAGGTTAAATCCGGTCGAATAATTATGGCAAAAAAAGCGGCTGCTCCCGGCGCGAAATCCTTGGTCATTGTCGAGTCGCCTGCGAAAGCACGCACGATCGGCAAGTTTCTGGGCGGCGATTTCGCGGTCGAAGCCAGTATCGGACACATCCGCGATTTGCCACAGGGCGCCAAAGAGGTCCCCGACGAGTACAAGGACAAGGAATGGGCCTATCTGGGCGTGAACGTCGATCAGGATTTCACCCCGGTCTACGTCATCCCGTCGGACAAGAAAAAGCAAGTCGCGAAGCTGCGCGCCGCGCTGAAAGACGCCAAAGATTTGTACCTGGCGACGGATGAAGACCGGGAGGGCGAGGCGATCAGCTGGCACCTGCACGAAGTCCTCAAACCGAAGGTTCCGGTCCGTCGGCTTGTGTTTCACGAAATCACCGAAGAGGCGATCCGCGAAGCGCTGCAACATCCGCGGGAGATCGATGAGGGATTGGTCAAGGCCCAAGAGACGCGCCGCATCCTGGATCGGCTGTACGGCTACGAAGTCTCCCCCCTGCTGTGGAGGAAGATCGGGCCTCGGCTGTCCGCGGGTCGAGTCCAGAGCGTGGCTGTGCGTCTGATCGTCCAGCGGGAACGCGAACGCCAGGCGTTCGTCTCGGCCAGCTATTGGGATCTGGTCGCCCAGTTTGTCACGCCCGACGGGCAGGCTTTCGAGGCCGCCCTGGTCTCGGTAGGCGGCCGCAAGGTCCCAGCCGGCAAGGACTTCGATCCCAAGACGGGCAAGATCAAGGACCCCAACCTGCTGCTGCTTAGCCAACAGGAAGCGGCCGAACTGGCCGCCCGCTTACAGCAGGCTGCGTTCCGCGTCAGCACCCTGGAAGACCGACCCTATACGTCGCGGCCGTCGGCGCCGTTCACGACCAGCACGATGCAGCAGGAGGCCAACCGCAAGCTGGGGTTCACGGCCCGCAAGGCGATGAGCCTAGCCCAATACCTGTACGAAAACGGCTACATCACGTACATGCGTACCGATTCCACGACGCTGGCCCAAGTCGCCGTGGATGCGGCCCGCGACTTGGTCCGGTCGGAATACGGCCCGGCGTTCTTGCCAGACACGCCGCGGACCTACGCTTCGAAAGTCAAGAACGCCCAAGAAGCGCACGAGGCGATCCGCCCCGCCGGCCACCCGTTCCGCTTGCCCGAGTCGGTCCGCGGCGAATTGGACAACGACCAGTTCCGCCTGTTTGAGATGATCTGGAAGCGGACGATCGCCAGCCAGATGTCGGATGCCCGCGGGCGACGGATCACGATTACCATCGCCGGCGATCAGGCCGTCTTCCAGGTCAGCGGCAAGACCATCGACTTTCCGGGCTTTCTCCGCGCCTACGTCGAAGGCTCCGACGATCCCCAAGCCGAACTGGCGGACAAGGAGACGCTGTTGCCCCAGGTCGAGCGCGACCAGGCCGTCGGCTGCCGCAGCCTGGAAGGCAAAGGGCATTCGACCCAGCCGCCGCCGCGGTACAGCGAAGCAGCCTTGACCCAAGCCCTGGAAGAAATGGGCATCGGCCGCCCCAGCACGTACGCGTCGATCATCGACACAATCCAGGCCCGCGAATACGTCTTCAAGAAAGGCAATGCGCTGGTCCCGTCCTGGACCGCGTTCTCTGTGGTCCGGCTGCTGGAACAACATCTCACCAGCCTGGTGGACTACGAGTTCACGGCGCAGATGGAAGACTTTCTGGATGCGATCAGCCGGCACGAGGTCCAACACCGGGACTACCTGCGGGAGTTCTTTCACGGCAACGACCGCCCCGGCCTGAAACAACTGGTGCAGGACAAGATCAAGCAGGTGGACGCGCGGGAAACAAGCCGGTTTTCGCTGGGCCGCCCGACCGCCGGCGAGCACACCGACGAGGTCTTCGTCCGGGTCGGCAAGTTCGGGCCGTTCCTGGAGCAAGGGGACCGCCGAGCCAGCATTCCGCACAACACGCCGCCCGATGAATTGACGCTGACGCGAGCCCTGGGAATGCTCGATCAAGGCCAGCGCGAGGATGCCCCGCTGGGATTGTGCCCGCAGACCGGCAAACCCGTGTACCTGAAATCCGGACGCTTCGGACCGTACGTCCAGTTGGGCGCGACGGACGACAAGGAGAAAAAGAACGCCTCGCTGCCCAAGGGCATGGGGCCGGAAGAAGTCGACCTGGAAATCGCCTTGAAACTGCTCGCGTTGCCCAGGACGCTCGGCCCGCATCCCGACAGCGGCCTGCCCGTGGTCGCCCACAGCGGCCGCTACGGACCGTTTATCAAATGCGGCGAGGAGACCCGTTCGCTGCCCGAGGACCTGACGCCGCTGGACGTCAGCCTGGAGCAGGCCCTGCTGCTGCTGGCCCAGCCCAAGACCGGCCGCGGCCGCCGGACCAGCGCCCCCAAGGAACCGCTCAAGACCTTCGACGCGTCGCCGGTGACCGGCCAGAACGTCAAGCTGCTGGACGGCCGCTACGGCCCGTACGTCACCGACGGCCAGACCAACGCCTCGCTGACCAAAGGCATGACCGTGGAGAGCGTGACCCTCGAAACGGCGCTCCAATTGCTGGCGGAACGCGCCGCCAAAGGCCCGGCCCCCAAACGCGGCCGACGTTCGAAATGACGAACCAGGACACGACAACGGCCTCCGACTCAACCTACGCCGGCCAGTTCCTGCTGCTGGCCGTCGACCCGGTGTCGGGCCGGATGTTCCCCATTCCCGAGCAGGTCTTGCATTTGACCCTGGCAGGGGCCTTGCTGTTCGATGCGTCGTTCCGTCGCCTGATCAACGACGACTGGACCCACTTGACCGTGCTGCAGCCGGCCGACGCGGGAAACGCGGCGCTCGAGGAGGCTCTGCGGTGCCTGCTGTTCGTCGAAGGCGCGATTCCCTTGGGCCAAGCGGTGGCGCTGGTTGCCGCGCACGGCATCACCTTGCGCCGGATGGTCTGGGACTCGCTGCTGGACGCCGGACTGGTGACTCGCAAGCGCCGGGGCCTCGTTTCGAGCCCGCAGCGGGAAGAGCTGTTTTCGCCGGACTTGCCGCGGGTGGTCCGCCTTCACCAGCGGATCCGGGATGCGATTCTGCACGACGACATCCCGGATTCCCGGCTGCCGGCGCTGGTGAGCCTGATGGAGGCGGGAGGTCTGACCAGGTACGTCTTGAAGGCGGACGAAGCCCGCCGATGTAGCGACCGGATCGCCTTGCTGGCCGGGATGGAATCTTTGGGCCGGGAGATCATCCGGGCGGTGCGAGCGCTCGAGTCGGCGGATCTGGAGCACGACGCGGCGGCGATCATCGGCCTGAAGGTCGATCAGCCCAAGAGCTTCGCCGGCGGCATGGACGCGGTGCTCACCTCGCTGACCTACCTGTACCAAGAGACGGGACTGAACCGGACGCGGAAGCTGATCGGGAACTTGAATCAAGTCGGCGGTTTCAGCTGTCCGGGCTGCGCCTGGCCGAATCCGGACCACGAGCGGTCGCGGTTCGAATTCTGTGAAAACGGCGCCAAGAATGTCAGTGCCGAAGCCACCACGCGGTTGCTCACGCCGGCGTTCTTCGAACAGTGGTCCGTGCCCGACCTCCTGCTGACCTCGGATTACTGGCTCGAACAGCAGGGACGCCTGACCACCCCCCTGCTGCTGGAACAAGGCGCGACTCACTATCGGCCCATCTCGTGGGACGAGGCATTCCAGGTTGTGGCCGGGGAACTGAACTCGCTGTCGCATCCCGATGAAGCGATCTTCTATGCATCCGGCAGAACCTCGAACGAAGCCGCCTTCCTGTATCAATTGCTGGCCCGCGCGTTCGGGACCAACAACCTGCCCAACAGCGCCAACCTGTGTCACGAGCCGTCCGGGAAAGCGCTGGCGCTGAGCCTGGGCTTTGGCAAGGGCAGCGTCACGCTGGAGGACCTGCCCCGGGCGGATGCCATCTTCCTGTTTGGCCATAATCCCGGATCGAACCACCCGCGCATGCTTCGGTCCCTGCAGGCGGCCGTCCGCCAGGGAGCCAAGGTCGTCGCCGTCAATCCCTTGCCCGAAGCCAGCCTGCTGGGGTTTGCCGACCCGCAGGAAGCCAGCTCGTACCTGGGCCGCCACACCAAGCTGGCGCACTTGTACCTGCAACCGATCATCAACGGCGACATGGCCCTGGTCCGAGGCATGGTCAAGGCCGTGCTGGAAGCCGAAGCGCGGCGGGGCGGAATCCTGGACTCCCGTTTCATCCAGGAGCACACCAGCGGGTTCGAGGCGTACCGGCAACGGGTCCTCGATACGCCCTGGGAGTCTCTCGTTGCGGCCAGCGGCCTGGAGAAAGGGGAACTGCTCGCAGCCGCCGACGTGTACCTGGCGGCCCAGAACGTCATCGCCAGCTGGTGCCTGGGGATTACCCACCATCGGAACGCGGTGGAGACCATCCGGGAGATCGTCAACCTGCTGCTGCTGAAGGGGAACATCGGCCGGCCCGGGACCGGTGTGCTGCCGGCGCGCGGCCACAGCAACATCCAGGGACTGCGAACGGCGGGCGTGGGCGAGCACATGCCGCCTGCGTTCCTGGAGTCCTTGGAACAGCATTTCTCCATCAGCGTCCCGCGATCGCCCGGAATGAGCGCGATCCCGGCCCTCCGCGCGCTGGCCGACGGCCGGGCCCACGTCTTGCTCTGCCTCGGGGGCAACCTGGCGTCCGCGGCTCCTGACACGAGCTTCGTCGAGCGGGCCCTGCGGAACTGCCGCTTGACGGTGATGATCTCGACCAAGCTGAATCGCAGCCACCTGGCCACCGGAAAGAGGGCTTTGATTCTGCCCTGCCTGGCCAGAACCGATGAAGACCGATGCCACGGCGGGAAACAAGCCGTGACGGTCGAGGATCTGATGGGCAAGGTGGGCTTCTCCCAGGGCTGCCTGCCGCCGGCTGCGCCGAGCTTGCGGAGCGAGGTGGCCATCATCGCCGGCTTGGCCGCCGCGGCCTTGCCCAACCCGACGAGCATCGATTGGCCACGCTTGGGGGCCGATTACCAATACCTGCGGCAGACGATGGCTCAAGTCATCCCGGCCTTCCAGGATCTGCCCAAGCTGAGCCGCTCCGCCCCGGAGGTTACGCTCGAAAACCCGCTGCGAGACCGCGTTTTCCGAACCGGCGACGCCAAGGCCCGGTTCGGCGACCATCCGCTGGAGACAGTGGCCGCGGAGCCCGGCGAGCTGTTGCTGATGACGATCCGCAGCCACGACCAGTTCAACACGTCGATCTTCGGCCTGAACGATCGGTATCGGGGGATCCGCAGTGAACGGCGCGTCCTGTTCATGAACCGCGACGACATGGCCGAGCGGAAAATCGCCCCGGAGCAGACCGTCGAGATCACCAGCAGCTATGACGGCCGGCTGCGGAAACTCGAGGGCTATTACCCCGTTGCGTATCCCATCAAGCGGGGCTGTGTCGCGGCCTATTTTCCCGAGGCGAACGTCTTGACGTCGATCCACAGCACATGCCCGACGTGCGAAACGCCGGCGTACAAGTCGGTGCGGGTGCGGGTCCAGCCAACACCGGCGCAACCGGCTGGAATGAACCGTCTCGAAGCTGGCCAGGTTGGCCAGGGGGTAAGCAACGCAACCTGATCGGTGCATACCGAACACAACCGCCGCCTGGCGCGGTACCAAGAGGTGGACCCATGAGTTTCGGGCAACGCGCATTCGTGTTCACGCTGGTGTTGGGCAGCGTCTCGCCGACGTTCTCGGCTGAGGCGGACGACTTCGTCACCTACGAGCAGTGGGGCGCCGTCGGCGACGGCGTGCATGACGATCTGCCGGCGATTTGCGCAGCGCACGAGCATGCCAATGCGCAGGGGCTGCCCGTCCGAACCAAGCCCGACGCGACGTACCATCTGGGCCGCCAGGCGCTGACCGCGATCATCGCCACCGACACCGACTGGAACACCTCGCGCTTTACGATCGACGACACGCACGTGGAGAACCACA
>CAIYOB010000931.1 GCA_903927685.1 uncultured Planctomycetaceae bacterium
AGCGAATTCCTGGCGAACATGAGCCACGAGATCCGCACGCCGATGAACGGGATCATCGGCATGACGGGACTGTTGCTGGATACCGAATTGAGCGATGAACAGCGGCGATATGCGGAGATCGTCCGTCACAGCGCCGAGTCGCTGCTGGGCTTGATCAACGACATCCTCGATTTCTCCAAGATCGAAGCCGGCAAACTCGAACTTGAAACCCTGGACTTCGATCTGTCCAGCGTGTTGGACGATTTTGCCGACACCCTGGCTCTGCGGGCCTACGACAAAGGCTTGGAATTGCTGTGCGGCGCCGATCCGGACGTCCCCATGCTGCTCCGGGGCGACCCGGGCCGGCTGCGCCAGGTCCTGACCAACCTGGCCGGAAACGCGATCAAGTTCACGTCGGCGGGCGAGGTGGTCATCCTGGTTTCCGTCGCAGCGCAGACCGACGATGCGGTGCTGCTGCGATTCGTCGTCCGCGATACGGGCATCGGCATCCCCGAGGCGAAGATCGGCCAGCTGTTCGAAAAATTCACCCAGGTCGACGCCTCGAACACACGGCAATTCGGAGGCACCGGCTTGGGCTTGGCCATCTCCCGACAACTGGCTGGCCTGCTGGGCGGGCAGATCGGCGTGACGAGCCGAGTCGGCCAGGGGTCGGAGTTCTGGTTCACCGCACGTTTTCGCAAGCAGACGCCCGGAGCGGAAGCAGGCACAGGACGCGCCGCGGAGTTGCAGGGGGTCCGCGTGCTGGTGGTGGACGACAACGCCACCAACCGCGAGATCTTGGTCAAGCGTCTGCGCTTGTGGGGGATGCGCCCCGCGGAGACGCCGGACGGGCCGCAGGCCCTGCAGTCCCTGTACGAGGCGTTGGAAGTCCGGGATCCCTTCCAATTGGCGCTGATCGACATGCAGATGCCAGGCATGGACGGCGAGTCGCTGGGCCGGGCGATCAAGGCCGACCCGCGCTTGGCCCAGACCTGCCTGGTGATCCTACCCTCCCTGGGCGCCCAAGGCGACGCGACCCGGTTCGCTCGGGTCGGCTTTGCAGGCTATTTGACCAAGCCTGTGCGGCACCGGGAATTGCGCGGGGTCATCGCGGTGGCGCTGGGAGGCCGGACCGAGCCGGATACGGGGCGTCCGCTGATCGCCACCCGCCACTCGACTCGCGAATCCCTGCCCCGCTTCGACGGCCGCCCTGCGCGGATCTTGCTGGCCGAAGACAATATCACGAACCAGCAGGTGGCCCTGGGTATTCTCCGGAAGATGGGGTTGAGCGCCGACGCCGTGGCCAACGGCCAGGAGGCGCTCACGGCGCTGGCGTCGGTGCCCTACGACCTGTTGCTGATCGACTGTAACATGCCGGTCATGGACGGCTACGAAGCTACCCGTCGGATTCGGGCGTGGGCGACCGGGGCATCCGGAGCCGCGATCGAGGGAGCGAAGTCCGACGCCGGCCCCGGCTCCGGTTCGCGGGACGTTCTCCCCGCCCCTGAGCTGCTCCCTCGGGTCGCCGCGATTCCCGTCATCGCCATGACCGCCCACGCCATGCAGGGAGATCGCGAGAAATGCCTGGCTGCCGGCATGAGTGATTATCTCGCCAAGCCGATCACGCCGCATGCATTGGCGGCGGCGCTGGACAAATGGCTGCCCGCAAACGCCGACCCCGGCAGTCCGGAGGCCGACGGCGAAAACGGGGACCCGGGAACCGGCGGGCGGGTCGTCGAGGAACCCGCGCCGCTGGCGCCCGTCTGGGACAGAGCGACGCTGTTGGAACGACTGTCCGGCGACGAAGATTTTGCCCGTTCCATCATGGCAAGCTATCTGACAGACACGCCCTGCCGGATCCAAACGATCGGGGAAAAGCTGGTGGCTGGCAACCTGCCGGAAGTCAAACTGCACGCCCACGCGATCAAAGGCGCTTCCGCCAGCGTCGGCGCAGAACGCCTGCGGGCCGTCGCGGCGGACATCGAGTGCGCGGCCAAACTGGGCGATGCCGCCGCGGTCCAAAACCGCCTGGGCGATTTGAATGCCGAGTTGGAACAACTGAAGCAGGTGGCGCAGCAAACCTCTTGACGGAGGTTCACCGCCGGACATGACAAGCGAGGCTTCTCCCCACCGCGTCGGCGCCGGATCCACGCGGCTGACCAGCGCGTCGCAAGCCAGCCCCGGCGTGATCCCGGCCGGCCTGCAAGCGACCGCCTGGAGAGGGACGCTATCGGTCACCGGAGACGCTCAGAGTGAAATCGCATGGCCGGATCTCGGAGGTTCGAGGAAGGGCTCGTCCTGTTCGATTTCGATCGACCAGCGATCGTGGATCCGGTAGATGATCCCACGCCAAGTGACGCGGCGGCGAAGCTGAGCCCTCAGCAAGGACAACGCGTTTAACAGCGGCATGAAGGGGGCTGCGATGAAGCATTTCACCCAGGCGCCCAACGGCGACCAAACGCTGCCGCCTCGACTTTTCACAATCCGGAATACCTGATGTTCCACCCAGAAATGGCCCAAGCAAAAGGCGCCCCCCACGGTAGCCAGTGCCAGCACCGCGGACTGCAGGGTCAGGGTCTCGCGGCGCCATGCGGCGGCCAGGATAAGGTAGGTGTCCCACAGCATGACGGCGGCCATCAAGTACGTCTCCAGCGCGACGACGAAGCGGTGTGGATGATACGTCCAGACACAGGTTAACTGCCGTGCGATAAACCCCAGGCAGGACCTGACTCCGATCGCCTCGCGCGTCTCGGCG
>CAIYOB010000932.1 GCA_903927685.1 uncultured Planctomycetaceae bacterium
ACTGCATTCCCATCGATCCGTTCTACCTGAGCTGGCTGGCCCGGCGCTACGAAATGCCGACGCGGTTCATCGAGTTGGCTGGCGAGATCAACGCCAGCATGCCTCAGTACGTGGTCGAGCGGGTGGTCGAGGCGTTGAACGACGCGGGCAAACCGGTCCGCGGCAGCCGGATCGGGATCCTGGGCGCGGCGTACAAGAAAGACGTCGACGACCCGCGCGAGAGCCCGTCGTTCCGCTTGATGGAACTGCTGATCCAGCGGGGAGCGATCATCAGCTACAACGACCCGCACATCCCGGTTCTGCCGGCGATGCGGCACTATCACCTACCGCGTTTGGCGAGCGAACCGTTGACTGCCGAGTACCTCGCGGCGCAGGACTGCCTGCTGGTTGCCACCGACCACTCGGCCTACGACTGGGAGTTTATCGCCCAGCACGCCCAGTTGATCGTTGACTCGCGGAACGCCACAAAGCAGGTGGCTCACAAGGCCAAGAACATCCGCAAGGCCTGAGGTCCGCGAGGTTCCGGGCAGCGCCCGGCCGGCAACAATCGCGGAACGTCGGCGGCGAATCCTTGACAAAAGGTCTGATCTGGGCTTAGATTGCGTCATTCTGCGGCGGTGTATCGACGCGCAAGCGCATGAACTAGCAACCTCCCTTGGGGCGGCTATGGAAACAATGATTCAAATTGATCTTGGGCAAGTTGCGCGCGAAGTCGCCTTGCCCTTGGACAAAGTGCAGGTCACGGTCGAGTTGTTGGATGACGGCAACACGGTCCCCTTCGTGACTCGGTTCCGCAAGGATCGGACGGGGGGGCTGGACGAACAGCAGATCCGGCGCATCCAGGAAGCGGTCCAGCGGCTGCGCGCGCTGACCGATCGCAAACAAAGGATCCTGAAAGCGCTCGAATCGCAGGGCCGACTGACCAGCGAGTTGGCCGCGCATATCCAGGCCGCCGACTCGGTCCGCCGCCTGGAAGACCTGTACCTGCCCTTCAAGCCGAAGAAGCAGACGCTGGCCGGCTTGGCCCGCAGCCGCGGCTTGGATGTGCTGGCGCACGAGATCGTCGCCGCCCAGTCCGCCGCCGCCAATCTGTCCGCGCGAGCTGCGGAATTCGTCAACGCCGAACGCGGCCTCCCGACGGCGGCCGACGTGCTGCAGGGGGCGGGGCACCTGGTCGCCGAGGTTTTCCACGAGAACTATCCGTTGCGGGATGAATTGCGCGAGTTCATCAAGAAGACGGGAAAGCTGATCAGCACGCGGATCGAGGAATCCGAACAGACCGACGCCGAACATCACGACGACGAGGAAGAAGACGCGGCGGCCCACGCGGAAGGCGACTCGGACGAGGATCTCGAGGGCGACGAGACTGGGGATGATGAGGTCTCCCTGGCTGAAGAGCATCTGCCGCCAGAATCGGTTGACCAGGACGAATCGAGCGGCACACCGGCGGCGGACGAACCGGCCAGCGAACCGCCAGCGGCAGAGGTGTCGCCCAGCCCGTCGGAGCCTTGCCTGGCCGGCGGCTCTGAGACACCGTCCGACGCAGGAGCGGTCGAATCCGCCGAACCGCCACCGGCCCCGGAAGTACAGCCCGACGACCAGTCGCAGACGGTTGCCCTGGCCTCGAACGAACTCCCGGCCGCCGCGAGGCCGGTCGAATC
>CAIYOB010000933.1 GCA_903927685.1 uncultured Planctomycetaceae bacterium
CGGGCCGGGGTCGGCTGGCGGGCAACTGGCTGCGGACACCAATCGTCCCGGCGTGCCGGTCCAGCCGGCAGACATCCCGGCAGCCGATTCGCCCAGCGGCAACGTGACGTTTGTGATGGATCACGGCGATGGCTTGGGCAGCCGGGAGGTTCCGGTGCCGGTGTACGAATGGACGCCGGAGAATGCACAATGGCTGTCGGGCCAGCCCTCGGTTCCCTCGTCGGGATTGGAGCGGGCGGTCCAGCGATTTGGACACCAAGTGCGAACCCACAAGCACTTCATTCCCTTCGAGACCGGCGATGGCCGGGATGTCGTTTTCCCCGTAGATCAAGTGGAGATTACGCCTGCAGGCCGGCGGACGTATCAGTAATAACCCGTAGAGAAGGAGGATCGAACGTGAGGATTCAAGACCTGATTCCAAGCTGGGCCTGCCGAACCGTGGCGCCCGTGCTGGCTGCAATCCTGGCCTTGCCGGCTTGCGGCCAAGAGGAAAAGAAGGAGGCTCCAGCCGCCGTCCCGGCGGCCGAACAGGCTGCGGAAGCGGATGCTGCCGCGAACAGCTATTGGCTGGGGATTCTGGTGGCCCCGGCGGACGCGGTTCTGAAGTCCCATTTGGGCCTGGAAGCCGGGGTGTTGGTCGAGCAGGTCGTCCCCGAATCGCCGGCCGCCAAAGCCGGCATTGAGGTGAACGACATTCTGCTCAAGTTCGGCGAAGCCGATCTGTCGGACGTCGAGGGCCTGCAGAAGGCGGTCGGCGAGAATAAAGACGGTGAGGCCAAGGTGACGCTCTTGCGGGCCGGCAAGCAAAAGGCGGTGACCGTCAAGCCTGAGGTGCGGCCGGCCGACGTCGGGGCGCCGGATCCCCACCGCCCCGGCGACTGGGGACAAATCAGCGAGATGCTGAAGAAACTGGAACGCGGCGAGCTGGGCGAAGATCCGCTCCGGATGTTCTTTGTCCGTCCGGGCGTGGTCGTGCCCAAGGAACTGAAGCAGCAGCGGATCGAACTGTTCACGTCCCCGCCCGGTGCGGCGCACTTGCCCAAGGGTACGCGCGTCACGGTCACGCGGGAAAATGATGCGCCCGCAAAGATCACCGTGGAAAAAGACGGCCAGAAGTGGGAAGTCACTGAGGCCGAATTGGACAAGTTGCCCGCAGATTTGCGCCCCGCAGTGAAAGGGATGTTGGGCGGCGGCCGTGTCTTCGTGTTTGGCCAGAGCCCCGTGGTGGTGCCGGGAGAACGGCCGGCGGCCCCCGGTGCGAGCAAGGCGCCGAAGGCCGAGGCAGACACGAAGCCGGAGGACAAGCCGGCGGGGGCGGAGCAGAACCTGGACAAGGTTCGCGAAAAACTGGAAGAGATGAATCGCCAACTCCGCGAGAATGAGAAGCGGTTGCAGAGGCAGATGGACGAACTGCGACAGCAGATGGAAAAGCTGGGGCAGCAAAAGGTGTGAATCAAGCAGCGTCCGGCCACGGCTGGGGACTATCTGTCCCTAGCCGGACGGAGTGTCGGCCTGGCGTCGGCACTCCGTTTTTTTCTGCGCGTTTTTTCTGCGCGATGTGCAGGCGCGAGGCGGATCTGCTATCCTGAAAGGCATACCCTTCGGAGACCCGTCCATGATCGATCCCCGACGCCATGCCGACAACCGCGGTGCCATCGAGTCCTTCCTGCGGAGTATCCCCGGTTTTCGGGGCTATCTGGAGAAGGATTACCGCCAGGAAAGCGACCACCTGATTCGGCGCTGGATGGCGGACCGGTTGCAACTCAGCAAGCGGGCCTTGGACGCCTCGATGACGGCCCTGATCGAGGCCGGCCGGATCGACCAGCTGACCGCGTGGGAGCGCGTCAAGAGCCGCCTGGACGCGCTGATCCATCGCCTGCGCGCCGCGGTCCGTGGCTACAGCGGGTTCTTCGACTTTGTGCAGGTCAACGTCGATCTGTTGGAGCGAGTTTACGAGCACGACATGGGGCTGGTCCAAAGCGTCGAGAAACTGGCCGCCGCCATCGAGCAGACCTCGGGCAGCGCGGACGTCTCGGACACGGTCACCGCCGACTGGCTGCGGCAGATCGACGACATCGACCGCCGCTTTTCGCAGCGTGGCGAGATGCTCAACGGGCTGAGCGGCACCTGAACGAGTGCGTTGTCTAGTGCGTTGTCCAAGCTAAGAATTGGGTTGGGTGGCTGGGGTCGAGCCACGAGGTACGAGTGGCGAGCCCCCAGTTCTTGCCACTGGGGGCTCGCTGCACTCGACCCCAGGCACCCCAACATTCAGCCTTGACAGACGCACTAGCAGAGTGGCCCGTCTTGCCCGGGCGGCGCTGCCGCCCCAATCCTCGCGGGAGTCAACAGAAACAGACGCGGTATCCTGCCCGCGCTACGTTTTTGCCTTGCCGGCGGCCGACGAAGCTTCCTTGGCCTTCGTCTGCTTGCTCTCAATCTCCTTCTCCGGCGTCTTCTTCGCGCTGCCTGCGGGGATGAACTTCAGCGAAATCGAATTGATGCAGTACCGTTGTCCGGTGGGAGTTTGCGGCGCGTCATTGAAAATGTGTCCCAGATGCGAGCCGCACTGTGCACAGGTGACCTCGACGCGGCTCATGCCGTGGGAAGAGTCCGGCGTCAATTCGACGCGATCGCCGGCTTGGGCAGCATAGAACGCCGGCCAGCCGCAGCCGGAGTTGAACTTGGTCTCGGAGCTGAACAGTTCCTGGCCGCACGCAGCACACGCGTAGACGCCCGGCTGGAAATGGTGATCAAACTCGTTGACGAACGGCCGCTCGGTGCCCTTGTTCCGCAACACTTTGTATTGCGCGGGACTCAGCAACTTCTTCCACTCGGCCTCCGTGCGGACGATCTTTTCGGGCATTTTTTTCTCGCTGGCGTCGGCCTTCTTGGCTTGGCCGGTGGCACCGGGTTTCGCCGGGGTGGGCGCATCGACCGGCTTGGCCCCGCCGGTCTGGGCTGACGCTCCCGCCGACGCGGGCGGGACGCCGTAAGCCGAGGCCCCGCAACCGCCCAATCCCAGGAAAACGGCGAGCACAAGAGGTGTATGTCTCATTATTGGCGACCTGAATCAGGAATCAAACTACAGCCGGGAAACTATAGTCAGGTACCCGACGCGTGCCAAGGGAAA
>CAIYOB010000934.1 GCA_903927685.1 uncultured Planctomycetaceae bacterium
GCTGCCCGAACCCAGCGTCCCGTTGCTCGAGCCATCGCCCACCTGAAGCGTCCCGGCACTGATCGTGGTCCCGCCGCTGTACGTGTTGCTCCCGCTCAGGACCAAGGTGCCCGGCCCGGTCTTCGTCAGGGCCACCATCCCCGAACCGTTCTGGATCACGCCGGAGAACGTGCCCGGATAATTGGTGGTGTCCACCGTCAACGTCACCGATCCTGCGACGCTGGACGTGACCAACCCGCTGCCCCACAGGCCGTCCAGCGTGGCGCTGTACCCGCCCAGGTCCAACGTGCCGTTGACCTCGGGGTCGGCGGGCAACGCCTGGGCACTGCCCAGCCGGAGCGTGCTGCCGGCGCCAACCGTGGTCGGGCCGGTGAATGTGTTGTGTCCCCGCAAGGTCAAGCTGCCTGTACCTTCCGTGGTCAAGCTCATCCGCCCTGCCCCGTCTTCGATCACGCCCCCAAAAGTGCTCGCGTGCCCGCTGGTCTGGACGCTCAACGTGACCGCCCCCGAAACGCTGGAAGTGATGACGCCGTGGCCCGACAGGCCGTCCGCCGTGACGTCGTACCCGGCCAGATCCAGCGTGCCGTTGACGATGACCACACCCGCGCCGGGACCGCTGGACAAGGCCTCGGCTGCCCCCAACTGCAGCGTAGCGCCGCTCTGGATCGTCGTGCTCCCGGCATAAGTCGAGGTGGCCGCCAAGATCAGGGTGCCGTTCCCGTTCTCGATCAGGCTGCCGCTGCCGGAAACGCCGCCCGAAAGCGACAACGGACCGCCGACGATGGTGGCCAGCACCGAGCCATTCAAGCCGACCTCCGCCCCAATCGTCGCTCCGCTGGCGCCCGGCCCTACCAAGATCCGGCTGCTGACCGCCAGGCTGTTTCCCGCGATCGAGAAATCGCTCGCCAGAAACGACAGCGAGCGGAAGGCCGTCCCGGCGGGAAGGTCGTTCACAGTCTGGGTGCGCGCCGTCCCCCGGAAGACGAGAGCGTCGTCGACGCTGGGCACCACGCCTGCTTGCCAGTTGGCCGTATTCGACCAGAGATTGTTGTTCCCGCCGCCATCCCAGACACACAGCGAAAGCAACGCGCGCTCTTCCAAGGGTTCAAAGAAAACTTGTCGGCTCTTGGCCCGCGGCGTCTTACCGCACTTGCCGCACGTACCGCGACGCCCCCAGCCCAAGGCGTGCAAAATGCCTCTTGGCCCGCAGGATTGCTGTGCCTTCCGCATGACGTGGCCCTCCGAGTTGCAGCCTGATTCAACTCCAGTCCGACGCAACACGATGCACTGCCAGCAGAGCGATAAGTGCCCGGCAGATACCCCTCCCTACTACCGTAATCGCCGATACCGAACCCGCCGCCACGGCAGCGGCCGACCCGAATTCACCCAACCCGACCGGAAAGAGCTTGGGGCTTGGACTCAAGAGGTGAGACAGAACAGCCCTTCCCGTCTGCACGCCGCCAGCGGCAAACGCGGTCATCCTAGCACGACGTCATAACGATGCAAGTCGGGTATGGACCCGACAGCCTGTCGGGGGAGGCGACTCGTTCCGCCAGCTCAGATAGGCGGCCACCACCCGCGTCACCAACTGGACGCGACTATGCACATTCAGCTTATTGTGCAGACGTTCCATGTGCGTTTGCACCGTGCTCCGGGACAGGCTCAAAGCCTCGGCAATATCGTGGTCGCTGCGGTCCGCCACCACGTACCGAACCACAATCGCCTGACGCGCCGACAGGCCCAGCTTGCCAGTGATGCCCGCCCACGCCTCCTCGCAAAAAAGATCCCGCACACCGCAGCACGGCGGCACCTCCAGCGCCCGCGCTTGGCGGCACTCCCCCGATCCTCCCTCCCCTTCCCGAACCGGCGGCCTTGACATGGCTGTTTCGCTTGTCACCCCTGCCTGCGGTCAACAAAGCACCCCCCGCCTCGCTGCGGCTCCGCACCGTGTCGACAGCCGATCACGACTGCCAACAAGCGGCCCCCCGACGCCGACGGACCATCGCCCCCAGTCTCCCATGTCTACTACCCAACGGCAAGTCAATCTTCGGGCGAAGAACTTTGTGCGAAAACCCGTCTTTCGGTGACGATTGTCGTTTCGTCATGGCGGCTTGTATGGTAATAGTGTTTTTCCGTGGCCGCGGCAGACGCGGGCAATGTCCAGCCGGAATCGCCGGAATTCGCC
>CAIYOB010000935.1 GCA_903927685.1 uncultured Planctomycetaceae bacterium
CTCGATCGAATCGCACGCCGCGGCCCGCTACACGATCGATGTTCGGCGTTTTCACCGCCGAGTTCCCGTAACAGCCGACCGTGTCGCGCAGATCGTCCGAGATGATCAGCAGGACGTTCAGCGGTTGCCGATCGGCCGCCGCGGCTTGGGCGGCGGGTAAAAAGAGCCCGAAGCAAAGGAGCCAGGCACGCGTCATGATTCAATTTCCTCCGACGACCGGCACGCTGCGGCGGGACGCGCGGATTTCGCGGTACAGCTTTTCCATCCGCTGGATGCGGTCCGACTGGGCGGCGTCGGCGATCAGGTTCTGCTGCTCGACCAGATCGTTGTTCAGGTTGCGACGGCAAGAATACACCGCCTGGCGGATTTTACCAGCCGGCCGCGGATCCCGTCAACGGCGAGAAACAAACGGGCCTGAGCGGGCCGTCGCGCCACCGCAGCGGAACTGCTCACCCCTCGCGCCGAAGCTGGCTATCGTGCCGAAGGAACGTCGCCTCAAACGCCTTGCAGGACCGGAACTTCTGGAGACGATTTGCCAGCGAAAAGGCGTCCTTCATGTCGTAATGCTGAAAGATGTCCAAGCCTCGATCGAGCAGGATCTTCCAGCCGTGATCGGTGACGATATGCCTGGCGTGGATGGTCCCCGACGTGTCGTACTCCCAGGTCAACTTGATTCCGCAACGCTGCACGCTGTCCTGCATCTGCTGAAAATACCCGTCCTGATCGCTGGCCCGAAACTCGTCGCTTACGGTGAGCAGATGCACCTCGACCTCTTCTTCCTCGGATTTGGCCTTGGCGATCGTCTCCAAGAGGTCCATGAAGTTTCGGGCCTGATAGAAGAGGCGGATGTAGGGATCGGTGACGACGATCCTCTTGGCCCCCTTGAGATAGGGCCCCAACAGCACGTCGAAACAGATGCCTTGCTGGTTTTCATGGATCTGTACATGTCCTTCCTTCGGTTGCCCGTAGGAAGGGCTCCGTTCGCTGACTTGGGTGGCCTCCGCGGGGATTTCTTCGCCGGACAATCGGGTCGCCTGGGCCTCGGAAGAATAGTAGATGTTCGGGTATTGCTCTTCCTCCAGCGTCTTGACCTGTTTTTCGAGGCCACCAGGGACGAAGTAGGTGAATCGTACCGGCGGGTAGGTCGTGTCGATGCGAAACAACTGGTCCTTGATCCGTTTTCGGCCCTCGATCGCAAATCGAAGCAGCTGCTCCGTTTCCGCTTCCGTGGCCCGGCGGTCCGGAAAGAGGATCTTCATCAGGCCGGAAAACGTCTTGTGGACCGCGTCGCGATCTCGCGTGGAAATCTCCTCCGACAAAGAAAATCTTGGGGCGTACAACTGGGACCAGTCGGAATTGCGCTGGCTGCGGAGGATTTCCGCCAAGTAGTCGACGACGAAGCCAAATCCCGTGGTGAACATGTCGCCGCGGATGATGTCGATTTCCCAGCCCGGGATGTAGAAGTGCAGGCGGTCCAGGAACGCGGAATCGTGGTATTTCTCCGGCAGTTCGTCGAACAGGTCCGAATGCCGCAGCATGTACGGTACCGTGTGCCGCGTGTTGCCGACAAAGGCCAGGGACGCTTCGGCCCCCAGCGTCTCGATGCCGCGGGAGAAGGACTTGTTGGCCATGTAGTTCTTCATGATGTCGACCAAGGCTTTGTCGACCCGCTTCGAGGTCCCGGCGAACTCGTCGAAGGCCACGCAGTCCCAATATCCGACCAGGCCGATCTTGTACGGGGGCCGGTTTTCCACGAACAACTTGGGCACCGTGACCTCGCCGCCGGAAATCAACATGGCATGGGGCGAAAACTCGGAATAGATGTGGGACTTGCCGGTCCCCTTGGGC
>CAIYOB010000936.1 GCA_903927685.1 uncultured Planctomycetaceae bacterium
GCAGCCGGTCAAGGGCTGGGCGACAGCGTTGTGGGCTTGTGGCTGAGTAATGTGGATACTCCGAGGGCGCTTGCTACTCCACTAGGTATCCTGGGAGAAGGGGGCGTCGCGTTGCCTCCCAGAATCCAAGTCGGTTGGGCAAGCACCCTCCCTTCGCCAAGGACCGTCCTTTTCGTTAGCGATTTCGAACCTCGCTCCGGCCGGCCAGCCCTGCCGTGTCACAGCGATTGCCTCCCGACGCTTGCACTCGTCGTCGCTTGCCGGGCGATCACCGAACCACCTATGACTCGCTCGTAGCCGTGATCGACAGGTTCACGCAAGCGGCCGGCTCCCCGGCTGGATCGACGTCGCAGGCGACGGGAATCCCGTAGTCGCAGTAGTCCGTCGTGTCACTGAACGCGCTGCCACCTGTCGATGCGGCGTGGCCGGTCACGCCGGCCATCGAGAAGGACTGAGTCCATTTCGCGATCGCCCCGCCCGTGTCCGCCAACTCCTGGACGGTCTGATCTCGCACGCTGACCATGCCTACCATCAGGCCGATCACGAGCATTACACCGACGATCACCAGTTCGGAGGACACGATGAAAGCATCCTCATCTGACCAAAATTGTCTTAGCGTCCCCATTCCTTCATCCTCTCTATCGCCACGTCGTTTCGATGCTTGCACTTTCCGATGACTTGACTCCCAAGGGATCGTCGCCACAGCAGTGCAACACTCGCCGGCGCGATCCCCGTCTGCCATTCCGTTCTACGTGTCAGACTCGGTAACGGCAGGTTGCTCCACGCTGATGCACAGCGGCGCGTCGGTCGCTGGATCAGGCGTTTCGTCGCAAAAATCCGTGGTGTCGTTCAAATAGCTGCCGGCGACGCTGGACGTGTGGCCCGTGATTCCGGACCACGAGTAGGATTGGACGATCTGGGAAATGGCGGCGCCGACATCGCCCAGTTCTTGTACGACCTGATCGCGCAGCGTCGCCAGTCCGACGATCATGCCGATGACCAGAATCGTCGCCACCAAGACTAGTTCCGCGGAGACGATGAAGCCCGAATCATCCCGCCACAATTGCATCAAGACCTTCATGAGATACCTCCAGCATGGGATTGAGTGAGAGAACTTCAGTGAACCCTATGGACAGGACCACCCGGTTTCCTGCCGTGGACGTCGGCGTTTCGAGATGCTGCTTGAAGGGCATCCCGGACTGCCGTCACTGCGAGTACATTTGCGCCCACATGCGTCTTAGGAAGCCGCCCTAGGTAACACACAGACGAAAGTAATCGGATGGCGATCGGGCACAAAGGGAAAAGCCGCCCGAATCGATTCAGTTTCACATGCGGCGATGGAAGATGTCCGAGAATCCGCTTTCCGCGCAATTCCGCTCGCTTCGACAGAATGGGCGCATCCCCGCTCGCCGGAAATTGTGGAACGGAATAATGCCCCCAAACGCTACGATCGGCGCAAGTGGACAAGCAGACTCCGGCCCGGACATCCGGAAGGTCATTCGCGCGGGGCGGGGGACGTTGGAATCAGCGGACCCCCAGGTTGCGTTCGATTTCGCGGGCGCGCTCGTCCAGGCCGAGGATCTGGCCCGGCGGCGTCGGTTTGCGGAGTTGGCTGCCCATTTCCGCTGCCGGCGCAGGGGCGGCGTCGGTCGACGGGCCGTCCAGCGCAGCACAGCCGGCCAAGGTCAAAGATGACAGCAACACGGTCCCCAGGGACCGGCAGAACGCGGTGGCGGAATGGGGCGATATGGACAACATGGCGATTACGGGTGATAAGGGGGCTGTGCCGGTAGCTGCTAGCTAGTGACGGCCTTGCGTTGCGCTGCCGGGGACTGTCCCATAATTGCGAGTTCGCGTCCAGGCCAGTTGATCGAAGCCCGCTCAGCGGGGATGATACGGGACAGGGATTGAATTGCCTGTATCAGGTCGCCGATGCCGTCAGGAAAATGATGTCGAACACCGAATTGTCTCCCAGCGAACTGGAAGTGCTGGTCATCGCCCCGCATCCGGATGACGCCGAATTGGGCGCGGCGGGAGCGATCCTGCAGCTGAAGGCGTGCGGGTGGCGAGTTGGCATTCTGGATCTGACCGACGGCGAGCCGACGCCTTTCGGTTCGCCGGAACGGCGCGCCCGCGAGACGGCCGACGCGACGGAAGTCTTGGGGATCGACTGGCGGCGGAACCTGGGCCTGCCCAACCGCAGTCTGGAGCCGACGCTGGAGGCGCGACGACGGTTGGCCGAGGTCATCCGCGAGGTCCGTCCGCGCTGGCTGCTGGCGCCCTATTGGGTTGACGCCCATCCGGATCACGTAGCGGCGACGCAGTTGGTCGAGGCGGCCCGCTTCTGGGCCAAGCTGACTAAGTGCGATCTGGCGGGCCGGCCGCACCACCCACAACGGATCTTCAACTACTACTGCGTGCACCTCAAGCTGGCGCCGCAACCGGCGTTCGTACTGGACGTCAGTCCGTACTGGGAACGTAAGCTGGCGGCGATTCGCTGCTATCACAGCCAGTTCATTGAGGGGCAACCGCCGGACGGGCCCACGTTTCTCGACCGGCTGCGCGACGAGGCCGCATACTGGGGCAAGACGATCGGGGTGCGGTTCGGCGAACCCTACGCCTGCCGCGAACCGGTGGGATTAGCGGGCTTGCAGGCCCTGGTGTGAGCGAGCCCGGAGAGCAGAGCGACGTGCCTGACATCCCTCCTGAACTCCGAAGCTGGCCGCGGCGGATGCTGAACCGGGCGGAAGTCGACCGAGCGACGTTCTATGCGCTGGTGCTGCGTGGCTGGCAGTTGGCCGGAGGTGCGGTCAGCGTCGTGCTCATCAGCTGGTTCTTCTCACCCGAGGTGCAGGGTTACTACTATACGTTTGGGGCACTGCTCGCCCTCCAGACGTTTTTCGAACTGGGCATGTCCCTGGTGATCGTCAGCGCCGCGAGCCACGAATGGGCGAAACTGCAACTGGACGAGCATGGCGAGATCGCGGGCGACTCGGCGGCGCTGTCCCGCCTGGTGAGCCTGGGACGCTGGATCGCCGTCTGGTATGGCGGCCTGGCCCTCGGCTATGCCCTCTTGGTGGGCGGAGCCGGAGTAATCTTCTTTTCCCTCGAGCCGGAAGCCGGAGTCGCCTGGTTCCAGCCCTGGCTGATGCTGGTCGCGTTAAGCGGCGGACTGTTGTGGACGCTGCCCTGGAACGCGTTGCTGGAGGGCTGCAACCAGGTGACGGCCGTCAACCGTTTCCGGCTGTGCCAAGCCATCGTCGCCAATCTCACCGTGTGGGCCGCCATTTCCTGGGGAGCCGGGCTGTGGGCCGCCGTCGCCACGGCGGCGGTGCGTCTGGCCGCGGAGCTGTATTTCCTGGCCTGGCGCTATCGCCGTTTCTTCCGGCCGTTCCGGCGCGCCGCGGTCGGGCCCGGGATCGACTGGCGAACCGACATCTGGCCGATGCAGTGGCGGATCGCGATCAGCGGGACGTTCAGCTACTTCGAGTACTTCCTGTTCACACCCGTCCTGTTTCACTATCACGGGGCCGTCGTGGCCGGCCAGATGGGTATGACATGGACACTGATCACCGCCGTGCAGGGCGCCGCGTTGGCGTGGGTCCAGGCGCGGGCACCGTTGTTTGGGATGCTGGTCGCCAAGCGGGACTACCGAGAACTGGATCGCGTCTATTTCCGTTTGACGAGCGTGTCCCTGGCGGCCCTGCTGGCGGGCTGTTGCGCCGCGTGGGCGGTGGTGTGGGGCTTGGCGTGGTCCGGGTGGTGGCTGGCCGAGCGGCTTCTGCCGCCGCTGCCCACGGCGCTCTTCCTGGCGGCGACCGTGTTGTACCAATGGCCGCGGTGCCAGGATTTCTACCTGCGGGCGCATCGGCGCGAACCCTTGTGGTGGCTGAACGCGATTTCAAGCGTGCTGATCGGCCTGCTGGTCTGGCAGTTTGGCGCGCCTGGCGGGGCAACCGGCGCGGCGTTTGGCTACCTGGCCGCGGTGCTGGTCTTCGTCCTGCCCAGCAAGACGTACCTGTGGGAACGCTGCCGCCGGGAATGGCACGGCGGCTAAGATCGCTCATGATCGCAAGCCTCGTTCGTGCAATTTCGCAAGGCTCGCACCTTTTTGACCGGCGACCGCTCACGCACGCTCGGTGTCAACGTCGCCTGTCGGCGATGGTCGGCATTGTTGCCGACCGGCAGGATCAATTCCCCGCAGAGAATGCCGCCGCACGACAGAATGCCGCCGCACGACAGAATGCCGCCGCACGATAGTTGCCGCCCGGTCGTTGACAGGGATATAATCGGGTCCGCATTCGATTCACTGTTGTCAGGCCCGAGCGGCCCGGGGATACGCGTGGAACTGGACCCGAACCAAGATCGTCGGCTGAAGACGCTTGAGATGCGGCCTGTGCTGCCTGCCTCGGCGCCGATTGCCGGCTCGCCGCCGGCCCCGGGGGCGGCTCCGCGCCCTGCTGGCCAGCCGCTGCCTAGCGGGGCCCCCGTTTCGCCGCTGGCGTTCAGCCCGGCGACGCCTGGTCCCGACCGCAAGGGTCTTCGGCCGGCGCCTCGGCCCCGCGAGAACGCGGACGCCGATGGTCAGCCAGCGGCCCCGGCTCCCGGCGGTGAGGTCCTCTCGTCGCTGCGCGTGCCCATACTCGGCAAGTTGGCTTTGGATGCGATCTTGGCCGAATTGGCTCAGGCCATGCAGGATTGCCGCCAGCTGTACCTGTCCTGCATTTCGCCCTCGCCGGGATTCCAACAGGCCGCCATCCAGCGGCTGGCGGCTTCCCAGGACCGCCTGCACCGCGGGTTGCTCGCCAAGATTTACGCGACCATCGCCGAGGCGGATGGCCGCTGGACCTACGAAGAACAGCGGTGCGTGACGGCCTTGCTCCAGCACGTGGGGGTGCCCTGGTCTGCGGATCAGCTGGAGCAAACCGCCGGGAAGATTGCCCGGCAGGCCGGCAAGTTGGATTGGCAGCGTTTGCTGCAGCCGTTTTGGGAACGGCCGGAATTGCGCGCCCGACTGGCCGATCTGGAAACGCTCGTGATCCGGATCGCCAATCTGATTGCCAAGGCGGACGGTTTGGTGGCCGCCAAGGAGACCGCGGTGCTACAATCGCTGCAGGCCGAGTTTCGCGCGGAGCCGACGGCTGCGTGCGCGACTGCGCCGCCCGCCGTGCTCGGCGTAGACGAAGATCTGCCGTGGGTGGGCACGGTCACGCCGGTCCGCGTCAAGCGACCCCACGGCGAACGGACGCCGTCTCGCGACCGGTGCCTGCAGAAACTGGACGCGGTGGTCGGCCTGCGGCGTCTGAAGCAGGAGATTCGAGCCTTGGCCGATTGGTCGTTCCTGCAGCAGCAGCGTCGTCAAGCCAAGCTGCCTTTCGAGCCGACGGATACGCGTTTCTTGTTCATCGGGCGAGCCGGCACGGGCAAGACGCTGATCGCGCGGCTGCTGTCCGAGATTCTGGCGGCCAGCGGCGTGTTGAAACGCGGGCACCTGGTCGAAATCAACGCGTTCGATCTGGTGTCCCGCGAGGCGGCGGACGCGGCGAATATCGTCAAGGGCAAGCTGCGGGAAGCCGTCGGCGGGACCTTGCTCATCGAATATGCGGGAGCGATGTTTTCCGCCAGCGAGACGGCCACTTCGGTGGTGCTGCGGGCCCTGTATCAGAATCTGGTCGCCCATGCCGGCCGGCTGGCGGTGATCTTGGCCGATCATTCCGACCGACTGCTGGGCCTGCTGGATCGAAGCGAGGATTGGCGGCCGATGTTTCGCCGCTATTGGCGATTCGAGGATTACCACGCCGGCGAGTTGGGGCAGATCTTCCAGTTTCACTGCAGTCGCAGCCAGTACCAGGTAACGCGGTTGGCGCAGGTCAAGCTCCTGCTGGGCTTTGACCGGCAACTGCGTCAGGATGCGGAGCGATTCGGATTCGGACATGGCGTGCAACGCGTGTTCGAGCGGGCGGTACACCAGCTGGCGGGCCGCATCGCGGGGGTTTCGCCGCTGACGAAACCACTGCTCACGACCTTTCAAGACGCGGACATCGTCTTCGAGGGCGTGCCGCCTGACGCCTTTGCCAATCTGGCGGACCCCCGGCGGCTGTTTACGATCCGCTGTCCGGGCTGCGACAGCGTGAACGTCGTCGGCCCCGAGTTCCTGGACATCCGCGTCGAGTGCACGCGGTGCCAACACCAATTCCTGTGCGCGTGGGGAGAGCCGAGTGGGTAGTTCAACGTCGCAAAGCGTCGAATCGGAGGCCCCCTCCCGGCCGCGACCGCGCCCGACCTCCCCCGCTGCGCGGTGGAGGCGGCGACAACTGTGGGCTCGCTGCACTCGACCACAGCCACCCCGGCGCGAACTGGGCGATGCCAAGCCGACGGGATGCCGCTTGGCCGCGACGGCCGGGGCGTTTGTTGTCGCCCTGGTCTTCGGGGTGAGTCCGTGTTCCGCCCAGCCGGCGGCGGCCGATCCGTTCCCTTTCGACCCCGGGCAGATGCTCGAGCGGATGTTCGGGCCGGATGAACCGGAGGACGACCAAGCGTTGGCGGCGGTCGAGGTCTCGCGCAGGGAAGAGTTGGCGCTGGGCCGGGAAGCGTTTCAGGCTTACCTGGCCGCTCTGCAGGACGCCAAGATCCGCGTCGTCAGTCGCGGCCGGGACGTCGCGTACCTTCGCCAGTTGGCCGAGCAGGTGCGGCTGCGCATGGCACATGCGGATGCCTGCCCGCCGCTGACGGTTTACCTGGCTGAGACCCCGATCTTTGAAGCCCGCGCGTTTTCGGACGGTACGCTGGTGTTCAGCCGCGGAGCGTTGGACATGGCGCGCAGCGAAGCGGCGCTGGTCGGGCTGATCGGTCACGAGTTGTCGCACTTGGACCGCCGGCACCTCATTACGCGGTTGCGGCGGATGAAACAGGCCCAGTCCCAGATGCATGCCGCGCGGGCTGGCGACTTGCAGGCCAAGTTCGCCGCCAGCCTGTCGGTAGCGCGGCTGTGGACCCGCCCGTTCCGGCCCGAGGACGAACAGCAGGCGGATCTGGACGGCGCCCGCTGGGCGTATCAAGCCGGGTATGATCCGCGCGAACTGGCGGACCTGATTGAAACGGCCGCCAAGAGCCTCCCGGCCTTCCCTCTGCCCGGCTTCCTGCGTTCGCATCCCGTCAGCCGCGAACGGATTGACGGGCTGTTGAATTTCTACGCACAGTTGCAGAACGAACAGCCGAAGGCCAAACTGTACATCGGCCGGGAGAACCTCCGGCGGCGGACCACGCGGGCGGAACGAGAGTTTGTGGAATGAGGTCTCAACGATTTCTGCGGATAGCGACGGCAACGCTCGCGCTGGCGACGGCCCTGATCGCACTGCCTCTGACCAAATCGGCCCGGGGCCAGACGATTCCCACCGACGCGCTGCTGCAGCGTTTGAAGGCGACGGGGTATGTCAACGATTTCGCCCAGTTGCTGGACGCCACCCAACGTTCCGCCTTGGAGGAACGCCTTGTCCAACTGCAGAAGAAGACGGGCGCCGAAATGGCGGTGGTGACGCTGCGCTCGCTCGACGGCGGACAGATCGACGACTTTGCCAACAAGCTGTTTCAGAAATGGGGGCTCGGCAAGAAAGGCCAAGACAACGGCGTGCTGCTGTTGGTGGCGATCGAGGATCGCAAAGCGCGGGTCGAGGTGGGGTACGGCTTGGAGCCAATCCTGCCGGATGCGTTGGCGGGGCGAGTCCTGAACGAGCAACTGTTTCCGGCGTTCAAGCAGCAGCGGTATGCCGAGGGCCTGGACCAGGCGACGCAGCGGATCGTGGGGATTGTCGAACGGGGCGAGCCGGCGCCGCCCGACGCCGGGGTCGGCGGCGATCGACCGGCAGCAGCCGGCGAGCAACTCGGGACGGTCTTGTTTCTGTCGGTTTTCGTAGTGATGGGATTTGCCGCCCTGGGCTTTTCGATCGGGGGACTGGCGGGCTCCATCGCCTCGCTGGGCAGCGCTCGCCGCCGGTGGAGTGCCTTGCCCGGACAGTTGATCGGCTCGGCGTTCTTTCTGATCTGGGGTGCCGGTTTCGGCGGTATCCCCTTCCTCATCGCGGCCCAGCAGGTGCCGTGGGCACGCTACGTCCACGGCCCTTTGGCTGCGTTGACGTTCGTGGTCGCTGCGATCCTGGGTTGGCGCAATCTGAAGAACTGGTCGGGGCGTTCCGGCGGCGGGAGATGGTTTGGCGGCTCGACGTGGTCCAGCGGCGGGGGCGGTTGGTCCAGCAGCAGTTCCAGTGGCGGCTTCTCGTCGGGCTTCGGGGGTTTCGGTGGCGGCAGTTCGGGCGGCGGCGGGGCCAGCGGAGGCTGGTAGATTCGTGGGCAACCAGCAACAGGATCCAACAGCATGACTCCGGAACAACTGGTCGAACAACTGAAGCCTGCGTTAGGCGATCGGCTGCGGTCGATCGTCCTGTACGGCTCGGCCACCAGCGGCGATTTCTTGCCGGGAGTGTCCACTTATAATCTGCTGGTCGTCGCGGAGCGGTTCGACGTGCCGGCGTTGAACTCGCTGGCCACGACCGTATACCGCTGGGTGCGGGACGGCAATCGGCCGCCGTTGCTGTTCACGCCCGAACAGTTGCAGACGTCGGCCGACGCATTTCCAATCGAGCTGTTGGACATCCAAGATTCCCGGCAAGTGCTGTTCGGCAGCGATCCGGTGGCCGGGCTGTCGATTTCCCCGGAGCATCTGCGGCTGCAATTGGAACGTGAGTTCAAGGGCAAGTTGCTGGCCCTGCGCGAGGGCTACCTGATGACCGGCGGCAGACCCAAACGTGTCGCCGCGTTACTGGTTTCGTCGCTGTCCGGGATGCTGGTGGTGTTTCGCGCGGCGCTGCGGTTGTTTCGTCCGTCGGTCCCCGCCAGCAAGCTGGACGCCCTGCGGTTGCTGGCGGAGCACATTTCCTTCAACCCCGAACCTTGGTTGACGGTCGATGCGATGAAACGCGGCGACCGATCCTGGCGGCAGAGCGACCCCGGCGTGTTGTTTGGATCCTGCGTACAAGTCTTGGAGCAGGTGTCTGAAGCGGTTGACCGCCACCTGCATTCCTCGGAGGGAAAGGTTGCGTCATGAAGAACGTCGGTTGTGTGGTGGTGCTGGTCGTATTGGGTCTGACTGTCTTGGTCGGCGGCTGGTTGATCGGGCTGAACAACCGTCTGGTCGCGTTGCAGGAGGGCACGTCGGCCGCCTGGGCCCAGGTCGAGACGGTGCTGCAGCGGCGCTACGACTTGATTCCCAACTTGGTCAATACCGTGAAAGGCTATGCCGAGCACGAAAAGGGCCTGTTCGAGGAAGTCGCCAAATTGCGCAGCCAGTGGGCCTCGGCGCGGACGGTGGGTGAGAAAGTCGAGGCGGCGGGCCAATTGGAGGGTTCGCTCGCCCGGCTGCTGGTGGTCGCCGAGCAGTACCCGCAATTGAAAGCGAGCGAAAACTTCAAAGATCTGCAATTCGAGTTGGCGGGGACGGAGAACCGGATTGCGGTCGAACGGCAGCGGTACAACGAAGCCGTCCGGGCCTACAATACGGCCGTCCGCCAGTTTCCCGGCAGTCTGGTCGCCGGCTTCCGCGGGTTCACGCCCAGCGACGCGTACTTCGAGGCCGCTGCCGGGGCCAAGGAAGCACCCCAAGTGGACTTTGGCCAGAAGCCGTCTTCCTAGCACCAAACGGGAAGCGGGCCTCCGACAGTGTTGTTGGTGTCGTCACGCTGTTGGCGAATCGGGCTCAGACGTACAGCCTTCAAAATCCCTTGGCCACGTACCACCACCAAGCGAACGCGCCGGCGGCGATCAAGCAGACGGTCGATGCCAGACAGAGCAGGATTCGCCCGTGGGGCTTCGGTTCCGGCTCATCTTCCGTCGACTGTTGCCAGGTCGCACGGAGCGTCGAGAGAACCTCTTCTTCGTTGGGTCCCTGACTGTCCGCCGAATCCGTGCTGCTGCCTTCGCTATGCTCGACTTGCCGCGAGCGAATCAACGCCAGTTCCTGCAGCCGGGCTTGCTCCTGCCGCGTCAGCGGTCGCCCAGGTCCTGCGCCGGCGGGCCGCGACTCGGGGCGCGAGATCGCGTCGTCTTCCAGTTGGTCGGAGGCTGCTCGCCGGTCTTGCGCGCTTCGTTGCTTGGCGTCGATCTGCGGCCGAGCGCGTTCGGCCTGGGGCGCGGAGGGGGCTGACGTCGATCCTGCCAAGGGGTCTTCACCGGCCTCGCACTGGGAGTCCAGGCTGGCGGCAGCGGCGGCCAATCTCGCCGCCTCGGCCTGCAACCGTTTGGCTTCCTCAGCCAGCCGGCCTTCCTCCTGACGGAGGGCTGCTTCCCAGGCCGCGGTCTGCCAGCCGAACTCCTGTTGCTGGACGCGCAGGGCATCCCGGCGATCGTTCAGTTCCTGTTCGGCCACCTGCTGCTGGCCGGCAACCAAGTCGAAGCCGGAACTCGGCTTCTGTGCCGCCTCCCAAGCCGCGGTTTCGCGAACGAATGCCTCCTGCTGGACGCGCAGGGCCTCGGCACGGCTGGCCAAGTCCTGCTCGGCCGCTCGCTGCTCGTCGGCGAGGCGTGTGAACTCAGCCGCCAGTTGCTGTTCTCGGGTCGCCAACTGCTCACGACGCTGGGCGATCTCGGCGGCTGCCGTGGCGCGCTCCTGTTCCGCCGCCGCCTGGTCCGCCGTCAGTCTGGCGGCGGCAGCGGTGATCTGTTCCGCTCGGGCCTCCAGCCTTTGTGCCTCGTCGTTCAGCCGTTCTTGCTCCTGACGGCGAGACGCTTCCCAAGCCTGGGTCTGCCGACCAAAATCTTCCTGCTGGCCCCGCAGGGCATCGCGGCCGTCGGCCAATTCCCGTTCGCCCACCTGCTGTTGAGCGGCCACGAGCGCGAGGTCGCCCTCCAGTTTCTGCTGCTGTTGCAGCAACCATTGCTCGCGTTGGACCGCTGCTTGGGCCTTGAACTCGGCCCGTTCCTGCTCCACAGCCGTTCGCGCCGACTGCAGATCCGCGGCTGCCGCAGCGATCTTGGCCGCCCGAGCCTCGAGCCGCTTCGACTCTTCGCTCAGCCGCCGTTCCTCCTGCTTGCGTGCAGCTTCCCCAGCCGCCGCTCGGCGCTCCAACTCCTCCTGCTGGGCCCGCAGGGCCTCCCGCTGTTTCGTCAGCTGCTCGTCGCCCCGCTGCCGCTGTCCGGCCAACCGAGCCAACTCTGCTTCCAACTTTGCCTGTTGAGCGGCCCACTGCTCGCGGTGCTTCGCGGCCTCGGCTGTCAAGGCGGCTCGTTCCTGCTCCACGGCCATCCGCTCGGACGTCAGGCCGGCCGCGGCGGCGGCGAGTTTTGCCGCCTCGGCTTCCAACCGCCCGGCCTCCTCGGTCAGCCGCCCTTGCTCCTGCCGGCTGGCCGCTGCCCAAGCGGCGGTTTGCCGGCTGAACTCCTGCTGTTGCATCCGCAGGGCATCCTGGCTGTCGGCCAGGTCTCGTTCGCCCGCCTGCCGTTGCGCGGCAACCAGGGCGAGATCGGATTCCACCTTTTGCTGTTGCTGGACCAGCCACTGCTCGCGTTGGGCCGTCACCCGGGCCTCGAACTCAGCCCGCTCCCGCTCCACGGCCGCTCGCTCGGACTGCAGGCCGTCGGTTGCGGCAGCGACTTTCGCCGCCTGAGCCTCGAGCCGCTTGGCCTCCTCGCCCAGCCGCCACTCCTCCTGCTGGCGCGAGGCTTTCCAAGCAGCCGTTCGACGCTCCAACTCGTCCTGCTGGGAACGCAGGGCGTCCAGCCGTTTCGTCAGCTGCTCGTCCGCCAGTTGCCGCTGCCCGGCCAGTCGTGACAGTTCGGCCTCCAGTTTCGCCTGCTGGGCGGCCCATTGCTCGCGGCGTTTCCCAGCCTCCGCGGTCAAGGCGGCCCGTTCCTGCTCCACGGCCGTCCGCTCGGACGTCAGGTCGGCGGCGGCGGCGGTCAGCTTGACCGCCTCGGCTTCCAGCCGTCCAGCTTCCTCCTTCAGCCGCCCTTGCTCCTGCCGGCAGGCCGCTTCCCAAGCCGCCGTCCGCCGGCCGAACTCTTCCTGGCGGGCCCGCAGCGCGTCCCGGCATTCGGCCAGTTCCCGTTCGCCCGCCTGCCGCTGAGCGGCAACCAGCTCGAGGTCAGCTTCCAGCTTCTGCTGCTGTTGCCGCAACCACTGCTCGCGCTGGCCCGCTGCCCGAGCCTCAAAGTCGGTCCGCTCCTGCGCCACGGCCGTCCGCTCGGACTGCACCGCAGCCGCCGAGGCTGCGATCTTTGCCGCCTGAGCCTCGAGCCGCTTGGATTCCGCACCCAATCGCACTAACTCGGCTTCCAGCTTCGCCTGCTGGGCGGCCCACTGCTCGCGGTGCTTTGCGGCCTCCGCCGCCAACTCGGCCCGTTCCTGGTCCAGCACCGCCCGCTCCGAGTTCAGTCCGGCCGCGGCAGCATCGAGCTTGGCCGCCTGGGCTTCCAGCCGCGTCGCTTCGTCGTTCAGCCGCCCCTGCTCCTGTCGGCAGGCGACTTTCCAAGCCGCGCTCTGCCGGGCAAATTCATCCTGCTGGGACCGCAGGGCGTCCCGGGCATCAGCCAATTCCCGTTCGCCCGCCTCCTGTTGAGCGGCAACGAGGGTGAGGTCCGCTTCCAGCTTCTCCTGTTGCTGCCGCAGCCACTGCTCGCGCTGAGCCGCCACCCGTGCCTCGTACTCGGCACGCTCCTGCTCGACGGCCGTTCGCTCGGACTGCAAGCCGGCCGCGGCGGCAGCGATCTTCGCCGCCTGGGCCTCGAGCCGCTTGGACTCCGCACCCAGTCGCACCGACTCGGCTTCCAACTTGGACTGCTGAGCGGCCCACTGCCCGCGACGCTCGGCAGCCACGGCCGTCAGCGCGGCCCGTTCCTGTTCCAACGCCGTCCGCTCGGTCGTCAGTTCCGCCGCGGCAGCAGTGAGCCTGGCCGCCTCGGCCTCCAACCGCGTCGCCTCGCCGTTCAGCCGCTGTTTCTCCTGTCGGCAAGCGGCTTCCCAAGCTGTCGTCCGGCGATCCAGGTCCTCTTGCTGAGCCTTCACAGCCTCCAGGCGTTTGGCCACGTCTTGGTCGAGGGCCTGCTGTTGGCCAGCCACGCGCTCCAACTCGGCTGCCAACTCTGCCTGTTGGGCGACCAATTGCTCGCGACGCTCGGCGGCCTCTGCCGCCAACTCGGCCCGTTCCTGTTCCACCGCCGTCCGCTCGGACTCGAGGCCTGCCGCGGCGGCGGTGAACTTGGCCGCCTCGGTCTCCAGTCGCGTCGCCTCCGCGTTCAGCCGCTGTTTCTCCTGTCGGCAAGCGGCTTCCCAAACTGCCGTCCGGCGATCCAATTCGTCTTGCTGCGCCTTCACGGCTTCCAGACGCTCAGCCACGTCTTGGTTGAGGACCTGCTGTTGGCCGGCCACGCGTGCCAACTCAGCGTCCAACTTGGCCTGCTGGTCGGCCCACCGCTCGCGATGCTCCGCGGCCTCCGCCGCCAACTCGGCCCGCTCTTGTTCCAGCGCCGTTCGGTCGGACTCCAACTCGGAAACGGCGGCGGTCAGTTTGGCCGCCTCGGCTTCGAGCCGTCGGGCTTCGGCGCCCAGCCGTCCCTTCTCCTGTCGACAAGCGGCCTGCCAAGCCGCCGTCTGGCGATCCAGCTCATCTTGCTGCGCTCTCACGGCCTCCAAGCGGTTCGTCACATCCTGGTCGACGACGTGTTGCTGGCCGGCGACGCGGGCCAACTCGGCGTCCAACTTGGCCTGCTGGGCGGCCCACTGCTCGCGACGCTCCGCGGCCTGTGCCGCCAACTCGGCCCGCTCCTGTTCCAGCGCCGTTCGTTCGGACTCCAGGCCGGCCACGGCGGTGGTGAGCCTGGCCGCCTCGGCTTCCAGCCGTCGCGATTCCGCGCCCAGCCGCCCCTTTTCCCGGCGACAGGCGGCCTTCCAAGCCGCGGTTCGGCGGTCCAGCTCGTCCTGCTGAGCCTTCACGGCCTCCGCGCGTTTGGTCACGTCTTGGTCGACGATCTGTTGCTGGCTGGCCAGGCGTGCCAACTCGGCCTCGAACTTCGCCTGCTGGGCGGCCCACTGATCGCGACGCTCCGCGGCCTGTGCCGCCAACTCGGCCCGTTCCTGTTCCAGCGCTGTCCGGTGGGCCTCCACCTCGGAAACGGCGGCGGCGAGCTTGGCCGACTCGGCTTCCAGCCGTCGGGCCTCCGCGCCCAGCCGCCCCTTTTCCTGCCGGCAGGCGGTCTTCCAAGCCGCGGTTCGGCGGTCCAGTTCGTCTTGCTGAGCCTTCACGGCCTCCGCGCGTTTGGCCACGTCTTGATCGACGCTCTGTTGCTGGCTGGCCAGGCGTGCCAACTCAGCCTCCAGCTTCGCCTGCTGGGCGGCCCACTGCTCGCGACGCTCCGCGGCCTGTGCCGCCAACTCGGCCCGTTCCTGTTCCAGCGCCGTCCGGTGGGACTCCACCTCGGAAACGGCGGCGGCGAGCTTGGCCGACTCGGCTTCCAGCCGCCCTTTCTCCTGCCGGCACGTCGCTTCCCAAGCCACCGTCCGGCGATCGAGCTCCTCTTGCTGAGCCCTCACGGACTGCAAGCGGTCCGTCGCGTCTTGGCCGATGACCTGCTGCTGGCCGGCCAGACTCGCCAACTCGGCTGCCAACTTCGCCTGCTGAGCGGCCCACTGCTCGCGATGTTCCGCGGCCTGCGCGGCCAACGCAGCCCGCTCCTGTTCCAGTGCTGTCCGCTCGGACTCCAGCTCGGAAACGGCGGCGGCGAGCTTGGCCGACTCGGCTTCCAGCCGCGAACCTTCGCTTTTCAGACGCCCCTGCTCTTGCCGGCGAGTTGTTTCCCACGCCGCGGTCCGGCGATCCAACTCCTCTTGCTGAGCCCTCACGGCCTCCAAGCGGTTCGTCACGTCCTGGTCGATGACCTGCTGCCGGCCAGCCAGCTGCGCCGACTCGGCCTCCAGCTTCGCCTGCTGATCGGCCCATTGCTCGCGACGCTCCGCGGCCTCCGCTGCCAACGCGGCCCGCTCACGTTCCACGGCCGTCCGTTCGGATTCCAGGCCGGCCGCGGCGGCGGCAAGCTTGGCTGCCTCAGCGTCCAACCGCGCGGCTTCATCGCTCAGCCGCCCCTTCTCTTGCTGGCGAGTTGCTTCCCACGCCGCGGCCCGGCGATCCAACTCCTCTTGCTCAGCCCTCACGGCCTGCAAGCGGTTCGTCACGTCTTGGTCGACGACCTGCTGTTGGCGAGCCAGACGCTCCGCCTCGGCTTCCAACTTCGCCTGCTGATCGGCCCACTGCTCGCGGCGTTCCGCGGTCTCCGCTGTCAACGCGGCCCGCTCACGTTCCACGGCTGTCCGTTCGGATTCCAGGCCGGCCGCGGCGGCAGCCACCTTGGCCGCCTCGGCTTCCAGCCGCGCAGCCTCGTCGCCCAGTCGCTCCTTCTCCTGCTGGCACGTTGCTTCCCAAGCTGCGGTCCTACGATCCAACTCCCCTTGCTGAGTCTGCAAGGCATCCAAGCGTTTCTTCACGTCTTGGTCGACGACCTGCTGCCGGCCGACCAATCGCGCCAGCTCGGCCTCCAACTTCGCCTGCTGCTCGCGCCGGGCTGCTGCCTGGGCGTCGAACTCGGCCCGTTCCTGCCGGAGCGACGCGCGCGCCGCTTCAAGACGAGCCGCGTCAGCCGTGCTGACGCCCGCCTGAGCGTTGGCCAATTGGCGGCTCAGTTCGTGTTGCTTCGCGTGGATCGCTTCCAGACGTTCGGCCACTTCCCATTCGAATGCCGCTCGCTGGTCGGCCAAGTTGGCGCGTTCGGAGTCGAGCCGCTGCCGGTCCGCGGCCAGCTGCCGCAACCGCTCAGCGGCCTGCGCCTCCAACTCGGCCCGCTGGCGTCCGAACGATTCCTGGTCTGACCCACGGCGTGCAGAGCCGTCCGCGGCTGCCCCTTCCGCCGCGTCCGCTGCCCTACCTGGCGAGCTTCTCGGGCGCTGTCTTGCTGCCGTTCCGGTCGCTGACGGCTGGTCGTCCCCGGGCAGCTGTGTTGCCGACTTGCCTGAACGCGGCCGGCGACGACGCTCGAAGGCCGCCTGTTCCTCGGCCAGTGCGTTACGCCCGGCGGCGAGCCGCCGCTGTTGAGCCGCGAGTTCCTCCTGCCGGGCTGCCGCCTGGATCTCAAATTCGGCGCCCTCCAGCTGGCACGCCGCCTTCTCGGCCTCGAGCCTGGCCAGTTCGTCCGCGATTACGGTCGCCTCGAGCGCCAACCGGGTCCGCTCCTCGCCGGGACGCGAACCCCTGCTGTGCAGGGCGGCCTTCGTGAGCGTCTCCCGATGATGGAGTTCCTCTTCCCGGGACTCAATCGCCTCCAACCGGTCCTGCAGAGCACGTTCGAGAATCCGCCGCTGGTCTGAGAGCTTGGCCCGCTCGGCATCCAGGGCGCGCTGTTCTGCGTCGAGTTGCTTGACGCGTGCCGACGCCCGGACCTCGAATTCGGCCCAGTCCGCCTCGACCGTCGCCGGATCGTCGGCGTCCGAATCGCAGGGGTCGCACGGCAACGGGGAGACGTCTTGACGAGACGCAGGATCCCGGGACACGACACCTTCGTTCCCGGTTCCCCGCGCCGAGGCTCTCATTGCGCCGGACAAAGCCTGCGCCCCCCCGGCCGGATACGTGATTTCGCCCTTCTCCAGCAACACGACGATCTCCCGTGGCAAGCCTGGCGGCATTCGGCTGGTCGCCATCCCGCGAGGTGCCATGGGAGCTAAACGGATCCACGACCCAGCCTACGCCCGCTGCCCAAACTAGGAGGCAATGACAATCCCCCAGCCCACGAGATGCAACTGCCGGGCCGCAAGCACGATTCCACGCCAGATGACGAGTGATCACGGACGAATTGGCAGAAAAAACCTGAAAGTTACATCTTTCGATGGGTGCAAGCATTCCTACTTCGGCAGTTTGCGCCAATATGCCTGGAGCCCGTCGTAAAGCCCGAGAGTGCAAACCTCCGGTTTACACCTCGTCCTTGCCAAACGACCCTCGCCAGCCGCCTCGATCGCTATAGTTCCCAGCCGGGGCGGTACTCGCGAACCAAGAACCGGTTGGCTTCGGCCGCATTAGCGATCTGCATCTTGTCGCTGTCGAACAGGACCTTTTTCCCCGCTCGGAGGGCGACCGTCCCCAGGTTGACGGCATCGGTGATGGACGCTGCGTTCAGGAAACTGCCAGGCGACGGCTCGCCGCCCAGGATCGCGTCCAGCCACGGGTTGTGACGGCGTCTGCGTTCGGCCGGGGTCGGCTCGGCGGCGGCCGGCGGCGTTCCGTCTTTCCACAGCGGCTCCCGTTTGCCCGCGGCGAACCGCTGCGGATCCTGGCCGTGGAAGCCCGCCAAGATCGCTCCCTCGTCGCCGACAAACAGAATGCCTTCGCGCTCCAGTTCGACGTTCTCGGCCTCGATCTCGCGCGGCAGACGCGGCTTCATGCCTCCGTCGTACCAGAACAGATCCAGCGCCGGCATGTTCGCACGAGCAGCGAATTGGAGCCGGATCGAGCATGCCGTCGGGTACGCGAAATCATTGACATCCGTGCGGCAGACAAAGTCGACCGTCGAACAAGTGTGTGTTGCCCACGCCTGGGCACTGACGGGCACACCCAGTTCGAGCGCCGTAAAGACGGGCCACAGACTGTAGATGCCCATGTCGGCCATCGAGCCGCCGCCGAAATCGTACCAGCCGCGAAAGACGGTGTGGGTGTAGTTCGGATGATAGGGACGGTCGAGCGCCGGGCCGAGCCACAGATCCCAGGCGAGTCCCCGGGGGATCGGCGGTCTGTCCGCGGGGATGGCCGTGTACTGCGGCCACACCGGCCGGTTCGTCCAGTTGTGGACTTCGCGCAACGAGCCAATGACTCCCTGCTTGATGCACTCCGCAATCTGCCCGTTGCCCGTGCCGCTGCCGTAAGCCAGCAGGTGCGTGGCGACCTTCGTCTGGCGAGCGGTCTCGACGACCCGCCGGCCTTCGTACATCCGGTTGGCCAGCGGCTTGTGCATCAGGACATGCTTGCCCTTCTTCATCGCCGCGATGGAGACGGTCGCGTGCAGGTGATCCGGAGTCATGACCTTGACGGCATCCACGTCCTGCTCCTTTTCCAGCAGTTCCCGGAAGTCGGCATAGGCGGCACATGCCTTGAAGTTCGCGTCACCCCGCTGCCGGGCATAGTAGGCATCGACAACTTCCCGCCCGACCTCACGGCCGCCGGGACAGCCCCCGACGCCCTCGCGCCACGCCGGATTGCCCAGGAACTCGCGGATCTGGTTGCGGATGCCGTTCTTGCCCCACTCGAGATAATCGTTGCTGTCCGTGTTGGGATCGCAGACGGCCACGATCTGTACCTCGGGATCGGCGAGCAGACCGCCCAGTTCCCGAAACCCTTGAGTGCCCATCCCAATGTGTGCGACGGTGACCTTGTCGCTGGGCGCGACATGCCCCGTCCCGCCCAAGACATGCCGGGGGACAATGGAAAAGGCGCCCGAGGCGGCGGCGGCTCCGAGGAAGCTGCGGCGAGTGAAATCGGCGGGCATGGGATGGCTCCTGGCGAGTGGGTTCGTTACACGTGCGGTTCGTACACACAATCCGGTTCACTTTCCAGCGCGTCGCCGGTGACGGCGTAGGCACGAGCCCGACTGCCGCCGCAGATCTGGCGATACTCGCAGATGCCGCACTTGCCTTTGAACGAGTCGGCGTTGCGAAGCGCGCGGAAAGTGGGGTGATTCTGGTAGACGTCCACGACCGAGTTTTCGGGGAACCGGCCGCAGCACAGCGGCAGGAAGCCGGCCGGGAAGATCTCGCCGATCTGGCTGACGAACATCACGCCACGCCCGTCCCAGACGCCCAGCGGTGCCCGGTGGCCGCGATGGCTGCCGCCCTCGGGTCGGCCGCCCGGCCCGGCCAACGGATTGCCGTGCTGTTGCAGAACGTACCGCCGGTAGTGCGGTGCTTCCGTCGTCTTGACGCCGTAGGGCTTGCTGCGGGCGTGCCGATACAGTTTCTCGAACGCCAGCTCGTATTCCTCCGGCTTGATCCGCACCTGCTGCAGGCCGCGGCCAACGGGAATCAAGAAGAACACCGACCACATGGCGATGCCTTGGCTGGCCAGCAATTCGGCAATCTCGTCCAACTGGTGGAAATTCCGCCGCGTCACGGAGGTATTCACTTGGACCGGCAAGTCCAATCGCCGGGCGTTGCCCAGCATCTGCAGTGTCCGCTCGAAGCTGCCCGACCAGCCGCGAAAGGCGTCATGCACCGTGGCATCCGCGCCGTCCAGGCTGATCCCCAACCGGCTTACGCCGGCTTCCTTGGCCGCGGAAAACGCATCATAAGTCGCCAACGGCGTGGCGGAGGGCGTCAACGCCACCTGCAAACCGGCGGTCCGGGCGTGGCGGATCAAGTCAAACAGGTCGCGGCGTTTCAGCGGATCGCCGCCGGTCAGGACCAGCGTCGGCGGTTTGGGAAAACTGGCGACCTGTGAGATCAAGGCTTGCGACTGTTCACGCTGCAGTTCGTTCGGGTCCGCATCCGCCTTGGCCGACGCCCGGCAGTGCTCGCAGACCAGATCGCAGGCTTGGGTGATCTCGTAATAGAACATCATCGGGCTGACGTCAAAGTCAGCCTCGGTATAGCTCGGCATCATCCGGCAGGAGTCCTTTTATTGCTTATGGGTTTTCGGTGTGTACGTCTGAGCCTATTCTTGTCCGGCTCAGCGCGCTGTCCACCCTCCATCGACGGTAACCAGGCTGCCCGTCATGTAACTGGCGGCATCGCTGGCCAGGAAGATGGCAGCGCCTTGGATTTCTTCCAGCTGGCCCCAGCGGCCCAGGGCCACGGCGCCGACAATGAACTTCATCGTGTGCTCGTCCCGGGCGATGGGCTCGTTCATCGGCGTCAAGAATGGACCGGGGCAGATCGCGTTCACGCAGATCCCGTACGAGGCCAGCTCCAATCCCAGCGTCCGCGTCATTTGCACGACCGCACCTTTGCTGGTGGCGTATGGCGTGCGGTTCTCCAAGCCCACGACGCCCAGCGTGCTGGCAATGTTGACGATCCGGCCGTAGCGGGCCTGCTTCATGTGCGGGATGACGGCCCGGCACGCTAGCCATACACCGTCGACGTTGATCTGCTGGACTTGCCGGAATTGCTCGTACGACAGCGACTCGATCGGCCCGCGGATATTCACGCCGGCGTTGTTGATCAAAATGTCGATCTTGCCAAATTCGGCCAAGACGCGTGCGACCATCGTCTGGCAGTCGTCCTCGGACGCGACATCCGCACGCAGGCCAAGCGCCCGATGGCCGTATTCGCCCGCGATTTCCGCAGCCGTGGCCGCGGCTTCGTCTTCGTGCCGGCTGGTCACCACGACGTCGGCGCCGGCGGAAGCCAAGCCGGCCGCCATCGCTTGCCCCAGGCCTTTCGACCCGCCGGTCACCAGGGCCGACTTGCCGGTCAGATCGAACAACTTGACGCCTCGGAGCATAGATTCACCGTTGAGCTTCTCGGACCAGGTGGCCGAGTTCCGGAAGGATGATTTGATCCATCGCCAGGCGAACGGCCGCTGGCGAGCCGGGCATGGTCAGGACCACCTTGGGCCCGACCAGTCCGCCCACAGCGCGGCTGAGCATGGCCGCGGCGCCGATCTCTTGAAAGCTGAGCATCCGAAACAGTTCCCCGTAGCCCGGCAATGGCTTGGTCAGCAAGCCGCTGACGGTCTCGTACGTCTGATCGCGGCGCGTGATCCCCGTTCCGCCGGTCAGCAGCACCGCATCTACGTCGTCGCGGCTGCACAGTTCCTGCAACAACGGCGTGATCCGTTGGGGTTCATCGGGCACGATCAGCCGCTGGAGCACCAAGTGCCCGGCCGCGATCAAGGACTCGCTGACCGCGCGCCCGCCCGTGTCGGTCTCGACGGTGCGCGTATCGCTGACCGTGATCACGGCGCAGCGAATCGAGACGGGGGCTTGGGATTTATGTTCTGCGGTCGTGCTGCTCACCGGGGCGTCCTGGGGATCGAAGGGAACCGTTGCTTGCCAACACCTTACCAACCTATACTGGAGATGGAAAGAGAGGTTAGGCGGTGAAGTTCTGGTTGGGCAAGTGGACGCTCCTGGTTGCGACGCTGGGCACGGCGACCGGCGGGGCTGGCGCCCTGTCGGCGACGGATCTGTTCGTGCTGCAACAAGGAGGCCGTCTGCACGGCACCTGGTTGAACCGGCGGGACCAGCCCCTGACTCAGTACCAGATCCGTACCGAAGAGGGGGCCGTGCTCAAGCTGGACGCGTCGGCGGTGCGTTGGGCGTTGCCCCAGGACGCCCAGACCGCCGAGTACGAGCGGCGGCGCGAACACTGTGCCGACACGGTCGAAGGCCATTGGCAACTGGCCGAATGGTGCCGCGAGCAGGGTTGCAGGGAAGCGCGCGAGCTGCACCTGCGGCGGATTCTCGAATTGGATCCCGATCACGCCGGAGCCCGCCATGCCTTGGGGTACTCGCAAGTGGGCGGCCAATGGGTGACGCCGGCGGACATCCAACAGCGGCGCGGCTACCAACGGTATGCAGGCCGCTGGCGATTGCCGCAGGAAATCGAGCTGATGCAGGCGTCGCAGGAATCCGAACAGACGCAGCGGCGTTGGTTGGCCCAACTGGTCCGGTGGCGGGAAATGCTCAACACGTCCGCCGCTCGCGAAGCGTATCTGGGTTTCGAGGGCCTGCGCGATCCGCAGGCGGTCCGCGGATTGGCGACGCTGCTGAACAGGGAAGCTTACCGACAGGTCAAGTTGCTGTACATCGACGCCTTGGAGCGGATCGGGACTCCGCCGGCGATTGAGGCCTTGGTCGACAGCTCACTGCAGGACCCGGACGAAGAGATCTTCCACGCCTGCCTGGAGAAAATCGTCCGGCTGCAGCCGCCGCACGTCGAGAAGCGGTACGTCACGGCCCTGAAAGACGAAAGCAACGTCCGTGTCAATCGGGCCGGCTACGCGCTGGGACAATTGCACGACAAGTCCGTGCTGTCGCCGTTGATCAGCGCCTTGGTGACCACGCACACGATGGTCATTCCCCGGGCGTCCGATGCCTACACCGCGACGTTCGCCAAGACCGACGGAGGGCTGCCCGCGGGCGGTTCGCCGCTGGGCGGAACCGGATTCTCGACCGGCGGCGAGCCCCTGGTGATTTCCCAGACGGTGAATAACCAGGAAGTCCTGACGGCCTTGATACGCCTGAGCGGAGGCGTCAATTTCGGTTTCGATAAACGGGCCTGGCAGTATTGGCTGGACAACGAGAACGCCAGGACCACGCCCGCCGTCGACGCCCGGCGCGGCGGGCCGTAGCTGGCGATCGCCTCCTCTCGGTTGGATCGCCATACCGGCGACATGGACAACTTGGTCCTCGTCCGGGACGGCGCCGCAGAAGCCCGCAAGTCGCCCCCGGAGCGGCCCAACGGCCTCAAGCCCTGGATCGCCGTGACTCCGATGTGCCGGGCGATATCCCCGCGAACTGGGATGCCACCCACCCGGCCGCGACCACGTCCGACATCCACCGCGGAACGGGGCATGTGAAAGGTTTTACCGTACCGTTTATAGCCCACCCAAAATACTAATCGCTTACAAGTATCGATGCTCCCTCCGCGCAGGACACCGAATGACGGTGGGCAATAAAATGGGCAATAAGACGGGACAGGTTCGTTCCGTGCGAGTCCATTACACAGGTCTCGTCTAGGTGCTCCCTCGACAAGATGCAAACGTCCGGGTGACTCCACGGGGGTGCCCGGGAATTGGAGGTCCGGGCAACTTGTCGGCTTCAGCCGACACCCGGTTTGCCACCAGCTTCAGCTGGTGGACAGCGGGCTGCCCCCCAAGCAATGAGCCGGCTTCAGCCGGGCTTCTCGATTCGAGGTTTCAACCGAAGCGCAGAGCAGGGCAGGCGCATGTCTGAAGACCTTGTGAAGCCCGGCTGAAGCCGGCTAACGGAGAACTCCCGGCAGGGCCGCCCACCAGCTGAAGCTGGTGGCAAACTTGGAGCCGACTGAAGTCGGCTGAAAGACTCGGGTCCAGCCTGGGCGGTGCGGGCGGTGAGCGAGGGAGCGTCTCTGAGACTGTCACCAGTCCCGTGGCGCGAGGGCAGAAAACGAAGGCTTAACCTCGACTGTATCAATCAGAGTCGCGGTAGGGACCGCCGGTTACCCGGCGGCCCCCCGCACAGATCCGTACGTGGGGAACTACCCCATACGGCTCCTACCTTGGGTATGACGGTCAGTCGCTGGGCGACCTACTTGCCGTGCGCCACCCAGACAGAACGACACCCAATTCCGGCTCGGTGTCCGGTAGGTGGCCGCCGGAATGCCGCTTCCCTTGGTCGATCCCCTTTCCTCCACGGACTCCGCCGCCGGAGTTCCGGCTTTGTTCGTCCGCTTCCTTGGTACTACGAGATCGTCCGACTCCCCGAAGACGTACACGTCGGCTGTTCGGCATACGCCTTGTCCGACCGCTCCTTGCCGCCCCACGGTGCAACCGTGCGGGCCGACTCCTATGGGGGAGAGTCGTGCTTCGGCTGAGGAGATCTTCGGGGTCTCCCGGTTCCCGTGCTGAGCGGTTCCACGCATGCGCAGGGTCTCTGACTCCGCCGCGTCGCCCCCGGACTCGCCAAATAACGTCCGTTGGCGCATGGCCTTCCCCATGACAGGACAAGGTCGGCACGCGGAAGTGATGATTTCGGAGTTCAATACCTGGCCTGCGTGTACCCCTGTCCCAGCAACACCTGCGATGTTACCATCGCCGGCGCAGGACGCGGGGCCGAGACGGCTGGCTAGTCCTTTCTCGTATGGCTCTTTCATCCACACCTCTCAGCCGGTTTTGACCGGCGCTTTCCCTGTCCCGTTCAATTGCCCGACAGCCCGCAGCCAGTTGAGCCAGTTTGGAGACAACTCGGTCCAATTCCGCAACCAACTCGACGATTCTCCGATTCTCGCCGTTGTCCGCGTCGCGGAGTGTCTTGACCCACTCACGGTAGTACCACAAGGTTCCATCCTTACCGCCCTCAAATTTTGACCAGATGTCGTCGCCGTGGATGCGGTAGTCGAGCAGGAGGGACCGGGCATTGTGCAACTTGTCCGAGGCCGATACGAGCCGGGCGAAAGCCGAGGCATGCGACAAGTGCGCGATGTACTTCTCCTTCCGTTCGCGCCAGTCGGGTTTGGGGGATTCCAGTGTGTCGGTACAGGACAGCACGATGTCAGCTACCCGCGGGCCAAAACGTTGGCGGATGTCGCTGATCCTCGATGCGCTAATGATTCGTTTCTTCCGCTTCTCGGCGTGCCCGACGGGGGAAATTGACCCGCGTCAAGTCCCGCCAACGCCGGTTGGCGTAGAATCCGGACGGTGCGGGGCGAAGGATGTCAACACAATGCCTTGATCGTGTGCCGAGAGTGATCATGATGCCAACGCGGAAGATTGTGCAGATCGACGAAAGCAAGTGCGACGGCTGCGGCCAGTGCGTGCCGTCTTGTGCCGAGGGTGCGATTCGGATTGTCGCGGGCAAAGCCCGCCTGGTGTCCGACGTGTACTGCGATGGCTTGGGGGCGTGCCTGGGCCACTGTCCGCAAGATGCAATCACGGTCATCGAGCGTGAAGCACTGCCGTTCGACGAGCGGGCGGCCCATGCGCACGTCGCCGCGCTGCGGGAGCCGGAGACGCCTCGGCCCGCGTCCGGCGGCTGCCCTGGCGCAGCCGTCAAGAGCCTGCGGCTGAACATCCTGTCCGACGCACCGGCCGCGCGGTTCGCCGAAGGCGGCGTGGCGGCGGACCCCAGTTCCAGCCGCTTGGCCAACTGGCCGCTGCAGTTGCCGCTGGTGCCTCCCACGGCGCCCTACCTGCAGGATGCCGACGTGCTGCTGGTGGCCGACTGTGTGCCGGTGGCCCATCCCGATTTCCATCGCCGGTTCCTGGACGGCCGGCCGGTGCTGATGGGCTGTCCCAAACTGGATCACGCCGCGGCGCACGTGCAAAAGCTGGCCCAGATCGTTCGCGTCGCCGGGCTGCGGAGCATCACAGTGCTGCACATGGAAGTCCCCTGCTGTACGGGGCTGGTGCAAATCGCGCAGGCCGCGGTGGCCGCCGCGGGCGGCGGCGTGCCGATCCACGACATCACGATCGCCCTCGATGGCCGCGAGTTGACGGCCGCCGCCCCACGCACCGCCGCTGGCTAAAGAAGGACAGCGGCGACTCACCGTGCCGGGCCCAACGAAGTTGGGCGCGATGGGCCCGGCTGTCCAGAGAACCCGGCCCCTCAGCGAGCCGGGTCACGGGAACTGTGCGCGGCTGCCCACGGCGTCGGCTCGCACGTTGCCTTGCTGATCGAGGAACGGCTGAGGATCCGCAACCCGGCCCAGCGGACGCACGCCGGGGCCGGCTTCCCGGGTACCCAGGTCGGCCTGCATTGCGTCGGCCAGCGATTGCAGTCGCTGCACCACGTCGGGATGCTCGGCGGCGACGTTGTTGGCTTCGCCGATGTCCGCATCCAGGTTGTACAGCTGCACACCGCCGGGCTGGGCGTTCGCGTTGGCCTTGGCCGCGGCCTTGGTCTTTGCTTTGCCGCCCGCACCGGCTGCTGACTGGCCGAAGTGCAGTTTCCACGGGCCGCTCCGGACGGCTTCCAGATTCAAGCCGCGGAAGAAGTAGAAGTCGGCATGGCCTTTGGCGCCGGCTTCGCCCAGCAGCACGGGCGAGATGTCGAGCCCGTCCAGCTTGCGGTCCGTAGGAGCCTGGCCGCCGCCGAGCTTGGCGAATGTCGGCAGCAGGTCCAGCATGCCCGTGATCTCATCCGTGCTCGTGCCGGCGGGAATCCGGCCCGGCCACCAGGCGATCGTGGGCTCGCGCATGCCGCCTTCCCACGTGCTGCCCTTGAACCCGCGCAACGGCGCGTTGACCGCCCGCGGCGTGCCGCCGTTGTCGGAGGTAAAGACCACCAGCGTGTTCTGCGCCAACTGCAGTTCCCGCACCGTGTCGAGTACCTGCCCCACGCTCCAGTCCACCTCTTCAACCCAATCGCTGTACAGACCTCGGCCGGATTTCCCGGCCCACGCCTTGCCGGGATAGAGCGGGAAGTGCACGGCGTTGTGCGGCAGGTAGAGGAAGAACGCCCGGTCCTTGTTTTCTCGAATGAAGTTGACCGCAGCGGTCGTATAGGTCTCGACGATCGCCTGTTGCTCGTCCTGCTTGACGCGGGCGATGACTTTGCCATTCTCCACCAGCGGCAACGGCGGCTGGCCCAGGCCCTTGAGCCCCGTCTCGTCTTCGCCCTGGGCGACTTTCGTCGCGGCGGCGGACGGGCCGGGCTTCGGCTGCGGCAGCGGTGCCCCCAAGTCGCTTTTCGAGCCTTCGGCGGCGGTGCCCATGTCGTTCGAGTACGGAATGCCAAGGTAATAGTCGAAGCCCTGCGCGGTGGGCAGGAACTCGGGCTGGTCACCGAGGTGCCATTTGCCGATACAGGCCGTGCGGTAACCGGCGTCCCGCAACACCTCGGCGATCGTCCGCTCCTCGGGATTCAGTCCCACCGCGCCGGCCGGGAACAGCACGCCGGGGATCGGCAGCACGCGTTTGGGATAACAGCCGGTCATCAAGGCCGAGCGGGACGGCGAGCACACCGGCGCGCCGTAGAAGCACGTCAGCTTGCGTCCCTCCCTGGCCATGCGGTCCAGGTTGGGCGTGCGGTTGAGCGTCGAGCCGAACGGCCCGATGTCCGCGTAGCCCAGGTCGTCGACGTTGATGACGACCAAGTTGGGCTTATCGGCAGACCGAGCTGCAGCGGTTGCCTGCCGCACCGACAGGGGAACGACCAGAAAGAAAGCGAGAAAAGGGAGTGCGTGTTTCATCTTAAGTCGCCTTGGGAGTCGTGGGGCCCACGTTCGAGACGGTGAACGGATAACGCCGGTGCCTGCGGCTTGCCGTTAACGGAGGCAGTGATCTTCGTGTCGTGCTCATTTCGGCGCCGGAGCGCCACCAAAGACGTCACGGACGGCTTCCAGGTACTGCATGCCGTGAACCGTGTCCGGTTCCAGGTAGCTGCCCTCGGTCCATTCGTTCCAGCAGTTGATATTCAAGATCCGCGGACCGCCAGGCTTGGACAGCAGACGCCGCTTGGTCATCTCCAACGCTTCCCGGAACCGCTCCGGCGTGTTGCCGCTGATCGTGTTCGTGAACGGGTAGCCGAAGTTGCCGAACTCGTCGTCCTGGTGAGCCCGCGGACTGGAATCCCAGCCCATCGTCACGTTGGGAAAGTAGGGCACGCGGAACTTGCGCTCCGCCTCGCTCCAATACCGGAAGTAACTGTCGCGGACTTCGTCGTAGTCGGTCTGCAACTGCGGCAGCGGCACGTGATGAATCCAGACGTACGAGGTGACCGAATCGAAGCCCAGGTCCAGGACCAGCTGGGCCGCGTCCCCCGGCTTGTTCTCGCCGGGCAGGATCGGCTGCCCCCAGACCACGGCGTTCAAGTGCAGGCCCGGCAAGCCGGCCGCGACCGCTCGGGCACGAAACTTGTCCAACGCCGCCCGCGTCGCCGGGACGCTCCCGAAGCTGTCCAGCAACTTGGTCAACTCGTAGAACGAAAAGTACGGCCGCCCGTCGATCCGCCAATAGGACGGATGCTGGAAGTACGCGCGGATCACGTGGTCGCAGATCTTCTCGAAATTCTCCGGCGTGACCGTGCCGGGATACAGGACCTGCCGTTCGGCGCCCCGCCGGTACGGATGAAGTTCGATCCAATCGTGATTCGCCCACATAAAGGCGAATTTGAGCCGCGCGTTGTTCTCGGCTTTCAGGAACCCCAGATCGATCGGCCGGTCGAGGAACGGGCCGTCGTTGTAGTAGTACCAATCGAAGATGAAGGCATCAATGCCGTGATCGGCCGCCGCTGCAATCTTCTGGGCCATGACCTTGGGGTCCGCTTCATCGGCGTAGCCCCACAGCGGCACGTTCGGCTGGTGATGACCGGGGAACCGCGGCCGGGCCGCCTTGACCAGGTCCCACTCGGACCACTCGGGACCCTTGCTCTTCACGTTTCGCGGATCGCCGGGATGGTAGTTGCCAAAGTAATAGCTCGCCACGGTGATCGCAGGCTCCGACTCGGCGGGCGCGGGCGCCGCCGCCGGCGCGGCCACTTCTCGGGCCGTGATGGAAACATTGTCCAAGCCGGGCGTGGCTTGGGCCGCTTGAAACGTGATGACGATGGCCGTCCCGGCAGGAACTTGGCCGGCGACCAGCTTCTGCTGCAACCCGGGGACGAAATCGCCGCTGGCCAACTCGACCAGGTTGCCGTCCAGGATGGCCGCGGTCAGCACCGAACCCGACCTCCACGGCTCGGACACATCAAACGTCAGCGTGACTTCCGAGGCTGTGTCCAGGACGCCGACCGGCTGTCGAAAGAAACCGAGCGTCGACGGATTGCAGGTCGGCGGCGCAGGACCGTTCTGGCTGTGGATGGCATAGGTGTTGGGCGAGCCTTTCCAGCCGGCGGGCAAGCCGCCGTACCAGCCGTTCGCCCCGGGCGTCAGGCCGCCCAGGTCGCTAAAGTCGCCGTTGACGACCCGCAGTTCCGCCGGAGCGGCCGCGGGGACGAGCAGGAAGGCGCCGAGTACAGCAAGGGTCAAGTTCATGGTTTGCGCTCCGAGGAATGCGTTTCGACCTTCCATTCCAACACGCCGCTGGAGAACTGCGGCTGCAGCTGTACGGCCAGCCGCAGCCCCGTCGTGGTCACAGGAGGGAATGTGACGCGATTGAAGCGGTCCTTGGCGACGCCGAGGTCCGCGGCCCCGGCGACCGGCTTCCAATCCTCGCCGTCGCGGTACAGCAGCTTCCAGGCCTGCGGCACGCGGCATTGGCCGACGCCCGTGTCGTCGAACCAGTACACGGCGACCGCGGCCACCGTCTGAGCCTTGCCCAAATCGTATTGCAGCCATTCCTCCGTCCCACGATGCGGCCACCACGTCAACCGCGGAATGTCGTGGTCGTTCGAGTTCTTCGGTTCGAGGCCGTCGCCCACCGCGTCGACGGTGTCGCTGTCGTTGCAATGCGAGGTGCTGGCCTTGTACAATGACGGCTTGGGCTGCGCCGGTTCGGGCCAGTCCCGGGCCTCCGCCCCCGTGCCGATCACCGGGAAGGCCGAGATCCGCAGCCGAGCCGCGCCCATCGGGATCAAGGTCACTGTCTCCTCCGGTTCCGCCGACTTGACTGGCTGCGGGATAACTTCGTTGATGCAGCCGCGCGGATCGAGGATCCAGTTCGGAATCCGCTTGGCCTTGGCCTGCAGCCGCACTGGCACGGCTTCGCTGCAGAACGGCTGGTTGTCCGCGGGCCAATCCGCCTGGACGACCTGGAACGTTGCCGGCTCTGCGTTCGCCAGCACCAGCCCATAGTTCCACGGCGAGCCGGGGAAGATGTCCCAGGCTGGCCATTGGTCGGTGCCGCCGTGACGCTTGTATTCCTCCTTGATCTGCAGCGAATAAGTAAGCGGCCCGCGGTTCACGCTGACCGTGCCGCGGTTGTCCGTCCAGGTGGTCAGCTGTACCTGCATCGGCAGCCCGAGGACCAGTTGGTCGCCGTTCTTCCACGTGCGGTCCACCTTGGCCAGCTTGCCGGCCGGCAACACCGCCCCGAGGGCTTCGCCGTTCAGGGTCAGCCGGGCTTGCTCGCACCAGGCCGGGATCCGCAGGTACAGCGGAAAGGCGGCGTCCTTGGGCAGCGCGACGTGGAAGGTGATCTGCTCTTCAAACGGATAGCGGGTGTCCTCGACGATCTTGGCCGTGACGCCGTCGGCGACCTGGGCCTGGACTTCGCAGGGTGCGTACAGGTAGGCGGCCAGTCCGTTGCCGGGGGCCGCATACCACAGGTGCTGGGTGAAATACGGCCAGGCGTGCCCGGAGTTATGCTGGCAGCAGCGATGGTCGTGCGGGTTCATGTGGAACATGGGGCCGCCGTTCTGGACGCCGGGGGCCTTGTTCGTATGGTCGCTCTGCGGCTGATTCGGCGCGGTCAGGTAACGCAGCGCTTTCAGGTCCGCCGTCATGCTGGCCGGATAGCTGTTGAACGTGGCGTTCTCGCAGCGTTCGGCCCAGGCCGGATCGCCGGTCACGGAAACCAGCAGCCCGTCCGAGAGCATTTCTTCCGCGATCCCGCAGGTCTCGATGGCTTGCCGCGGACCGTTGTAGCCGGCCCGTGCGTTCTCGTCCGCCCCGAACATGCCGCCGGGGACTTGCCCATACAAGTGCCGGATCTTGCTCCAGACGTGTTCGGTAGCCGTCCGATGCTCGGCGTTCTGGCTCAGCATCCAATAGATCGCCGGCTCGCGAAACGCCTGGGCGATGTTGACGTTGTGCCAGTTGGCGATTTCGCGTCCGGGCGTATCGGTGACGGTGTCCCAGCGGGCCGTCCGGCGGTGGGTTTTGTGGGACAGGTCCAGCAGCCACGGCTGGCCGGTGATGTTGTACAGCCAGAGGATGCTGTACAGCTGGTCGCCGCCCCGCATCGCGGGCCAGTAACCGACAAGGAACCTGTCCTCGGGCACCGCGGCCAGGTAGCGGAAGTACTTTTCCATCAGCTCGAGCACACGCGGATCGCTGGTCCGCTCATAGTACGTCTGCAGACAGAACAGCATGATCATGTTCGGCCACAGGTCGTCGCGGCCGGTCAGGTCCGTCGCCACGCCCGAGCGGCCCTTGTCCGGCCCGAACCAGCCATCGGCCTGCTGGCTGTTCAACGCGCCTTCGATCCAGAGGTGTGCTTCCTGGATCATCCGCTCGTTTTCCAGCAGGTACGCGCAGCCGATGAAGCCCTTGACCCAATACGGCACCTCTTCCCAGCCGCGTTCGCCGACGCCGGTCTTGCTGAGCCAGGCGTTGTTTTCCTTCTTGAGAAAGCCGCTGATTTCGGTCAGGTGCCCGTGGAAGCCGTCGGCCTGCAACTCCAACTGACGCTTGAGCCAGCCCGCCGGGCGAACCGCGCCCAGCGGCAAACGGACTACCGGACTGGGCACCAGCGGCGCGCGGTTCGCGACGTAATGGTCGTACTTGGCGGCCGTATCCGGCCGGTCCACGATCGTCACCTGGGCCGGGGCGGAACCGGCGGCCAGGACAAGCAACACGGCAGGGATCAGGCACAGCATGCGTGGCATCGTCATGGAATTCTCCTTGGAGGCAGGACGCCGGGCGGCGCCCACGTATTGCGGGACGGCCCGTAATTATGCGCGAACTCCGCCTCCGGTTCCAGGATAAGTGAGCGGAATGGCGCTAGCCACCGGTTCCGGATTGGACGCGATTCCGGCGGCTGGCGCCGTGCCGCTCAGGGGACATCGGACAGCTATTCCTCGACGGTGCCTACTTGTCGGCGGGCGTCGCAAGCAATGCCTCGACTTTCGCCCGCGACAGCGGGGCGGGATGCAAGCGGCTGTCGCTCCACAGCGCCAGCGTGCTGGCCCGCGCGGGACTGTCAGGCCACTCGGATTGGCCGCAAGGGAGAATGCTCTGCGCTTGATCCGGATCGTGCATCGGAACCCACTGGGTGTACGACTGGGCCGTCTGACAACCGATGGTGCCGCCGTCGATCCGGATCAGCGCGGGCAGCGTCAAGGCCTGGGCCGCGTCCAACGCCGGAAAACCGTCCAGACTCTCGTAATAGCCCAACCGCTGCCGCTGGACGGCCTCGCGAGCCCGCGCGTTCCAGGCCGTCGGGTCCCGTCCATATTTCTGCTGCGCCGACTGCCAGGCGCCGGCCAGCACTCGGTCGAGGTAATCCTGTTCCAGCGGCGAGAGGTCGGCTTGCGGGTTGCCCTCCAGCCGGCCAATCGCGGTCTTCAGGAAGTAGGCCAAGCCGGATTCGCCGCCGCCGTAGACGTACGCCAGATCCGTAGCCATGAAGCGGAAGAACGTGTTCAACTCGATCGCCAACTCCGCGCCGGGTTCGGCCAGCGAGGCCCTGGCGCCCGCTCGGTACCAGGGCTCCAGGTGCGTCAAGGCCGCCCGGGCGTCGGCGGACAAATCGCGTTTCAAGACGTCCCGCAGATGCAGGCCCAGTCGGACCATATCGCGGCGGGCGGGGTTGACCGCGTCGAAGTGGATCTCCCGCACATCCTCGGGTGTGAACCGCTGCCGCGCCTGCAGGCATTCCCGCAGTCGCCAGGAACGCAGCGTGTCGCCGCCAGCGCCGGTCGAGGTCCCCAGCGGGAGCGGATACCACGCTTCGATCGGCCGATGGTTGCCGCTGTACAGGAACCCGGCGGCCGGATTCAGCACGCCGGGCAGCAGATCGGCGGGCAGGATCTCCTGCCAGTCCTGAGCCGAAGTGTGCCCCGGTTGGGCACCCCGGCCGCTGGTCGGATCGAGCCGCGAACGCACGGGAATGGCCGCCACGGTGCGATAGCCGATGTTCCCGTCGCGGTCGCCAAACACCATGTTGGCACTGGGAAAACGCCAGCCGGCCAGCGCGGTGTCGAACTCGCGCACGGTGCGAGCCCGCAGCATACCCAACGCGCCCTGAATCGTCTCGCGATCCGGTTCGCACAGCGGGATGCGTTTCAAGGCAACTTCCGGATCACCCGGCTGGGCGAAACAGAACTCCGTCGCCACTGGACCGAGATGGGTTTCCCGGACGGTGTACTCCACCGGCGGACCGCCCTTGACCTGGATCGTCTCGCGATGCACGGTCATCGGCCGCCACTGGCCGTCGAACCGGTATTGATCGGGCTTGGACGGATCCGTCTCCAGCTGAAACAAGTCGGCCTGGTCCGCGCCCAACGCCGTGACGCCCCAGGCCACGTGCTCGGTAAAGCCGATCAGGAGGATCGGGCTGCCGGGGACTCCGATGCCCCGCGCATTGAAGGTCCGGCCTTGCACGTGGAACTCGTAGAACAGCGCCGGATTGCGGACCGGCGTCTGGGGATCGCTGACCAGGACTGCCGAACCGGTCGTGGTCCGCTGGCCGCCCACGACCCAGGCGTGGCTGAACTTGGGCCCGGCCGGTCCGTCCGCGGTTCCGTTGGAGAGCCCGTGCTCGAGCGCGTACCGGGTCACGCGGTCGAGCCATTCGGTCGACACGTCCGCCCGCTTGACGACCGCCGGCCCGTCGTCGGGCGGCAGCGGTGTGAGATCGGCCGGCGCCGCGGGACGCGGGGGCTGGCGCGTCTGGCCGCGGCCGGGCGGCGGGTTGGCGGCGGGACGGCCCGGCCGCTGGCCGGCGGCCTCGTTGCGTCCGGCGATCAAGTCCCGCGTTCCGTCGGTGGCGAAGAACTGGCCCAAGTGCCACCATGAGGCCAGGCAGTCGGCCGGCGTCCACGACTCGGGTACCAAGCCCGTCCGCGCGAACAGCGGGTGCAGCCGGTCCCGGTGCTCATGGAAATAGGCGTTCACCCCGTCGCAATACGCCTGCAGCAGACCCAGCGTCTCCGGGTCCAAACGGCGGGCCGTGCGTTGCGCGGCCCGGTAGAAGCCGAACGTCCGCATCTGGCGATCGTGGTCCAACGCCGTATCGTCGCGGTTCAGCTGGCGGACGTCGCCGATCACCTCGGCCAACCGGCCTTGGATGATGCGCAGCGAGTAAGTCATCTGAAACCCGCGATCCTCGGCCGTCGCATAGCCCAAGGCTCGCAGAGCCCCGGCGTCCGAGTCGGCAAACACGTGCGGGATCCCCCACGGATCGCGCAGGACTTCGGCGTTGGGTTCTCCGCCCTCGGCCGACGCTAAACACAGCAGGGCCAATAGCGGTGATGTGCACAGCCAACAATTCATAGATCATCCCTTGAAGTCGAGTGGTCACGGCGCTGGAGTTCACGCTTTCGCGTGCCCGGCCTGGCCAGGCCGGGGAACAGGACACGCCGAAGCGTGGACTCCGACGCCCGTCGCAGACGCTGGGCGGCGTCAGTAAACAAATAGGAACTCGTTGGCATTGACCATCGCTCGGCAGAACACCAGGCGGCCGTGCTCGCGGATCAGTTGCACGGCGGACTCCTGCTCCTCCGCGAGCGGCTCGCGGGAGAAGGCCAGCCGAAAGGCCAGGCGAGCCTGCGCTGCGGGGTCCTCCCCCGCCTCGGCGGCCAGCCGCTGGGCCCAGAACTCCGCTTGCTGCAACAGGAACGCGCTGTTCAGCAGGTTCAAGGCTTGCAGGGGCGTGTTCGAGCGATTGCGCTGGGGCGCGATCTGGCCAGCGTCCGGGCAATCGAACGCGCCGAAGGTGTCGTCCAGTTGCATCCGCGGCTTGCGCTGATACACCATGCGGCGAAACGTGTCGGCGCCGTACTCGCGCTTGGTCGTGTAGACCCGCACGTAGTTCGTATTCGGCTCGAACAGGTCGAAGCCGGGACCGCCCATGGACAAGTCCAGCTTGCCGCTCACACTCAGGATCGTATCCCGCAGCGTCTCGGCCTCCAGACGCCGCGGCGGATACCGCCACAGCAGGCGAGCTGCGGCGTCGGCAGCCAGACCCTGCGGATTGGGCTGGCTGCTCTGCCGATAGGCGGCCGAGCGGCAGATCAAACGCTGGATGTGCTTGAGCGACCAGGCGTGTGGGCTGGCGGCCGTCGCAGGACTGGCGGCCGCGTCCGTACCCGCCGGGGCATCGGGGACGGCAGGCTGCATCAGTTCCGCGGCCAGCCAGTCGAGCAGTTCCGGATGCGAGGGTCGGCCGCCGTTGACGCCCAAGTCACTGGGCGTATGCACGATCCCCGTGCCGAACTGATAATGCCAGAGGCGGTTGACGATGACGCGCGCCGTCAAGGGATGATCCGGCCGGGTGATCCACTTGGCCAGCGCCAGACGCCGTTCAGCATCGGGCGTCTCGGCGGGCAAGGTGAACGGTTCACCGAACTCGGTCAGCGAACCCGGCGCAACCGGCTCGCGAGGTTGCGTCGGATCGCCGCGGTTCAGCCGATACGTAACCTCCGGCGGCCCGAACTTGCCGGCGTAGACGAGTGGCGAGGCGGTCAGCCCCGCCAACTGGTGCTGGATCGCCTGGCGGCGCTCGGCCAGTTGTTGCGACAGTTGTGCTTGATCGGCCGGTAGCCCGCGGCGCGTGAGGATCGCGGCCGGCAGGTTGGGCAGGTCGCGGGGCAGGCGATCGTCGTGGCTGGCCACCGTCTGCCACGCCTGGCCATCCGGCGAGACTTCCACGCGGTACGCCGTGGCGACGCGGTCCGTGTACCGCGGCGCCGGTTCGCGGTCGCGGCTCCACACCACCTGCTCGATCCGTTCCGGCCGGGCCAATTCGATCGCTACCCAGCCGGCGCCGGGTTCGTTGGAGATCCAGCTGTGACTGTTGCCGTACCGGCCGTCGTGGATATTCTCCAGCCGATGGATGTCGAAGCCCGGCAGCGTGCTGGAAGCCGTCGCCTTGGCGCCGGCCGAAGCCAGGGCCACGTTGCGCGGGCGCTCCTCGGCCGTGAAGATCTCCAATTCGTCGATACAAGGCTGACTCTGCGCAGTGCCCAGCACGGTGAACCGCACGAACCGAGCTTCGACCGACGCGAAGCGTTCGATGTTGGTGCCGTGCGTGACCGGCATGCGCAGCTGGGGACACGCCGCGGGCTCCGCTTCCTCGCCGGGCAGTTCGGCCTGGAAAACCAGCGCGTCGGCGGTGACGGGGGCGTCGGTGCTGCCGCCTCGCAGGATCACGACCGACTCGCGTGTCAGCGTCTGCACGCCCGCGTCGAAGAAGCCGCTCCACAGCGACTGGCCCGGCACGTCGCCCGAGCCGTCGGAGAATTTTCGCTGATCGACGGTGGCGATCACCTGCTGGTCCTCGCGCGTCTCCGGGCTGCCATCGCGATCCAGCACGTAACGGGCGTCCGTGGCGTGTGAGCTCCAGCCACATCCCCAGGACAGCCAGACGCGGTGGTGGCCTTCGCGCCGAGGGCTCCACATAAAGACGTCGCGCTCGCGGGGATTGGCCCACCAGGTATAACCACGGCCTATGGTCGGGAGCCGCCGCCCGTCGCCTGGATCCGAGGCCTCGCCGCGGCCGGTGCCCGGACGATAGTCGGCCGTGCCGGCGGGCGGGACGAGTTGCCGCACGGGCGGGCCGTCGCCGGCCGGATCGGCAGCCGCGTCGTCCAGCCACAGCGTGGCGGCGGGATAGGCCAGCGGCTGGAACCGCCGCAACTGTTGCTCGACAGCATCCAGTTCCTGTTTCAACTCGGTCGCCTTCGCCTGGCGCTGAGAGTCCTCCGCCGCTTTCAGCGGACGTTCGCCGTGCTGCACGCCGGCCAGGATCGCCTTGACGGCGTAATAATCCGTCTGCGGAATCGGGTCGAACTTGTGCGAGTGGCAGCGGGCACAGCCGAGGGTCAGCCCGAGCAGCGCGCTGCCCGTCGTGCTGACCATGTCGTGCAATTCGTCGGCGCGCTGATTGGCGGTCAGCACCGGGTCGGGACTCTTCACCTGGTCCCACGGCCCGCCCACGAGAAAGCCGGTGGCGGCATCCTCGCCCAGCACGTCACCCGCCAACTGCTCCTGGATAAACCGGTCGTACGGCTTGTCCTCGTTCAGCGCCCGGATCACGTAGTCGCGGTACGGCCAGGCGTTGGGACGCTCCTGGTTCATCTCGAAGCCATTGCTCTCGGCAAAGCGGACGACATCCAGCCAGTGCCGGGCCCAGCGTTCGCCGTAGTGCGGGGAAGCGAGCAATCGATCCACCAGCCGGTCATACGCCGCCGGATCCGGGTCCTGGACAAATTGCTCGACCTCATCCGGCGCCGGGGGCAGACCGATGAGATTGAAGTACAGCCGCCGGATCAGCGTCCGCCGGTCGGCAGGCGGCGCGGGGGACAGCCCGCTGGCACGCAGTTTCGCGTAGATAAAGCGGTCGATCGGGTTGACCGACCACTCGGCCGGCAGGCCCGGCGGGTCGGGCGGCGCCGGGCGCTGGACGGGCTGGAACGACCACCAGGACTTGCTGGCCAGCGCGGGCTCCTTGATGCTCAAGCTCTCGGGCCAAGCCGCTCCTTCCGCGATCCAGCGGCGGATCAGGTCGACCTGCGCCGCGGCGAGCGGCGGGCCTTTCTTCGGCATGTCGGCCGTGCCGTCGGCGGCCGGCGTGATGCGATCCAGCAGCGCACTTTCTTCGGGCCGGCCCGGCACGACGGCCGGCCCGCTGTCGCCGCCCTTGGTCGCCGACTTGACGGTCGACAGATCCAATCCGCCTTCGGGCTGGCTGGGGTTGTGGCACGTGAGGCACCGCTCGCTCAACAACGGAGCGACCTGCGCCGCGAAATCGACCCGTTCCGCCTCGCCTGCCACGGCCGCCCCCAGCAGGACGAGCCAAGCGGCCGCCAGCAGGCTTGAAACACCACCGATCCCCAAGAGACCTCTTTCAGACTGGCATCGCCGATTCATGGATCGTTGTCGCTCCCCGTGCTGCCGCGGCCTTGAGCGGCATGTTGCGCCTCGTAACCGGAAGCAAGAGCGAGGAAGGGGCGAGGAGCCTCGCTAACGCTTCGGGTTTGTGATAATCGGCTACCAGCGTCTTGCGCAACAATCCGATCAAGGCCGCTGCCACTGTCCCGAACATGGACGCCAAAAGAGACGCAGACCGACGAGAGGTAGCCTAGCCAAGGACGAGCCGTTGATCAAGGTGACGACACTCGTACAATGAGGCTGCGACAGGCGCGAAGGCCGAATTTGCCCGCCAGGGGCGGCGCTCGCGTATCCCAGACAAAATTGCTCACTTCGAGGTTCCCTGACCATGATCCGAATCGCCCTGCTGTCCGTCCTGGTGTGGCCGCCGCTGGTCGCGGCGCAAGGCGCCGAACCCTCGGCCGTAGGAAGTCGGCCGAACATTCTGATGATCGTCTCCGAGGACAACGGCCCGGAACTGGGCTGCTACGGCGATCCGTACGCGCGGACGCCGAACCTGGACCGACTCGCCGCCGAGGGCGTCCGATTCAATCGGGCCTATGTCGCCCAGGCCGGGTGCAGCCAATCCCGCGCGAGTGTGCTGACCGGGCTGTATCCGCATCAGCACGGCCAAATCGGCCTGGCGACCTGGGGGTTCCGCCTGTACCGCGAGGACACGCCGAACTTGCCGCGCAGCCTCAAGGCGGCCGGCTACCGCACCGGGATCATCGGCAAACTGCACATCAATCCCGAAGCAGCGTTTCCGTTCGACTTCCGCGAAATCCCCGGCGCCAACTTCAACCGCAAAGATCTGGGCGACTACGCAAGACACGCCGCGGCCTTCATGCAAGCCGGCGACGAGCCGTTCTTCCTCAGCGTCAACTATCCCGAGGCCCACGATCCGTGGCTACGGCAGGTGGCCGGTCTGCCGGAGCAGCCTCAAACGGGCGCGGCGGTGAAAACCATGCCCTACCAAGGCCTCGACCCGCCGGAGATGCGCGAGATGGTGGCCGATTATTACAACTGCCTCAGCCGCCTGGACTCGCTCGTGGGCGACTTGCTGGCCGCGCTGCAAGCCTCGGGCAAGTCCCCGAACACGCTCGTGATCTACTTCGGCGACCACGGCGCGGATATGCTTCGCGGCAAGCGCACTTGCTATGAGGGCGGCGTGCGGATCCCGCTGCTGATGCGTTGGCCCGGGCGTGCCCGGCCGCAGGTGCGCGAGGAGCTGGTCTCGACGGTGGACCTGATGCCCACCGTGCTCGACGCCTGCGGCGCCGCGGCGGTGCCCGGTCTGCCGGGACGTCCGCTCCAGCCGCTGCTGGCTGGCGAGCCTGGCGCGTGGCGTACGCAGTTGTTCACGGAATATCACACGCACGCCGCCGCGGCGAACTACCATCCGCTGCGGGCCGTCCGCACCGAGCGCTACAAACTGATCGAAAACCTCCTGCCGGATACCGTGAACCCGGACTACGCCGACACCTTCCGCAAGCTCGAAGGCGCCGCGGTTGATCGCGGCCAGACGGATTTCCGGGGCGGACTGCCTCGAGCCATTGCCGGCGCCGCGCCGGAGGTCCGCGCCGCCTACGCCCTGATGGAGAAACCGCCGCGGTACGAACTGTACGATCTGCAAGCCGACCCGTACGAGTTCCGCAATCTCGCCAACTCGCCCGACCACGCCGCGGCCTGTGCCGAACTCCAACAAGCGCTCGCCGCGTGGCGGCAGGAAACCAAGGATCCGCTGCTCGATCCGGTCAACCTCCAGCGGCTGACCGCGGAAGTCACGTCCGTCCAATCCAAAGCCGCCGGCAAGGAGCTTGGCTGGGGCTATCCCGACTACTTTTTCGGGAAAGAACCCGCTCCAAGCACGCCCCCGGCCAAGAAGAAAAAGAAGAAGAACCGATGAAGCTGCCGGTTGCCGTTCGCCTGAGAACTGACAAGACAGGGAGGAAAGAGTTATGAAGCCCCACACGCCGTCTTATTGCCACTCATTTTTTTGCCATCTCCTCTGTGCCGCTTCGATCGTTTCGTCCTTCGGCATTCCTTCTTCGGCATTTGCCGCCGAGCCGCGTCCGAACGTGGTCATGAGCAGCACGGACCATCTCGCCGATCTGCCCGCCGCGCTGCTGGTCGCCAGGTCCCCGGCCCACCCCGAGGCCACTGTCAAGCACGAGCAGCTTGCTCCCGCCGGGCCGGACTATTCGCACATCAAGGAAGTCATCGTCATCATCAAGACGCACTTCGACATTGGCTACACGCATCGCGTCCGGGAAATCGTCCAGCACTACCGCACCGAGATGATTGACCGCGCCATGGACATCATGGACCAGGCGCAGAGCCTGCCGGCGGAACAGCAATTCGCCTGGACCGGCCCCGGCTGGGTCATGTCGAAGGTGCTCGAAGACTGGCCCGGCCAGACGCCCGCCCGTCGCCAACGGCTTGACGCCTACGTGAAGGCCGGCAAGTTACGATTTCACGCGCTGCCGTTCACCCTCGAATCCGACGCCTGCGAGCCGGAGGAAATGGCCCGGGGGTTCATCTTTGCGTCCCAACTCTGCCGCCGGTATGGGATGCCGCTGCCGCGTTCCGCCAAAAAGACCGATGTCCCGTCGCACGGCGGCGCGCTGGCCACCGTGCTCGCGCGGGGCGACGTTCAGTTCATGCATATCGGCTGCAACTGGCCGAGCGGTTGCGTGCAGACGCCCGGCCTGTTCTGGTGGGAAGGCCCCGACGGCTCGCGCGTGCTGACGTTGTACTCCAACACCTACGGCACTTGCGTCCCGGAGTGGCTGCCGCGCTGGTATTCCGCTCAAGACCCCTTCATCGCCCGCAACCTCGCCCCCGCCGCCGACTGGCCCTACGCGATCTGGCCGGCCATCATCGTGACACCGGACAACTCCGGGCCGCCCAAGGCCGACCAGGTCAAGGCGTTGTTCGACGACGTGGCGCAGCGGCTTCCGGGCGTCAAGGTCCGCATGGGCACGATGGACGATTTCGTGGACGCGATCCTCCAGGAGCAGCCGGAGATTCCGGTTGTCAAAGGCGAGATGCCCGACACTTGGATTCACGGTATCATGTGCGACCCCGGGGGCATCAAGCTCTCCCGCGAGGTCCATCCGCAGATCGCCGCCGCCGAGAGTCTGCACACGCAACTCAATCTCTGGGGCATCACGCAGCCGCCCATCGCCACAGACATCGCGCTGGCCTACGAAAAAATCCTCCTCTATGGCGAGCACACGTGGGGTGGCGCGGCCTCCGTGAACCAATACGGCGAGGCCTTTGCCAAGCTCGACCCCAAGCAATACGCCGGCCTCGAAGCTTCCTGGGAGGACAAGACCGAGTACATCCGCGAAGCCGCGCGCATTTCGCGCCGCATCACGGACGCCAACCTGCAGAGCCTCGCCACTGCGGTGAAATACAATGGGCCTGGCATGGTGGTGTTCAATCCGCTGCCCTGGACGCGTTCCGGCTTGGTGGAGTTCCAAGGCGAAACCGTGTTCGTGCAAGACGTACCGCCGTGCGGCTATCGCACCGAACCGCTGCCTGCCGGAAGGCGGCGCGAGCCACCCGCCACGACGTCGGAATCCGTCACGCTCGAGAGCCCTTTCTTCAAGCTGACTGTCGATCCAGGCCAAGGCGCCGTCAGCTCGCTGGTCGATAAACGCACCGGACGCGAATGGGTCGAGCCGTCTGACGGGCGTGGGCTTGGCCAATACCTCAACGAACGGTTCACCTTCGAGCAGGCCCACCAGTACGCCATGCAGTACCAACAGGGCCGCGCCGGCGACTGGCCCCATCCAGGCATGCATAAGCCCGGCATGATTTCCGAACAGCAGGTCCCCTATCGCGCCGCCACCGGGGGCAAGGGTGTCGTCACGACCGATGGCCACACGGCGACCATCGAATGCCCCGCCGATCCCGCGAACCATCTTCCGGCGAGTGTCCTGCGGATCACGCCTGCGCACAACCAGCCCTATGTCGACATCGAGCTCACGATCAAAGGCAAGGCCCGGGACAACTGGCCCGAAGCCGACTGGTTGTGCCTGCCGTTCAAGATCGCCAACCCGCAGTTCCGCGTCCATCGCTCGCTGGGCGTCATGAATCCCGCCACCGATATCCTGCCCGGCGCGAACCGCGACCTCTTCACTGTGGGCCACGGCGTCACGATTACCGGCGCCGACGGCGCAGGCATCGCCGTGTGTCCGCTTGATCATCCGCTCGTCTCGCTGGACCGCCCCGGCTGCTGGAGATCCTCCAAGAACGCAGCTGAATTCACGCCGAAAGAACCGGTCGTCTCTGTCAACCTCTACAACAACCAGTGGAACACGAATTTTCGTTACTGGTATCCTGGCGTCTGGAGTTCACGCGTCCGCCTGTGGGCCTTCGACGCGAACACACCCGCCGACGCGGTGATGGCGACGCCCGCCCTCGAAGCGCGCAATCCGCTTCTCGCCGTCGCGACCAGCGGAGCCGGCGATAGACTAAGCTCCGAGCAATCCGGCGTGACGGTCTCCCGCCAGGGCGCAATCGTGACGGCCTTCGGCGCCAACCCCGACGGTCCCGGCACGCTCCTGCGCGTCTGGGAAATGGCCGGCACCGCCGGCGAGCTTCAAGTCACGCTCCCCGCCGGCGCCAACTTCGCCACTGCGACGCCGGTGAATCTGCGCGGTGAAGAGATCGGCCAGCCGAAGACAATTACCCAGGGCCAATTCGCCCTGGACCTGAGCCCCTATGCTCCCGCCAGTTTCAGTCTCCAGTGAGAAAGCACGATCCAGGATACACTACTTCAGGTCCGCTTTTCGTGGCCAAGGAAACATGCCCCCCGGAACCCCATTCTTCAGCGGCTCGTCACTCTGCTGGTTCCTTTTCGCTACCGCACTGCTGCGCGCACCGCTCGCCGCCGTCGAGGCTGCCGATGCACCGCGTCCCAACGTCCTGATGATCATCGCGGACGATCTGAATGACTGGGTGGGCTGCCTGGGCGGCCATCCGGACGTGCAAACGCCTCATATCGACCGCCTGGCACGGCGCGGGCTGCTGTTCGCCAACGCCCATTGTGCCGCGCCCGTGTGCAATCCGTCACGCGTCGCTACCTTCACGGGCCGGCGTCCGAGCAGCAGCGGCGTCTACGGCAACGACACCGTCTGGCACGAGGTCCTGCCCGGCGTGGCGACGATCCCGCAGCACTTCCAGACCCACGGCTATTTCGTCGCGGGCGGCGGCAAGGTGTACCATCACCCGCCCGGCTTCAATCGCCGCAGCGATTGGACCGAGTACTTTGACCAGGTCTTCGACAGTCACTACCAAACGCTCTGGGCCAGCGGCGGCGACAGTAAGCGGTTCGCCTTTCCGGAGGGATTTCCGCTGAACCGGCTGCCCAGCGTCAAGGCGCTCGCCAAGCCGCCGCAAAACCCCAACGAGTTTGACTGGGGGCCGTTCGACAAGCCGGATGACGAACTGGGCGATGCGAAAATGGTGCAATGGGCGGAGCAGCTGCTGCGGCAACCGCCGAAGCAGCCGTTCTTTCTGGCCGCGGGCATTTACCGGCCGCACCTGCCCTGGTACGCGCCGCGAAAGTACTTCGACCTGTACCCCGCCGACCGCGTCACGCCGCCGCCGGTAAAGGAGGACGATCTCGACGACCTGCCCGCGAGCGGCAAAGCGATGGCCGCGGATCGCGCCGCCGATCTCGCCCTGGTGCAGGAAGCCGGGCAGTACCAGCAGGTGCTACAGGCGTATCTGGCCAACATCACGTTCTGCGACGCGTTAGTCGGGCGACTGCTGGACGCGCTGGACGCCAGTCCCGCAGCCCAGAACACGATCATCGTGTTCGGGTCCGACAACGGCTTTCATCTTGGCGAAAAGCAGCACTTGCACAAGTTCACCCTCTGGGATCGGTCCACACGCCTGCCGCTGATCGTGGTCGCGCCCGGCGTGACGCGCGAGCAGACCCGCACCGAGCGCCCGGTGAGCTTCGTGGACTTGTTTCCCACGTTGAACGAACTCTGCGGCCTGCCGCCCGTGCCGAATCTCGACGGCGTCAGCCTGGTCCCGTTGCTCCAAGACCCGCAGGGTGCCTGGAATCAGCCCGCGCTCACCACGCACGGCCTGGGCAACCACGCCCTGCGCAACGAGCGTTGGCGCTACATCCGCTATGCCGACGGCGGCGAAGAACTGTACGATCATCAAGACGATCCGCACGAGTGGACCAATCTCGCGAACAAGCCGGAATTCGCCTCGGTGAAAGCGGACCTGGCGAAATGGCTGCCAAAAACCGACGCGCCCAACCTGTCCCCCAAGGTCAAACGCAAGAAGGACAAAGCGACGGAGTGAGCACCCGATGACACCAGGCCTCCGGCTGGGCGACACGGCCTGGGGTTGTCTCACCGCTTGGTCCGCGCGCAGGCGGAATACTGTCCGAGCCGCTCTGGAAATCGGCCACCCGACGCACGCTGCGGATTCAATTGCCGGGCGCGTCGCAGGAAGAGAACCATTTCGCCGCGGCCCTGGCTCAATGGCTCGGCCAGCGGCAAGTCGACCGCGAAGAACTGCAGTCCGCCGTCGCTCAAATACTCGCCCACGCCCGACAAACCGCCGACGATTGATCCCTCCCGCCAGACTCGATCGCCCCGTCCCGCCAGGGACGATTGCCAATAGCCCACCGTTTCAACGGTGGGTAACAAATGCCGTTTCCGCCGCACGAAAGTCCCGCGAGGGACGAGAGACTCTTTCGCTCCTGGCGGGGCTGGATGAATTGGTTGGCCTTTCGAGCCCACCGTCGAAACGGTGGGCTATTGTCGGATGTCCAAAATGCTGCTGCACGACTACCCGGACGAGTTGATTGTGCTGCCGTGTTGGCCGCAGAACGTGCCGGTGGACTTCGCGCTGGACAGCCCCTATGCTGGGCGAATGGAAGTGCCGTATACGCCCGGCAGCGTGCTGCGGGTTGCGACGCAGCGCGAGATCCCTGTTCGGACCGCAGTTTGCCTCACGACCACGCTGCGGGTCGAACGGCTGCATGCCGACGGCGCCCTTCAACCTGAGATGGCGTAGAATGAGGACACGAAAGGCCACAGCCATGAAGCATACCGTCACGCTGCTGATTACTCTCCTGCTGGCCCCCCTGGCCCCGCGACCCGCCACCGAGGCGTCCGAACGTGCGGGTAAGCCCAACATCATCCTCTTCCTGATCGACGACCTTGGCTGGCGCGATCTCGGCTGCCAGGGCAGCACGTTCTACCAGACACCCCACATCGACCAGTTGGCCGGTGAAGGGGCGAGGTTCACCGACGCCTACGCGGCCTGCGCCGTCTGTTCGCCCACGCGGGCGGCGGTGCTGACGGGCAAGTACCCCGCGCGGCTACTGCTGACCGACTGGTTGCCCTCCGGACGCTGGAATCCGCAGGCGCGACTGCAGAGCGGACGGTTCATTCGCGCCCTGCCGTTGGAGGAATTCACGCTGGCCGAGGCCCTGCGCGAAGCCGGCTATCGCACGGCCAGCATCGGCAAATGGCATCTCGGCAGCAAACCGTTCTCGCTGCCGGAGCATCACGGTTTCGCCGTGAACGTGGCCGGCAACGCGCAC
>CAIYOB010000937.1 GCA_903927685.1 uncultured Planctomycetaceae bacterium
CGGCGACGATCGACTGGGGCGATGGGACGGCCGCCGTCGCCGGAACGGTGACGCAGACCGCCGGCGGCGGTTCGGTGCCGGGCAGCCATGTGTACGCCGACAACGGCACGTACGTGGTGACCGTGACCGTGACAGACGACGACGGCGGCAGCCAGGCAGACACGCTGACCGTCACCGTGAACAACACGGCGCCGGCCGTGGCGGGCGGGGCGGACCAGAGCGTGGTGGAAGGAACCACGGTCAGCTTGGCTCCCGCCACGTTCACGGACGCGGGGACGGGCGATACGCACACGGCGACGATCGACTGGGGCGACGGCACGGCCGCCGCAGCCGGAGGGGTGACGCCGGGCGCCGGCGGCGGTTCGGTGGCGGGCAGCCATGTGTACGCCGACAACGGCACGTACGTGGTGACGGTGACCGTGACAGACGACGACGGCGGCAGCCAGGCGGACACCCTGACCGTGACGGTGAACAACGCGGCTCCACTGGCAGCGATCGTGGGTGCTCCGGCGGAGAGTTGCGTCGGGACGCCGATCCACCTGACCGGATCCGTTGTCGATCCGGGCGGCGGTGACACGTTCACCTATGACTGGCGTGTGACGAAGAGCGGCGTCTCGGTGGCGGCCGGCTCGAATGCAGACTTCCGGTTCACCCCGGAGTCGAACGGCACTCACGTCGTGACCTTGACGGTGACGGACGACGACGGAGGAATCGGCAGCGCCACTCAGCAGTTGGTCATTGTCGCGCCCCCGGTCGCCCGGGATGACGCGTGGCAGGGCGAGCAAGACCGCCCGTTGACCGTCGCCGCGCCGGGCGTGTTGGGGAACGATGCGGATCCCGACGGCAGTCCGCTGTCGGCGTCGCGGCTCAGCGGTCCCCAGCACGGAACGCTGGTGCTGAACCTCGACGGCTCGTTCACGTATACCCCCGACGCGGGCTATGTCGGCTCGGACAGCTTCACCTACCGGGCCTCGGACGGCTGCGACGTGTCGAGCGTTGCTACGGTTGTGATCACGGTACGCCCGCCCCCGACGGTGACGATCAACCAGGCCGCAAGCCAACTTGATCCGACCAATGGCTCGCCCATTCAGTTCACGGTGACCTTCAGCGAACCGGTGACGGGCTTCACTGCCGAAGATGTGATTCTGGGCGGGACAGCACCGGGGCCATTGAACAAGGTCGTGACGGGGACTGGTCCGACGTACAGCGTCGCGGTCAGCGGGATGACGGGCAGCGGGACCGTCACAGCGAGCGTGGCTCCGCGCGCTGCGGCGAATGCGGCGGGAAACCTGAGCGATCCCAGCACCAGCACCGACAACTCGGTGCAATACGTTGCCGCTGAAGTGACAGCCGATGACAACGCTTACGCGACGGATGAGGACGCCGTGTTGGTGGTGCCGGCGCCTGGGATCCTCGCTGGAGACACCGGCCCCGCGGGGCAAGTGCTGACGGCCCAACTGCTCACGTTGCCGTCGCTCGGCTATCTGGCGGTCAATCCGGCCACGGGCGCGTTCAGTTACCGGCCGTTCGACAACTATCATGGCGTAGACAGGTTTACTTATCTGGCCACCACTGGCTCGGAGTATTCCGAACCGGCCACGGTGACGATCACGGTCAACCCGGTGAACGATCGTCCCGTGGCCCGGAACGACGCGTACGCGACGGACCAAGATGTGCCGTTGATCGTCTCCGCAGCGGGCGGGTTGTTGGCCAACGATACGGACGTCGACAGCACGCTGACGGCGGTCCGGCTGACGGGGCCCTCGCACGGAACGGTGACGGTGGACGCCGACGGTAGGCTGACGTACACGCCGGCCGCAGGCTACTCGGGTCCGGACAGCTTCACTTACAAAGCAAACGACGGTTCCGCGGATTCGAACGTCGCCACCGTTTCGATTGCGATCAATCCGGTGGGCGGAGCGGCGCCGCAGGTTGAGGCCGTCCGAATCAACGACGGTTTGGCCCAGCGGTCGATGGTGACCCGCATCGCCGTGTTGTTCACGTCGGTGGTGGACCTGCCGAATGGCGCCTTCAAGCTCGTAGACAGGGCATCGAATTTGCCCGTGGGGCTGAACATTGCTCAAAGCAGTGCGACTGGCAAGACCGTGGCGACGGTGACATTTACCGGGGCAGGAATCATAGGCGGCTCACTCGCGGATGGGAACTACCTGCTGACGATCGACCTGGAGCAGAACGGGTTCGACACAGGCACCGACTATCAGTTCGGAGCGGCGGAGGCCGACACGTTCTTCCGCTTCTTCGGCGACAGCGACGGGGACCGCGATGTGGACAACACCGACTACTTCCGGATCAAGGGGACGCTGAATCAGACGGCGACCAGTTCCAAGTACCTGGCGTACTTCGACTTTGACCTGGACAACGATGTGGACGGGGCCGACCAGACCCAGTTCCTGGCTCGCTACCGGAAACAGCTGGCGTGGATCGGATGATGAAGCGGTAATCCACGGACAGAAACGAACAGCGGCAAGGTCTGTTGGAACAGCCGTATGGTTACTCATCGTAGGAGTGCCTCATTGGTATGCCCGGCGGCGGCTCGACGGAGGATTGTCTTGGCCAGATGGATGCCCGGGAATTCGGCCCGGTGCGGCAAAGCCGGCATTCCTGCAGATCAGCGACACAGATTCGGTAGATTGTCAGAGTGTTGTGGCTGGAAGTTGTTTGTTCCCAACAGCCCCCAAGCAATTGGCAACCTGAGTAGACTGGATAGCATGCGGTAAATACAAGGTCTCGAAACCACTTTCCACTCCACGGGAATTGAAGGACCCAAGTTATGTTTCGTGCCATCGTCCTGCTCGGCGTCTCGCTCACTTGGCTCGTTTTGGCGGGCTTCAGCCACGCGGGCATCATTCTTGAGTTTGCTGTGGGCGGTACGCCCACGACAGCGATCGAAATACCGAGTCCCGGCGCTACCGTGCCGATTCAGGTGTACCTGACACAAACCGGACCGCTCGGTGTCGGTGAGCCGGATCTTTCGAGCGATCTTCTATGGACCGCCGGGATCGAAGTGTCGTTTGACAGTCCGCCCGGGATTGCAGCCGTTTCGCTGGCTGGCGACATCCAGCAGAACGCGGCGTTCGATGACGCGGTGGTGCTATACAAGGCCGTGACGGCGACAACGGCGCAATTGAATGAGGCGGTCGATATATTTGCTTCACCTCCCAGCCCCTTGCTCGCTCCCGATGGAACTGGCCGGATCCTCTTGGGCACTTTCACCTTGACTGGGTTGACACCCGGGACAACAACCATCAGTGTTAGCGATCTGACTGCGGGGGACGACTTCCTCACCGGACTCGGCGACGCGCTGGATGGGTTCATTACGTCCGGTCCAGCATCTCTTACCGTGAATCCCGAGCCGGGTTCGCTTGTGCTTTCGATGCTGGTGTTTGGAGCGGCGTCCGCGGCAACTCGCTACCGCTACCGCCGACGACGAAAGCAGATCCACGCGAATGAGGGTCACGCCAGCGCAATCATCACCAGCTGACTGTGATGCTCATCGGCGAACAGTCGGACTGGCTGCGCGACCAGGACCGAACCGTCGAGACGAAGTACCACGGTGATCCAGTCTGGAAGGTGGTGCGAACTTGGCCAGGAGGTGGGCTCTTGTTGGGCACCGCACTCGCCGATCCGGTGCCGCGCGCCGCGACGCCGGCCGGTCCGCCAACGCCGTGGGCTGCCGATTGCTGGAACATCACGACCGTGCGTTACCGCCCCAACGAGAAATGGGTCCAGGGCGCGAATCCTTGGCCCGGCTGCAGCGAGAACCACGGGATCAACAATCCCCTCCAGTCACCGCATCCCGGCGGCCTGCAGGTGGGCATGGTCGATGGAGCGGTGCAGTTTTTCTCCAAAACCGTGGATGTGGCGGTCGTCCTGCGACTGGCCATTCGCCACGAAGGCCAGCCAGTCGAGCATCCCTGAGAGACAGGAACGTCCAGCCATGAAGCACTCACACGCCGCCATTCTCTCGGCGCTGCTGGCGAGCAGTGCCTGTGCGCTGTCGGGCCAGGACCGGACGGCGGAATCCTGGCCCGCTTGGGCCATCGGCCCGTTCACCAGGCAGGACCAGCCCGCTTTGTCGCCCTGTCCTGATTCGACGTTCGACTGTCCGATCGAGAAGCGGTCCGTGCGTTGGGAGCAGCAGAACGTGTACAATCCCGCGGCGGTGGTCCGGGAAGGCAAAGTTTACTTGCTGTACCGGGCCGACGACGGGCCCAAGCCGACGGCCTGGGGGCGGACTTGCCGCATCGGGCTGGCGTCCAGCGATGACGGGCGGCAGTTCACTCGCTGGGGCAAGCCGGTCCTGTATCCCGACCACGACGCCTGTGAGCCGTTCGAATGGGAGGGCGGGTGCGAAGACTTGCATATCGTCGAGGACGAGGCCGGCACCTACTTCATGAACTATACGGCCTGGAACGGCCAGCGGGATGCGTTGCTGGTCGCCACGTCCCGGGACTTGATCCACTGGACCAAGCACGGCCCGGCGTTCGCCAAGTTCGCCCCGGACCGCGTTGCCGGCACGCGCAGCGGCGTGGTGGTCAGCCGGCGAGTCGGTGACCGGCTGGTCGCCGCCCGGATTGGCGGCAAGTACCTGATGCTGGTCAGCCATGCCTGTGCGCTGGCCGAATCGGACAACCTGATCGACTGGAAGCCGCTGGGCAAAGCGGTCTGGTCGGGCGGCCAGCCCGGCCAGTTTGACGGCAGTTCGCACGAGGCGGGGGCGATCGCCTGGGAACGTCCCGACGGCATCTTGCTGTTCTACAACGCCTTGAACGGCGGCGACCCGACGCTGCCAGCCGGTGCGTGGAGCTTGGGTCAGGCACTGCTGGACGGTCGGGATCTGACCCAAGTCCTGCAGCGGCTGGACCGGCCCGTTCTGCGGCCGGAACGGGACTGGGAGGTCCACGGCTTCACCCCCGCCGCCGTCGTGGCCAACGCCCTGGTGCCCTTTCGCGGCCAGTGGCTGCTATACTATGGCGGCGGCGACCGGCATATCGGGCTGGCGACTTGCCGGCTGGAGGCCCGCTAGCAGGCGATTGAGCCTCGGACAGCTCAGCCGGCGCCACGCCGAGCTGGCGCTGGGTTTCCGGCACGCCTGAGGGCCGTTTCCGGGGGGCATAGGCATTTCGTCGGCGAAAAGGTAAAAAGGTGCCAGAGGCAAGTGTGTCAACCCATAACATGAGGAACCAATCGATGGCTTTGCGATTCCTTGACGTCCACCTGTACCGGTCCAACCTCAATATTCTCGCGGAGGGTGCGGCACCGGCGGTGCAAGCCGCGGCGGAAGCAGGCGGCGGCGTGCTGCGTTGCTTCCCCAGCTTCGTCGGCAGGAAGTTCTGCCTGCCCGGCAAGAACCTCGAACTGGCCGATGAAGACTACTTCCCCGAAGGCCCGGGAGGTTGGGCGATCGACGAACGGTGGAACGGCA
>CAIYOB010000938.1 GCA_903927685.1 uncultured Planctomycetaceae bacterium
ATAATGAACGTGTCGTCGCCGTCGCCGCCGTGCAGGAACAGCTTGCCGCGGTTGTGGTTGACTTCCAGTTGATCGTCACCGTCGCTGCCGTAGACGACCGTGGTGGCCGAGACGCCGTTGGTCATGCGGGACGTGTCGGCGATGGGGACGCCGAGCGGGAATTCGATGGTCCGATTGTCCCGATCGGGGATCTGCGGCACCGTGCCGACGATCAGGCGGTCGTGGCCCAGCCCCAAGTTCACGATGGTCTGGATGACCGTGTCGTCCGAGTAGACCAAGTCATCGCCCCGCCAGGTGTTGACGGTCAGCAATTCGATCTGCCGGAAGGTGACGAGTTCGCGGCCCGTGCCATCGCCGGCCAGAACGCGGCCGGCCGTGATGTCGCCGAGGTCCGAGTCCAGCAGCAAGGAATCGTCTCCGTCCGTGCCGACGATGGTCAACTCGTCCACTCCGGCCGTTCCGCCGCTGTCCGCGATCGTGATCTCGGAACTGGTCGTGCCAGTCAGATTCAGGATGTAGTACTCATTGACGGCGGCCGCAGCCGCTCCGCTGCCGCCATTGTCCAGCGTGACAGAGCCAATCCAAGGAGTGACGGCGACGAGCGTCGTGCCGACGCGAAGCTGCCCGTCGCTGTCGTTCAGGACCAGCAGATTGGCGCCGGACGTGCTCGTGCGGGCATCGACCGACGTGATGCTCGCCCGTTCGAAGATCGGCACACCGCCGTCGAGCAGGCTCTCCAGCTGCGTCTGGCGGGTCTGGTTGACGACCAGGTCCAGGTAGGTCGCGGCGTAAACATCCGCCCGCGCGCCCAACTCCTGGACCTCGAAGGGAATCGGGAACTCGGGATCCCGTTCGCCCTGGGCGAGCTGCCGGATGCCCTGTCCCTTGGCCAGCGGGCTGCCGTCGTCGGCGAGGATCCGGCCGACGACAAAGTAGTTGCCCAGCAGCGACATGTCGGCGTCCTGCTTTTCGATCAGGGTGTCGACGCCGCCCGCGTCGCGGAACACGTCGCTGCCGGCGTCGCCCGTGAACGTGTCGTCGCCCGGGCCGCCGTCGAGGACGTCAGCGAAGGGAGTCCCAACCAAACGATCGTTGCCGTCGCCACCGTCCAGTTGGACGGCCACCAGATCGTGCACTACGGCGTCGGCCAGCAGGGAATCACGGCCCGCATGTCCGAGGACGACCAGGGAATCCGCATGCGTCGTGTCGTCCCGGTGCGTCTTGAGGAGCACGAACTCCATCACGCCATCGCGAACGACCGACACACGGGAGGGCCGCAGCGGCGGCTCGTCCGGCGCTGGAGCCGTCGGGCGGTCCGAACGGATCGTGAAGGTGTCGTTGGCTGCCGATCGGTCGCCCAGCGGCGTCGACTGCCCGCCGTGGATGATGATCGTATCGGACGCGAAATCGTCCGTACCGCTGTCCGGCTCGTCGACGGCGACCAGGATCGGCGCCGCGGAACCGTCAGCCTGGACCAGCGGGTTGCCGAACTCGTCCACGCGCGGCCGGCCCGTACCATTGAAGCGGCGGAATCCGTCTGCATCCAGGACGGGGGCATTGGCTCTGCGCAGCACGGGATCGCCTTGCCGCTGGACCCGCCGGTCGCCGTTTTCGTCGAACGCCGGTTCGCCCGGCAACCGCAGTACGTCGTCTCCGGCCTCGTGATTCAAGAGGTTCCCCGCGCCGTCGCGAAGTTGCTGGCCAATAGCCCAGTTCCAGCCGGCCTGACCGCCGGGCATGGCGTCGGCGACCTGGACGGACCTCGTCCCGGCGTCGACCGCGGTGATCCGACTACCGCGACGCTCGCCGGTTGCGGGATGCGTCAAGAACAGGACAAAAGAGCCGTCGCCGGGAACGGCCGACAACTCGGGCAGCGAGCCGCCGAACAGCGTGCCCAGGGTGACCGTCAAACCGTCCGCGCTGGAGGACGCTCCCGGGCCCTGGATGGGCGCCGGGTAGACCAGGGGCCGAGGCAGGGAGTCGTCGAGCGATTGCGGAACGCCGCGGAGCGGGTCGGTGAGCGGGACGCCGGCCGAGCTGTAGACGCGTTCGCCGCCCAGCGCCATCCGCGGCGTGCGGACGGCATAGCGTGCCGGCAGTCCGTCGGCATCAGTGACCACCTCGTTGCCGAGGTAAGCCATCAGCTCGCCGCCTTCGTAGGACAGCGGATTGCCTTCGTCGTCGGCGACCACGTCGCCCACCGTATGGAACAGCGCCGCTCCATCGCCGTCCTGCAGCGGCCGGCCGGCTTCGTCGACATAGGGGCCGCCGTGCATCAGGGAGGCGTCGCCCTCCAGCAGGCCGATTTCGCCCGCCACGCCGACAAACACGACCTGCCAGGGGTTGGCACTCGTACCGGCACCCGTGACGCTCACGTCGCCGATGCCGGTCAGCGCTTCCAGTGCCGACTCGATCGCGGCGGCCGTTGCATTGTACGGCAAGGCAGCCGTCGTCTCGTTACCGTAGGACAGCGTCCATGTGCCAGCCTTGCCGCTGTGCGAGATGGCCTGAGCGGAAAACGTAAACTCGAAGACTTCCAACAACGCGACGCTGGAACCGACGCCGGGGAACTCCACCCGCCACGGATCCAGCGGCGAGCCCGCCCCGGTCACGGTGACGGCTTGCAGTTCGACGATGCTCTCGTCGCTTCCGACCTGGCGCAACGCCGCTTGAACTTGCGCCGCAGTGGCGTTGTAGGCCAGGGGCTGGGTGGCTCGATCGAGATAGCTCAGGGCGAACGTCCCCGACCGGCCGGCGAAGGACACCCGCTGAATCGCGTTCGTCTCGGCCGCCTCGACAGGAACCTCGATCTGCGGAGCGATCGCGGCGATCGCCACCTGGGCGGGCCTCAGCCAGTAGGTCGGATTGCCCTGCTCGTCCAGGCTCGGACGCAGCACGCTGCGCGTGCCCCCGCTGTCGCCGGCGTCGATCGTCAGGCTGCCCAGTCCGGCGCCCTGCAGGTCCATCACCTCCACCGTGTCGGCTCCCGCCGACGCCTCGACGGCAAAGTTCTCGATCCCGGCAAGGTACACTTGCTGATCCGACTGGCGGTCGGTCGAGGGATCAAGCGAAAGGTCCCAGATTCGGGTGCGGACAGCGTTCCGCTGCGTCAGGGTCAGCGTCTGCCCGCCACGGACGGAGTTGTACGAACCGCCGCCCGCGGCCGCAACGTCGACCAGGAAGTACTCGGCGCGTTTCCCGCCTTCGAGCGTGAGGGTGTCGCCGTCTTTGAGGGCTCCCGACGCCTGAGAGCCACCGTCCAGGATGGTGTCGGAGCCGTCCCCGGTAAGCCAATAGAGGACGTCGCGACCCGCGTCGCCCAGGACCGCGTCCGCCCCCGCGCCGCCGGCCGCATCGTCGTCGCCGTCCCCGCCGCGGAGCACGTCGTCGCCGCCGCGGCCGTAGAGCTGGTCGTTATCGGCGCCGCCGTCGAGCCAATCGTCGCCCTCACCGCCATCGATTTCGTCGTCACCGCTCCCGCCCAGGATCACGTCGTGACCAGCGCCGCCGAAGAGCTTGTCGCCCCCCTTGCGCGTCGTCCGAGTGGCGTTCGTCGTGGGGTCCACGACTTCGATCACAATGCTCACAGCCTCGTTGCCGCCGTAGATCAAGTCGTCGCCGTCGCCGCCCAGGATGCGGTCGTTGCCGCTGGCGACGGCCAGATCGGCCACGCCGCCGAACAGCGTATCGTCGCCCTCGCGGCCCTCGATCACATCGTCGCCGGCGCCGCCGTACACGATCTCGACTCCGCTGGAGCCTTGCACGGAATCGTCGCCGTCGTCGCCGTAGATCGTGACCAGGCGAGTCGCGTTTGCCGGGGGAGCTCCGATCTGGAAGCGGTCATTGCCGATCCCGCCGTGCAGTTCGAGTTCGGCGCCAATCCCGTCGCCGATCACCAGCAGGTCATCGCCCGCGCCGCCGTAGGCCACGATCTTGCGGACTTCGGCCGCCTTGAACGTCTTGTTGAGCTTACGGTTCTGGGTGGGGTCCGTCGGATCCAGGATCTTGAACGGCTCGCCTTCCCACAGCACCTGAATCGCCTCCGCGCCGTCGCTGTCCTGGACTCGCCGCACCTCGAACAACTCACCGCTATCCTGCCTCAGCTTGTCCTCGTCCACACTGCGCGAGGGCGCGCGGGGACCCATGTTCAAGTACAACGTGCCGTCGGTTTCCAGGTTCGCCAGGACCGGCGGAGTCTTCTCGGCGCAGACGTGGTTGAACCGTGCCAAGACGACCCGCAGGAACTCGAAGGACTGGTCGAAGACCGTGACGCTGCCCAGCTTGATCTGCAGGAACGCCTGCAGGAACACGCCCAGGTCGCCGCTGGTGTCGAAAATGCAAGCCGGCCCGATGTCCAGACGGTGGACCAGTTCGTCCAGGCGGATCTTGTTGTCGACCTTGCCCGTCCGCTCGTCCGGGATGTCGTGCAGATTGAAGTCGATGCCCGCGAACACGCCCCCCTCGACGCCGGCCTCGATGATCCCGCCGACTCCGACGGAGGCCCCGGCCTTGATCTTGACCTCGAAATCCAACTCCGGCACATCCACGCCGTTCTTCTTGTCCCGCAGGTAGAAACCGTTGAAAATCAAGCCGGCCTCGGCGGGGCTATAGCCGGTCTTCTGGAATTCGATGAACCCGGAGGTGTCGAACCCGAAACCGAAGTCGGCGACAACGCGGACTTCGCCGCCCAACCGGGCATTCAGGCCCGGAATGCCGGGGATCGGGAACGACTTGGTGTAGTCAAAGTCGAGCACCAACGGCGGCATGTTGAAGATGAACAGGTCCGCCGGCTTGCCGATGATCAGATTGAAGATCGCCGTCGGATCCGACAGCAGCGGAATCTCCAGGTTCTGCATCGAGGTAAAGCCGCTGACGAAGCTCTTGGCCTGTGACGAAAGCTGGCCGCCCGGGCCCGTCCCGCCGGGAGCGGTGCCGGTCGGTTGCTTCAACTGCTGCTTCAGGTTGTGGTTCGAGGCGTCGGGCGGTTTCGTGTCCGAGAGCTTCTTGTTCTTGTCCCGCAGGTCGTTGCTGCGGCCGGCGATGACGAAGTCGCCGAAGCCGATCATGACGGTCGGCGTATTGGTGGGGATGCTGTTGATCAAGTTCACGATCGTCACGGCCGTATCGATGAAGCCGCGGTTGAACTTCGGACCGCCGAACAGCTGGGCGAGGTCCAGGAACGTGGTTGGCTTCTTGGCCAGATCGGAGATCACGGGGATCGGCGTTGTGAGTGTCCGGATGATCGGCTCGAGCGGTCGGGTCGCCTTCTGCACGTTCTCCAGGATGGGCTTGGCGAACGAACTGATAAAGGTGCCGAGGTCGAGCGACACGTTTTCCAAGACAATCGACGGCGGTTCGCCGAAGGTCGCCTGGAACCCGCCCGCGGTGCTGATGCGGGCGTCGGCGAAGACCTGGTCATAGCGGAACAGCGTGGAGACCGACGGGAAGACGTTCGTCGTTCCATCGCCGAGGCGGAGCCGGGCCCGGAGGTCAACATTCGCCTCGGCGGTCAGCCGGGCCTCCAAGGCCAGGGTGCTGAGGTTCCGCAGCCCCAGTCGTCCGCTCGCGCCGCCTTGCAGGTCGACGTCAAACGAGCCGAACAGGCCCGTGGGCACGCCGTCGTCCAGCGGGTCGGTCCCGGGCAACATGTCCGTCAGGTCCAGGCCCACGAAGCCCAACGTGGCGTTGAACCGGGCCGGGTTCACGCGTCCCGTGACCGGATCCTTCTCGCCCTTCAGGGTCGCGGAGAGGTCGAGTGAGAACTCTTCGCCCGTGGGCGTGACCCCCGTCGTATCGACGTAGAAGGTGTCGTTGACGCTGAAGCCGAAGCCGATCCCGAACAGGTAGTCCAGACTCAGCACGACGGAGACGTTCGAATCGAGTTTCAGCCCCAGGGCTGGAACGGCAACGTCGAAATCGAGCGGCACCTCTTTGCGAAAGAGGTTGTCGCCGATCATCAGGTTGAACTGAATGTAGTCCGGGCCGAGCGTCAGGCGAACGAGCTTCGACCGCTGCGCCAGCAGGGTTTCCGCCGCCGCGCGAACCTGCGCATCGCTGCTCGCCAGGTCCGTTTGCAGCTGCTGCAATTCGGCGGTCGAGATCAGCGGCACGGAAACGTACCGGCCCAACTCGCGGTCGAATCGCTGCGTGACCAGGATGTCG
>CAIYOB010000939.1 GCA_903927685.1 uncultured Planctomycetaceae bacterium
GCATTCGATCGCTGGTTGAAACCAGCCGCCGGGGAAGCCACGCTTTGCCGTTGGGCGAGACCTCCGCTCGTTGACGCGCCCAACGGGAAGCGCGGGGCATGGCCCACGGCAACGGCGGGAAGCTGCACGTTCCGTGGCTGGAGAATTGGCTGTGGTAGGCGGCTTGCGTGATTCGCGGTCAGCCCGAATGCTGCCCGCTCTGCGCAGGGCGTTGCGTGCAAGTCGGACAGCTGTCGTTCTTGTTCACCTTTCCGAGACCAGCGACCCGATCGGCCGCTTCGCGATGACGATCTCGTCCAAGTACAGGTGATGGTCCCGCTCGGCCGTCCGGGTGCCGCCCAGATACACGTTGATCCACACCGCTTCGATCTTGAGCGTGTCCACCTCGCGAAACCGCACGTCGGTCTTCTCCCAGGCAAGCCGCCCGTCCACCCAGCCCTGCAGAACGCCGTCCGCCTGGCCCGGCGTATTCAGCTTGACGTGCTGCTCGATGCAGTACCAGCGGTTGTTCCCCAGAAAACCCAGCCGGTCGCGATCCCAGACCCAATTCGAGCCATAGACGCCCTTCATGTCCATGTGGTAGCAGTAGAACCCGATCGGTGTCCGGCCTGCCTTCTGTCCTTCAAATAGTCGGCGGGCGGACCAGCCGTCCGTCCCGTCCACCGGTCGGCCGCCCCAGCCCGCCCGGCCGTGCGTCCCGCCGAAACCAGATAGTTTCCCGCCCCGTCGCGGCGTCCAGTCGTCGGCAAATCGCAAGTAATAGCGGAAATTGCGGCTCCCCAGACGCAGTCTGCCGTCAGCACGAACACGAGCCATGCCCGTTGGGTCATCGTTTCTCGTCCGTTGGGGGCTGTTCGTCAAGACGGAACTGAACCGCGGAAGCTCTCGCGCTCCCGGGAATCTAGTCCCACCAAATCGTCACGACAGCCCGCTCTTCGCGCCCGCTGCCCAGGGCTCTATCCACGTCGCGCGGGTCATCGTGGACCTGCACCATCCCGCCCCATTCTTCCATCTTGAAGATTTCGGCTAATCTGTTGGCCGCTTCCCGATCCGGGGCCAGAATGTAAAGCGTATCGGCGTTCCATTCGTTGTAGGGCAAATCGCGCAGCTTGATCAGCCCCATCGCCGGCAATCGTCCGGGAGCGGAAATCGCGAGGCGGTCCATCATGACGGCTTCCCACAAGTCGCGGTGCTCCCACAGTTTGGCAGCGACACGCTCGCCGTCGAACGCGTTGTACTGCCAGCGTCGAATCAGTTCCAGCTGAATGTCTTGCGCCGTTGCTTCACTCAACGGCAGCGTCTTCAGGACGTCTAGGGATTGGGCTTTCATTTCCGGCTTCATGGTACCATCCTCGCTCTTGAATCCTGGGGCCCCCCTTTCCATTCTAGCGACCGCTTCGGCAGCTTGGGATTGGGCTCGTGCCTTGGTCATCGGGCGAAACGAACCCCTGTCGCGTCCTCGACAACGAGCCCCAGATCCTCCGGACTGGTCAGCACACGATCGCCTTGCCGCACGTTACGGAAGCGGACATCGGACAGCTCACCTCCCGAATTCACCAGAAACGAGCGGGGCGGAACTTGTTCCAGCAATTGGATGTCCACTAGGTGAACGTTGCGGATGACGCCCCGGTTTCGGCGAGCCACCGCCTGCTCGTCTGCCGACAATTTGTCCCAGGGCACCCACTGGCCGGCTCCCGTCGGGGTGCGCTGCGGATTGCGGCGATGGTAACGCTCGGGGCAGTCCTGGCTGTAGATCGACAGGCCGACGCGGAGATCGATCAGCTTGTCCCGGGCATCCTCCACGCGGATGTTCTCAAATCGCACGTCCTCGACGCTGGCGGAGTCCCCGTTGTGGATGCTGAACACGGCCCCCGCCTCCACTCGGATGATATCGCAGTCACGCCAGACGATGCTCCGGACATGCGGCGTCAGCAGCTCGAAGCCGATTTCCAGGGCGTTGCCCCATTCGGCATTCCAGAACACCGAACGCCGGACCAGCACGTTGTCCACATCGAAATCCGTCTCGGATGCGGTCGCGGACGAAACCTTGCCTGCGGAGTCGGCGGCGGGGAAGTACTCCTTGCGCGGAGCCTTGATCGCGATGCAATCGTCCTTGGTGCGGAAGAAACACCGGTCCACGGTCACGTTCCGGCTGCTGCAGATGTCCAGCCCGTCGTCATTGTCCCGCCAGCTGAATACCTTGACGTTCGTCAGCTGGACGTCGCGGCAGTTCCAGGGCACGATCGTCCAGCCGTAGCTACCCAGGACCAGGACATCGCTCAGCTCCACCTGAGAACAGCTGCGAAAGTCCAAAAACTGCGTCTTGGTGGTCCGCGGGCGGCCATCGAAAATGCCCCGGCCCAGGATGCGGATCCGGTCGGCGCCGACCGCCCTGACCGTGCCGCGGACCACCGCACCGGGCTCCAGGTACAACGTCTGGTCGCTGCCGAGCTGGATCTCACCGACGTCGTGCAACTGGCCGCCTGCAAAACGTACGATCTGGGGCGTGCCGGGGGCAGGCGGCGAATCCTCGGGCGGGTCGATGAACAGCAGCAGGGCAGGCCGGATCTTCCCGTTGATTTCCAGGCTCAGCGGCCCCGGCGAGTCCACCGTGAACCGCACGGTCTGGGCGTCCCATTGCGGCACGATGTTCCGGCTGCGAGGCCGGAGGACGGCGTTGGTGACCCGTTCATGACAGGTGACCGTCACCTGGACCGGGCGGCGGATCGCAAACATCGCGAAATCCGCCACCTCGGCCGCATGGGTGAACACCGCTTGCCCATCCACCGTGATTTGGAACCGGCTGGACGCGGGAAGCCCCGGCGGAAACGGATACACAACGAGCGGCGAATCCGCAGCGGCCGAGGCCAAGGAGCCGCGGAGCAACAGTGCCGCCAAGGCCAAGGCGAGTGCCCGGAAGGTAACCGGCAAGCGGTGTCTCATGGCAGGATTCCTGGACGAATCGTTGGGAGTTTACGTCAGGTTCGCTCAACGCTCAGCAACATCGACTTGCAGCGCAACACGATGTTACAGGGGCTGAAACCGTTTCAGCCCTTCGATCCCGTCGAAGTGCGGATCGCTGGTGTCGACGAATGCTCATCGCTTGGTTTTCTCCAGCGTCCCGGTCAACAAGTGGTCTCTTCCTCCAGCCACTATTGTTACGCCATGGGACGGCCGAGGGAAGTCGGGCCCCACCACGGAGCGACAACCCCGTCGGTTCGACATCGACACCGAGCGTAAGCTTCCCACGGGCAAGCCGTGGGCATTCGATCGCTGGTTGAAACCAACCGCTGGGGAGGCTACGCTTTGCCTTTGGGCGTCCAACGGTTCGGATAGCCGGGGGGCGGAAACCGGCTTGCGGGCTATTCGTGGCTTCCCGAGCACTGGGGGACGGCCTGGCAACCGGTCGAACATGGAAGGCTAAGGTTGGGACGTGAACAATTTCTCGGACAAGGTCAGTTTCATCTGGAGCGTGGCGGATCTGCTGCGCGGGCCGTATCGGCCGAATCAGTACGGGCGGGTGATTCTGCCGCTGACGGTGCTGCGGCGGCTGGATTGCGTGCTGGAGCCGACCAAGGACAAGGTGCTGAAGAAGGTCGAGAGCTTGGCCGGCGGCAAGGTCGGCAACGTGGACCCGATCCTAAACCGGGCGGCGGGCGTGCCGTTCCACAATACCAGCAAGCTGACCTTTGCCCGGCTGAAGGACGACCCCGGCAAGATCGCCCGGAACCTGGCCAGCTACATCAAGTGCTTCTCGGGCAACGTCCGGGCCATCTTCGAGCGGTTCGCGTTCGAGGAGCACATCACCAAGCTGGACGAGCATGACCGGCTGTTCCTGGTGGTGTCGAAGTTCTGCGATATCGACTTGCACCCGGAGGTCGTGCCTAACATCGAGATGGGCTACATCTTCGAGGAGTTGGTCCGGCGATTCAGCGAAGCGGCCAACGAGACGGCGGGTGACCACTTTACGCCCCGCGAGGTCATCCGGCTGATGGTGAACCTGCTGTTCCAGCCGGACGGCGACATCCTGACGCGCAAGGGGATCGTCAAGACGATGCTGGACCCGACTTGCGGGACGGGCGGCATCCTGGCCGTGTCGGACGAGTACCTGCGGGAACTGAACCCCGACGCGCGACTGGAGGTGTTCGGGCAGGACTACAACCCCGAGTCGTATGCGGTCTGCGGCAGCGACATGCTGATCAAAGGGCACAACATCGACCATATCGTCTTCGCGGACAGCTTCACGAACGACGGGTTCGCGGGCGAGCGGTTCGACTATATGGCGACCAATCCGCCGTTCGGGGTCGAGTGGAAGCCGGAGGAGGACTTCGTTCGCCGCGAGCATGAACAGCAGGGCTTTGCCGGACGGTTCGGCGCGGGCTTGCCGCGGATCAACGACGGCTCGCTGCTGTTCCTGCAGCACATGATCAGCAAGATGAAGCCGGCCGACAAAGGCGGCACGCGGCTGGCTATCGTGTTCAACGGCTCGCCGCTGTTCACCGGCGACGCCGGCAGCGGGGAGAGCGAAATCCGCCGTTGGATCATCGAAAACGACTGGCTGGACGCCATCATCGCGCTGCCGGACCAGCTGTTCTACAACACGGGCATCTTCACGTACATCTGGATCGTCACCAACCGCAAGACGCCCGAGCGGCGGGGCAAGGTCCAGCTGATCAACGCCGTGGACTTCTACCGCAAGATGCGGAAGAGCTTAAACAACAAGCGGAACGAGATTTCCGAGGATCAGATCGCCGAGGTCACCCGGCTGTACGGGGACTTCGCAGACGGCGAGCACTCCAAGATCTTTGACAACGAGGATTTCGGCTACCGCAAGCTCACGGTGGAACGGCC
>CAIYOB010000940.1 GCA_903927685.1 uncultured Planctomycetaceae bacterium
CCATCCTGGGTTGATCTTCGCCACCGTCCGCGCATAGTTGCGCGTCGTCTCGACTAGCTCCGCGGCCACGATCCAGTCGGGCTTCGCGCCGAAGACCCCCGACCCGGGCCACAGGTAGAATTTGGCGTTGCCGGCGCCGGTGTACTCGTGCGGATCGCTGCGCAGCGCTGCGTTTGACAGCAGTCCGGTCAGCAGAGCCCGATGGATCGCGCCGTACAACAGTTGATCGATGTTCGGGACGCGCGGGGCCAGCGGGCGGCCGCCCAGCGAGGTCAGTTCCAGGTTCACGGTCTGCAACTCGACGTCGTCGGTGGGCCGATAGTGCAGGCCACGCCGGTGCCGTCGGCGGCGGTGGGGACCGCGCGGGGTCTCCGGTGCCGCTCCCATCTTTTCCGCCGCCTTGCCCGAGAGCACGGCCGCCTCGTCCACCAGTTGCTTCAGCTGGCGGTGGATATCCAGCCACTCGCGCATCCGGTTGAACGACAGGAAGTTCTGTTGGCAGGCGCGCCGCAACTGGTTCCGCGACAGCTTTTCCCGCAATTCGTGGTAGAAGTTCCAGAGCCTGAGGTAGCTCAAGAAATCCGACGCCGGGTCCGCGAACTGGGCATGCCGCTCGTCGGCCGCCTGCTGCTTTTCCGCCGGCCGCTCGCGCGGGTCCTGAACCTCCAGCACGGCCGCGATCACCAGCACCTCGGGCAGGCAGCCTTCCTCGGCGGCGGCCAGGATCATGCGGCCGATGCGGGGATCGACCGGCAGTCGGGCCAGCCGGCGGCCGATGTCGGTCAGTTCGCCGCCGTCGTCGATCGCGCCGAGCTCGAACAACGTCCGGTAGCCGTCCTGGATGGCATCGGGGCGCGGCGGATCCAGGAACGGGAATTCCTCGATCGCGCCCAGCCGGAACGCCTTGGTCTGCAGGATCACCGCCGCCAGGTTGGTGCGGCGGATTTCGGGTGTGGCAAACCGCTCGCGGGCCAGGTAGTCGTCTTCGCGGTACAGCCGCACGCAGATCCCCGGTCCGACGCGGCCGCAGCGCCCGGCCCGCTGGTCGGCCGACGCTTGCGAGATCGCCTCGATCGGCAATCGCTGCACCTTGCGCCGCGGCGAATAGCGGCTGATCCGGGCCGTGCCCGTGTCGATCACGAAGCGGATGTTGGGGACGGTCAGCGACGATTCCGCCACGTTCGTAGCCAGCACCACGCGGCGCTTCCCGTGCGGCTGGAAGATCTTGTTCTGGTCGCTGGCCGACAGCCGGGCGTACAGCGGCAGGATCTCGGTCTGCCGGCCGTCGCCAGGAATCGAGCGGCCGCGAAGTGTCTTAGCCGTCTCGCGGATGTCCCGTTCGGTCGGCAGGAAGACCAACATGTCGCCTGGCCCGGACCGCGCCAGTTCCTCGACCGTGTCGGCAATCGTCCGCTGCACGTCGATGTCGCCCGTGCCTTCCTCGTCCGGTTGCAGCGGTTGATAGCGGACCTCGATCGGATAGCCGCGCCCGGAGACCTCGACGATCGGCGCCGGGCGGCCGGTGCGCGGACAGGCAAAGTGGGCCGCGAACCGCTGGGCGTCGATCGTGGCCGAGGTGATGATCAGTTTCAAGTCCCGCCGCGCGGACAACAGTCGCTGGACGTAGCCCAACAGAAAATCGATGTTCAGCGACCGCTCGTGAGCCTCATCGATGATCAGCGTGTCGTACTGATTCAAGAAACGATCCTGCTGGGTCTCGGCCAGCAGGATGCCGTCGGTCATCAGCTTGATGTAGGTCTCCGGCCGCGTCGTGTCGGTAAAGCGGACTTTGAAGCCGACGGCGGAGCCCAACGGGACGGCCAGTTCGTCGGCCAGTCGGGCGGCAATCGCCCGGGCCGCAATCCGTCGCGGCTGGGTGTGCCCAATGAACCCGTCCGCCCCGCGCCCCAGTTGCAGGCAGATCTTGGGCAATTGGGTGGACTTGCCCGAGCCGGTCTCGCCGCACACGATCGTGACGGCATGCTCGCGGATGGCCTGCTGGATCTCGTCGCACTTGGCGGTGATCGGCAAGGCCGGGTCAAGGGCGATGGCGGGGATGCCCGCCAGCCGTTCGGCCCGCCGCTGGATCGACTGTTCGAGTTCCTGCCGCCAACGTTCCAGATTACGATCGTACAGCTTGCCCGCCCGCCGGGCCTGGTCGAGCGAACGCAGCCGTTGCCGGAGGCGAAAACGCTGGCCGCCCAGGGCCAAGTCGATGCGGGTTTCGAGTTCGGTGAAGTCGGTCATATCGAATTTTAGGCTCATGCCGGTTGAAACGGCTAGCCGATCCATACCAGCAGGTTGAACCGCGCCGTGCGGGACAATGAGAATCGATGAGCCACTGGGAAAACAGGGGGGAAGCGCGATGGTTCGTCGTGCGATCTTGGCCTTGCTAGCGTGCAGCGTCCTTGCCATCTGCCTGTCGGCAACCACCGCACACGCCGAGCAACAAGCCTTCGGCCGTGTCTGGGGCGGAGCTTACGGTCAGAATGACTGGGAGCGATTCTACCACTATCCGTACGTCTTCTATCCTCAGAACTTCTGGGGCAACGAGTATTATCGCAGTGCGGAGAGTCTGTACTACCGGTATCCTCCGGAAATGCGGATCCCGGTGTACAACAAGAAGTGGCACAACGAACTGCCGGCCGGCCAGCTGTATCACTCCGGCCACCACTTCGTCACCGACATGTTCTAGCGCTGCGACTGCAGCGCCAGCCACGCCTGCATCTGGTAACTGCAGGCGCATTTTGCTGACCCGTCCGGCACCAGGACTTGGCCGCCGGCGGGGATGGCGTTGAACCAGCAACTGCTGCGGATGCCGCCGTAGTTCTCCGTGCCGACGTCGCGCGTCAGATCCAGGTAGCCCAGCGTCGCCGACCGGAACAGCAGCAGGTTGCAGCTGGCGGCAATCTGGCCGCAGCCGTAGGACCGCACGAATTTCCACGGCACCGGCTCGCCCGTGCTCAACTTCCAGGCTCCGCCTTCGGCATAGATCACGTCGCCGTTGATGATCGGGCGCGTCTTGTAGTCGGCCGGCTGATCCCAAATCCGTCCTCCGGAGTCCAGGGACAACGCGGCCATCCGCCCGCCGATCTCGGACGGAAGCCGGAAGAAATCGTGCTTCACACCCTGGAAGTACATCAACAGGACGCCCTGCGGAACGCTGACCGCCAGTTGCGTGCCAAAGATGTCCTGGTCCGTCCGCCACACGTCCCGGCCGGTCCTCGCATCCAAGGCCAACAGCGTTCCCCCAGGATGTTCGCCTGGCTGCAACCGCGGACGATGCTTGCCGTTGGGCGCAGGCTCGGTGATCCGATCCTCCATCGCCAACGGCCGATCGATCAGATACACGCGGCCGTTGGCAATCGCGATCGCGTTGTTCCGGATCGAGTGGGTCGGCCGATATTGCCACAAGACCTGCCCCGTGCCGGCGTCCAGGGCGAAGAACAGCACGGACTCGGTCCGCAGGCCGATCCCGTTGTACCGCGGGCTGACCGTATGCGCTTGGTTCAATACCGAACCGAACAGCACGCCGTCGGCATGGGCCACGTAGCCCCAGTTGCGGTCCGAGGCGGCCGGCTCGACCGGCGTCTTGAATTCCGCGGCCAGGCGGCCCGTCGCCAGTTCGATCTTCAGGCAGCGCTCGCCGGTCCGCACGAACACCGCGTCATCGCTGAGGCAAAAGTTGCTGCCCGTGTCCCCCACGCCGACATCGTGATGCACGCCATCCCAGTCGGCCAGGAGATCGGGGATGGGATACACCCAGCGCGTGCGGCCGTTGTACGCATCCAAAGCGCACACGCCGTGCACGCCTTCGACGACCAGGTAACCGCGGCTGAATAGCGGCGCGGGGCCTTGCGCGTGGCGATCCGGGATTTCCAGTACGCCATCCCGATACCAGGCCACCTCCAGTGGTCCGCGCACCAGTTGGTCCGTCGAGCAAAGCGTGTTGGCGGCGTCGGAATTCTGATGCGTCCACGAGCCGGCGCCCGGCAAGTCGCCGCGGCGCTGGACCTGGAAGCTGCCCGCGGTCCCCAAGCACACGACGCCACCGTAGGGACGCTGCAAGCGTTGAATCTCTGCCACGTTCAGTTCCGCCGCGGGCTCGGCGAACCGCCGCGAGGACACGATCAGGTCGGCGCAGTACTGCGGATAACCGGTGTCCGCTGGATCGCCTTGATGCACCCAGACACGACTGCCGTACAGCCCGGCCGCCAGTAACCGTCGTCGAGCCCGCAACACTTGGTCCGGATCCTGTTCGATCCCGATCACCTGCAAGTCGGACCGGCGGGCCAGTTCGAGGGCCAATTGCCCGTCGCCGCACCCCAAGTCCAAACACAGTCCGGCCGTCACGCCCGCCGCCTTCAGGATCTCGTCGGCGGCCTGGCCAATCGCAGGCTCCACCGCGGGCCCGTCGGTCGTCCCGGCCGTCGCGGTCGGGACGGCGGTTCCGCCGGCGGGAACCCCCGGCACAGGCTCGCCAAACGCGTACAGCGAACCGTCGGTCGTCGCCACCAGCAGCAGTCCACCGGCCGCGGCCAGCCCCACCGCCTCGCCCTCGACCTCGCTCGACCAGCGTACCCGCTGGGTCGCCAGGTCGATGACCGATACACGACCGGGCATCCCGCACACTGCTTCGCGGCCCGCGGCGATCACCTCGCTGGTCCGTTCGTATGCCGCCGCCTGGAACGGTTCCACGTCGGCCCCCAGGCGTTCGACGTCGGGGCGGCTCTGCGCCAGCACTCGCTCCAGCCCAGTCTGCCGCGGGATCGTGTCGTCCGCGTCCTTGAACAGGACCTCGGTCTGAAACAAGTTCGTCAGACCGGGCAGGCTGGCGACGACCTGTTCGGCGCGGCGCACACGTTCGGGCTCGTCAGCGACTTGGATTTCCCCCGTCTTCTGCAGTCCGCGATAGCGCACCAGGTCGCCTTTGCGGTTGAGTGTCTCCACGTCGCCCCAGCGGTAGGCCAGCAGACGGCTGCCCGTGAACTGCAGGAGTCCGTCGGGCAGCACGCTGAACACGCCGCGGCCGCCGCGCGCCGCCAAGTCGCCGGTGGCGGTCTCCAGAAAGCAGCCCCCGTTGATCACGAATCGGTCGGCGAGCAGCGCCCGTGCACCGCCGATCGAGCCGTTGTCCTGCAGTCGGTAGTGCTGCAGTTGGCCGTCGCCGCGGCGAAAGGCGGCCGGCACGGCTCGGCCGGTCGGCACGAACAGCTGGTCCGCGGTGGCCAAGAGGTATCCCTGCGCCGCGACCCCACTGGCTGCTTTCGCTCCGCCGTGCGGTTGGGGCATGGTCAGACCGCCCGCCTGGTCATTGGTCCAACGCACGGTGCCGCTGGCCGCGTCCAGGGCATGCAGGAAGATCCCTTCGCTGGGCCAGATCCCGGCGGCATAGTACACGGTATCCTCCCAGACCACAGGACCGCCGCGGGCGGGCCAGCGGG
>CAIYOB010000941.1 GCA_903927685.1 uncultured Planctomycetaceae bacterium
GATGCCGGAACCGAAGACGGAAAAATGGAACCTCCGCTTGTACGTCGCCGGCCAGACCGAACGCTCGGTACGGGCCTTTGACAACTTGCGCAAGCTCTGCGACGAGCACCTGGCCGGCCAGTACGACATCGAGGTCATCGACCTGATACGCGAGCCCCAGTTGGCCCGCGGGGATCAGATCGTCGCCGTTCCGACGTTGGTCCGCAAACTGCCGCCGCCGGTGCGGAAGATCATCGGCGACCTGTCGAATACCGAACGCGTGCTGGTTGGGCTGGACCTGCGGCCCCGGTCATGAGCATTTCGCTGGGCGCATCTCGAATCCGTTCTGCGACGGACGCAACGGGATTCGGGATCCGTCCGACAACACCGCGACTCGGCGGGAGAAGGAAATCGCGACGATGACAACGCCAGACGAACACCAAGCGGCCCAGGACCGACTTAACGAGGCGCTGCGCGAACGGGAGCAAGCCCGCTACGTCCTGCGGCTGTACGTCGCCGGCCTGACGTCCCGCTCGGTCACCGCCATCCAGGCCGTCAAGCAAATCTGCGACGAGCACCTGGAAGGCCGCTACGACTTGGAAGTGATCGATATCTACGAGCAGCCCACGCTGGCCAAAGGCGAGCAGATTATTGCGGCCCCGACGCTGATCAAGAAACTGCCCTTGCCGCTGCGCCGCCTGATCGGTGACATGGCCGACACGCAGAAGATCCTCGTGGGACTGGACCTGCGGGACAAGGCAGAGACTTGAGGGAACCGTCATGCCCAATACCGGCCCTTCCCACTCCGGCGGCGAACAACTCCTGCAGGAAAATGCCGAACTCCGCACACGCCTGGCCGAAGCGGAGGAAACGCTGCGGGCGATTCGCGAGGGCGAAGTCGACGCGGTGATCGTCACGGGCAGTCGCGGCGAGCGGGTGTTCTCGCTCTCGGAAACGGAGAACCTGCACCGCCTGATGGTCGAGGGCATGAACGAGGCCGGTTGGGCGGTGACTCCCGAGGGGATGCTCCTGTTCTGCAACGACCGGGCCGCCACGCTCCTACAACGCTCCAAAGGCCAGTTGCTGGGCCGCCGGCTGCACGAATTCGCGGCCCCCGCGGATGCCGAGCCGCTGCAGCGTCTCCTGCAGTCAGCGCTCGCTTGCGCGACCGACGCCCGGGTGGTCTTTCTGGCCGCCGACGGCACCTCCGTTCCCATGCACGTCTGGGCCAGCCATCTGGTCCGCGACGGCGATCGCATCATCTGCCTGGTCGCCACCGACCTCAGCCGGGTCGAGTCGGACCGGAGCCTGATCGCGCAACTGAACGAGCAGCGGCAGGCGGCGAGCGACGCGCGGGCGGCCCTGCAGGCCAGCGAATTGCGGATCCAACGCGCCCTGCTCGCCAGCCATTCGTTCACCTTCGAGTGGGAGCCGGCCACCGACCGCGTCTGGCGCTCCGCCAGTTGCGCGACGATCCTCGGTCTGGGCGGCGACGCGGCCTGCCGGGATACGGGCCAGCAGTACTTCGAGCGCGTCCATCCGGAGGACCGCACCCGGTTCGTGCAGACCGTTCTCGGTCTGTCTCCGGCCGCCAGCGGTTACACTGCCGAGTACCGAGTCGGGCGGGGCGACGGCGGCGAGGTGGTCCTGGGAGAGTCCGGGCGGGGCGTCTTTGATGACGCCGGCCGCCTGCAGCGACTGGTCGGCGTGAGCACGGACATCACCTTGCGGAAACGGGCGGAACAGGCGTTGCAGCAACTCAACGAACACCTGGAGCAGATCGTCCACGACCGCACGGCCGAACTGACCAAGGCGAACCAGCAGCTGCAGGCCATCTACGACGGGATGACGGACGGCATGGCGATTGTGGACTCCGCCACGGGCCGATTTGTCAAAGTGAATGCCGCCCATTGCCGGCTGATGGGATACACCGAGCAGGAACTGCTCTGCCGCTGCGTGGCGGACATGCACCCCGCCGAGGCCGTGCCGCAGGTCTGGGAAGAACTGCGCGTGCATGCCGAGGGGCAGAAGAAACGGAGCGAGGAAATCCCCGTGTTGCGCAAGGATGGGGCGCTGGTGTATGTCGACATCGCCAGCAACCGCATCGTCTATCAAGACCGGCCGTGCCTGGTCACGTTCGCGCGGGATGTCACCCAGCGGAAGCAGGCGGACCAGGCCCTGCGGGAAGCCGCAGAAGCGGCGGAAGCGGCCAACCTCGCCAAGAGTGCGTTTCTGGCGAACATGAGCCACGAGATTCGGACTCCCATGATGTCCATCCTGGGTTACAGCGAGCTGCTCGAACAGTCAACTTTGGCCGAGGACGAACGCCGGGAGTACTTGGCGGTGATCCAGCGGAACGGGCGGGCGTTGCTGCAGCTGCTGAACGACATCCTGGATCTCTCCCGGATCGAAGCGGGGCGCATGGAGGTCGAGCGGGTGGTCTGCCGGCCGGCCGAGGTCGTCTCGGACGTCCTGAATCTGTTGCGGATGCGGGCCGAGGAAAAGGCCCTGTCGCTCGCCGCCGAGTACCGCCCTCCGTGGCCGAGCACGATCCACTCGGACCCCGTGCGTCTGCGCCAGATCCTGGTGAACCTGGTGGGCAATGCCATCAAGTTCACGGCGACGGGAGGCGTGCGGATCGAAGTCTACGGAGTCCCGGGTTCTCCCGCCCGCTTGTGCTTTGCGGTTTGCGACACGGGGATCGGCATCGATTCCGCCACGCTGGACAAGTTGTTCCAGCCGTTTACCCAGGCGGACACGTCCCACACGCGGCGGTTCGGGGGCAGCGGCCTGGGGCTGGCGATCTGCCACCGCCTGGCGGCCCTGCTCGGCGGACGCATTACGGTCGCCAGCGAACCGGGCCGCGGGAGCACCTTTACCCTCACGCTGGATCTCGCTCCGGAAGATCAGACAACCCTCGGCCAGGCCCATCCGTCGGCGAGTGGGCCAACCGGGACCCGACCGATTCTGCCCGGCGGACGTTTCCAAGGCCGGGTGCTGGTCGCCGAGGACGCTCCGGACGTCCAGCGATTCCTGCGCGTGGTCCTGACGCGTGCCGGCGCCGAGGTCGACACGGCCGGGGACGGCTGCCTGGCCGTGCGGCTCGCCCTGGCGTCGGCAGCCGAGGAGCGGCCCTACGAGTTGATCCTGATGGACATCCAGATGCCCGAACTCGATGGATTCGAAGCCACCAAGCTGCTCCGCGAGGCAGGGTGGGGCGGACCGATCCTGGCACTGACCGCCCACGCCATGCAGGGCGACCGCGAACGCTGCCTGGCCGCCGGCTGCGACGACTACCTGGCCAAACCGGTCGCCCTGCAAGACCTGATGCCCCTGTTGGCGCGGTATCTGCCGCGGCGGGAGTGACCGCGCTCCGGCCTGACGGCCGAATGGCAGTAGGCTAAGCGCCTCATGGGCTGACCCCGTCGATCCCCACGTCGAAGTACTGGCCACCGCCGGTTTGGTGACAGTGGACGGCGATGGTATTCTTGCCGGGGCGCAGCGTGGCCCGGGCTTCCGCGGCGATCTCGAACGGCTCGTAAGCGGCATTGTAGCCGACGGCGTCGACGGCCAGCACGCCGTTGATGTAGAGCGTGGCGTCCTCGTCGTAGTGCAGCAGCAGGCACACGTCCGAGAATCGGCCCGGCGGCAGCTCGAACTCGCGCCGCAGCCAGACGTCGGAGCTGGTCCACGGGGTGTTGGGCTTGCGGGCGATCGGCGGCTCGTCCCTGCCAAAGGGCGCCGCGCCCGGCGTCCAGCCGGCATCGTCAAAGCCCGGCTGGAACCACACGCCGGCCGGTTTCTCCAGCGTGTATCGCCACGGGACAGGCGCGTTCTCCGCCGTCGCCACCAACACGATCCGCTGGGGCAACGCCGAGGCCGGCAGCCGGCCGGTGAGCACCTTGATGAACTGCGTCTCCCGAGCGCGATACGACTGGCCGTCCGCCCGCAGGATATCGTGCTGCCACTGCCGCGGCTCCGGCGCGCCTTGGGGCGAGCCCCACGGATAGTAGGTCTGCGTGCGCCCGGCCACCAGGCCCCAGTTCCAGCAGCCGATCTGGCGATCGCGGAACAGCGGCAGCAACTGCTCGAACGAGTTGCCGCCGCGGCGGACCAGCCACTCGGTGCACAGCACCGGCCGCCCGTAGGCCGCGCACGTCTGCAGCTTGGCTTCGATCCCGGGGATGGGATCGTAGCCGTGGAACGAGACGACATCCGACAACTCCAGCATGCGTCGGGAGATCGGGCTGGCGAAATCGGTCCAAGCGCCGGTGGTCAGCGGCTGGGTCGGTTTCAGCTCCCGCGCCCAGGCAAACGCGGCCTCCATCAGCGGCTGGCTCGATCCGCTGACCCCGTTGCCGGGCTCGTTGTACAGATCCCAGACGACCACCCGCCGGTCCTGGCCAAAGGCGCCAACCAGGTCCTTGACGTACTGCTCGACGGCGGGCCAGGCCGCGCGGTCGGTAACCATCGCCAGCGGCGGACTGGAAACCCACTGGCTGTTGTGCACGCCGGGGACCGGGTCCGGTTGCGGCCCCGTCGCGGCGACGCGCCCGGCAAAGTTGCAGTCGTCCAGCAGGATCGGCATCGTGGAAATCCCGTGCCGATCGGCGATCTGCAGGAATTCGGCGAACCGCTGCTTCAAGCCCGCCGCGTCCTCACGCCAGACCACAAAGTTCAGGAACACGCGAACCGTGTTGAAGCCCAACTGCTGGGCCCAGCCCAGTTCCCGGTCGATGGTCGCCGCGTCAAAGGTCTCCCGCTGCCACATCTCGACATCGTTGACCGCGGTGCTGGGCAGGAAATTGCAGCCCACCAGCCACGGCTGGCCGCGGTACCACTGCCAGGCCTTTTCCGCAGACCACTGGCCTGCGGCCGGTTCGGCCGCCGCCCCCACCATCGCCACCAGGGCGACCCCCACGGCGGCCAAGATCGATTTCGCGAGTGCGTGTTTCATGGTGCCTGCTCCCGTAGTTGGTTCAAGTGGCCGGGGCGGCGCGCCGGGCGACCGCACCGTCGTCCTGTGAAAGAGTCCCGCTTTCGCAGCGAACGCATAGGGTACCATAATCTCTGTCTCTGTCACGCTTGGGATCGGCGAAGGAATGACTGACGCATCTTCGCCCACCGCTGGTTGCTTCGGATGTGGGATTCGCGTGTAGGAGTACGTGTACGAGTACGTGTAGGAGTACGTGTACGTGTAGGGCACTCTCCACGGACTCGTACACGTACTCGTACACTCCCATTTCTTCCTGGTCGGAATGCGACAGTTGTTTCTTTGCCGGTGCTTGGCCAGCGGTGACCCAC
>CAIYOB010000942.1 GCA_903927685.1 uncultured Planctomycetaceae bacterium
AAGATGACTTCCTTCAGCCCGCCCAAATCTGAGGGACTGGAGTCCAGATTCTCCACCTTCCAACCCTGGCCCTCGGCGTAGCGGGAGTACATCCGGTAAAGGTCCGCCGCAAAGAGCGCTGACTCCGCGCCGCCGGCTCCCGCACGGATTTCCAGGATGGTGTTCCGGCTATCCGCTGGATCAGGCGGCAACACGCCGATGAGGACTTCCCGCGCCAACCGCTGCTCCTCGGCTTCGAGCCGGGCCACTTCCTCCCGCGCCAACCCCAGGAGTTCAGGGTCGGTTTCTGTTTGGAGCAAGGCCCGATTATCAGCCAACTCGGCGAGCGTCTTCACGTAAGCCTGGCCGCTGGCGGTGACTTCCTTGAGCCGGGCGTACTCGCGCGACAATTCCTGGGCGCGTTGTGGTTGGTCGAAGACCTTGGGATCGCTCAAGGCGGCTTCAACCTCGCCATTGCCGATCGGAAATGCAAGTACTGTGCCGCGTGCGGATGCGTGGGAATGAAAGCCGCGAGGCGGCGGGCGGGCAGGCTCGAAGTCAAGTCGCGGTCTCGGCTTGCGGCTGAGAGGAAGTCGGATTCGCCTCCCCTTGGGCGTGGGCTTGGGCCGGGCCGCTGCAGGGTGACTGTCTCGCGAGTGTCTCACGGCGCCCGCGGCTGAGACACTCCGGCTACGCTTCGTCCAGTCCCAATTCCCGCAACCGACGGTAGAAGGTAGCGCGGCTGATGCCCAGTAGGGCGGCGGCGCGCGTCCGGTTGCCCCGGGCGCGTCGCAAGGCGGCCTGCAGCCGCTCGGCGTCCGCGGCAGGCGTGTCCGTGTACTCCGGGCTTTGCTGGTCCGCCAGCGGGAAGACCTGCAGCAGTTCGGGCGGCAGCTCTTCCGCCTGGACGATCGAACTGCGAGTCCGAATGACGGCGTACTCCAGCGCGTTGCGGAGTTCCCGGACGTTGCCGGGCCAGGAATGCTCCAGCAGGACGGCGAGCGCATCGTCGCTGATGGCGTCCACGTATTTGCCCGTGGAGGCGGCATGGTCGGCCAGGAACGCCCGGACCAGCAGCGGCAGATCCTCGCGGCGTTCCCGGAGCGCGGGCAAACGCACGCGGGCGACTCGGATCCGATACAGCAGGTCTTGCCGGAAACGCTGCTCGGCGGCTTCGTGGGCCAAGTCTCGATGCGTCGCGGCCAACACGCGGGCATCGATGCCCCGCGGTTGCGACTCGCCCAGTCGCAGCACGGCATGCTCCTCCAGCACGCGCAGCAAGGTCGTTTGCACGCGAGGCGGCAGGTCCCCGATTTCGTCCAGGAACAGGGTGCCGCCGTGCGCTGCCTCGAACAGTCCCGGCTGGTCGTTGACCGCGCCGGTAAACGAGCCGCGGCGGTGCCCAAACAGGAGACTGGCCGCCAGGTCTTCGCTCAGGCCGGCACAGTTCACCGCCACGAAGGGCTTGTCGCGGCGATGCCCCAAGCTGTGAATCGCCCGCGCGACCAGCTCTTTGCCGGTTCCCGTTTCGCCTTCGATCAGCACCGTGGAATCGACGCGGGCGACGTCCCGGATGACCTGGAACACCTGCCGCATGGCCGGGCTCTTGCCCAGCATGTTCGCCAAGCCGGCGCCCGCGTCCAGTTGCCGGCGGAGGTCGGCCAGCGGCGAGACGTCGTACAGGAACACGATGCGGCCTCCCGGGTGCCGCGGGTCGTCGACCAGTTCGACCTCCAGGTTCCGCGGTCGCGGCGTGTCGGCCTCGACAACCAGCGGGAGTTTCTCGCGTTGCGACACGGGCCGCGCGGCGAGTTCCGCCAGGGCGGCCGCTTGGGCCGAGGACAAAGGCAGGAATTCCGCCAGCGGCCGGCCCTCGGCCTGGGCCTCGTTCCCGCCCGCCATGCGGCACGCGGCGGCACTGGCAAAACGGATCCGCAGTTCCGCGTCAAGCACAATCGTTCCGTGCCGCTGGGCATCCAGGATGGCCAGCAGGTTCTCGTGGCTTTCCCGCAGGACGCGGTCGACTCGGGCCTTGTACAGCGCCATCTGGATGGCCGCGTGCAGGTCGCTGGGCACGAACGGTTTCACCAGATAGCCGTAAGGCTCGACCGGCTTGGCCCGCTCCAGCGTCGCCGTATCCGAGTACGCCGTCAGGAAGATGATCGGGACGTCCCACCGCTGCCGGATCCGCTGGGCGGTTTCGATCCCGTCCAGCGATCCCGCCAAGCGGACGTCCATCAAGATCAGGTCCGGCCCGGCTGCGTCCATTTTCTCGCAAGCCTCTTCGCCGGAGACGGCCGTGTCGGCGATCTCGTACCCCAACCGCTCGAGGCGGTGCTCCAAGTCGATGGCGACGATCTGTTCATCCTCGACGATCAACACCCGGGTGGGTCGCGCGGGCTGCGCGGAGCCGAGGCTCGGCGCTGGGCTGGTGTCAATTGTCATGGTTCCTGCGCGTCCTTTCTGCTGGGGCCTACGGCGGTCCGCGGCGGCGATTCCGGGGCGGCCGGGGCGGCGAAGCGGAGCGTGAACACGGCGCCTGCCTCGGGCTGGAGTTCGAGCCGCCCGCGGATCTGCCGCGTCAGGGCCTGGACCACCTTCAATCCCAGCGTTCCCGGCTTGCCCGTCAGCAATCCGGCGGGCAGCCCCACCCCGTCGTCGGCGACCGTCAGGATGTAGCCATCGGCCAACTCGCGGAACGCGATCCGGATCGCGCCCGAACGCCCCGCGGGGAAGGCATGTTCCAAGGCGTTGGCCACCAGTTCGTTGACGATCATGCCGCAGGGGATGGCCACATCCAGCGGCAATTGACACGGCGCGAGTTCAAAGTCCAAGCGGACCCGAGCGGCGGCCGTTCCCGGCCCCTGGGCGAGCCGTTCGACCAGTTCCCGGACGTAGGCGGCGAAGTCGACCTGGGAGAGATCCTCGGAACGATACAGCTGTTCGTGAACCAACGCCAGCGAGCGCACGCGGCCTTGACTCTCCTGGAACAGGCGGATCGTCCGCGGATCGCTCAGTTCCTGGGCCTGCAGTTCCAGTAAGCTCGAGATCACCTGCAGGTTGTTCTTGACGCGATGGTGGAGTTCCTTGAGCAGCAATTCCTTTTCCCGCAGCGAGTCCAGCAGACGCTGTTCCGTGTCCTTTTGCCGCGAGATGTTCGACGCCACGCAGACGGCGCCCTCCAGACGCCCCTGGTCGTCGCGGATCGGGGCGACCGAACATAGGACCGGAATCAGCCCTTGGCTGCGGCTGTGCATCACACTCTCCACTCCGTCCGCCCAGACCCAGGAAGACAGGGGCTCGCGGGGAACGCCTTCGGCGCGGAACAACTCCCAAAGCGGGCGTCCGATCAGATCCAGCGGATCGCAGCCCAGTTCCCCGCAGGCCGCCGGATTCAGGCGGCAGATCCGCGCCTCGGCGTCCGTGACAATCAGCATGTCGCGCATCGAACGCAGGATATTCTCCAGGTAGCTGCGGGACACCGTGCGTTCCTGCAAGTCGGCGGCCATCTGGTTAAGGGCCTGGCCCAGGATCCCGATTTCGTCGTGGCTGCCGACCGGGACGCGCGTGTCCAAGCGGCCGCGGCCTACGTCCTGGGCGGCTCGCCGGAGCATGCCCAGCGGCCGCCCGATGGACCGCGACAGGCCCAGCCCGATCAGCACGGCACTGGCGGCGGCCGCCAAGGTCAGCAGACTGCGCTGCGTGTCCGCCTTGGCGAGCGATCGTTCGACACCGTTGATCGCTTCCGTCAGTTCGCGTTCCGACCGATCCCGCTGGGCGCTCAGCAGGGGCAGGAGTTCGCGTTCAAACTGCCGCCACAGGACGTTTTCGAGGAACTCGTCGGCGCGCTCCGCGTCCGCCTCGGCCATCCGCTGCACCTCGCCGAGCAATCGCTGGTGCGCCAGCCACTTCTCCTGCAGTTGCGAAACCACCGACGGGTTCCCGGGCCGGGCCGCCGCTGGGCCAGCGACGCCTTGCTGAGCCTCCCAACGAGCGTGCGATTCGACGGCTTGCCGAACCCGCTCCAGTCCCTGGTCGACCCGCGCCCGCTGCTCGTCCAGTCGGCCTGGGCGGCTTGGAACCGCAGGAGCCGCTTCGCCCGTGCTCGCCGGCTGGCGTTGGACCGCCACCCATTGGTGAGCGGCCAATTGGATGGCGTACAAGGCCGCGGTGGTCTGCGCCGCTCCGGCAATTCGCGGGACGGCGCTCTCTTTCAGGCGTCCGATCTGCCCCCGCACCTCGTCCGTCGTGCGTTGGGCCAGATAGCCCGCAGCGCCGACCAGCGAGGCGATGGCCAGAAAGGCCGCCGTCAACTTGAGACTAATCCTCATCGGGTTCCACCTTCCGCCAGCAGCCGGTTGAATTGGGCATACCGCTTGCCCTCATCGCTGGAGGGTATTGTAGAGCCCCCGCCGCCGTTCGTCAGCCATAAAAGCTGGCGACGCGGTGCGTTTCCGCTTGGTCATCCGCCGATCCGGATGTTAGAGTATACCGGCTTTCATCATCCTGGCTGTTTGCATTCCGTAGTTGAGACGCTCACGGTGTGTCGTGAGACACCGCTGGGGCGCCTTGCGAACGAGGAACATCGCAGTGCCGACCAGATCGCCACAAGGGTTTACGCTGGTCGAACTGTTGGTCGTGTTGGCCATTGTGGCCATCCTGGCGGCCCTGCTGCTGCCGGCCGTCCAAGCCGCGCGGGAGGCCGCTCGGCGTGTCCAGTGCACCAATCACGTGCGGCAGATCGGCGTAGCCCTGCAGACTCACCACGACGCCTTTCAACGGCTACCACCCGGCTGGAACGCCTGGCCGCCCAACGACGAGCCGGGCTGGGGCTGGGCGTCGATGCTGTTGTCGTTCACCGAGCAAGAGAACTTGCTGAACGGCTCCGGCGTCGGGGCTCACGTCGGCGGTCCTGAAGGGCAGGGCGGCTGGGGGCCGGGAGGCCCGGGCGGCCCCGGTGGTCCCGGCGGCCCGGGCGGAGCGGCGAACTTTCAAATCGGGCATGCCAGCAACAAGGTGCTTCGCGAATCTCCGCTGCCCGCCTTTCTCTGCCCGTCCGATCCGTCCGAGAAGGTCTTCACGCTGTATCAGGCCGGTCCGGGCGGTGGAGGCGGGCCGGGCGGTGGTGGTCCCGGCGCGTCACCCTTGTTCGACGTGGCCCGGGCGAACTACGTCGGCGTGTTCGGAAGCGGAGATATCGAGGCGACGCCCGCGGCCGGACTCGGCTGCTTCTATCAGAACAGCCAGGTGCGATTCGGAGAAATTCTGGATGGGCTGAGCCATACGTTGCTGGTCGGCGAGCACGGCTCCCGCGGCGATTTCGCCACTTGGGTCGGAGCCGTTCCCGGCGCGCATCGCAGCACGGTGCGAGTAGTCAACGCCGCGAGCCGGGTACCGAATCACGTGCCCAGCGACTTGGCCGACTTCAGCAGCTTTCATCCCGGCGGCGCCAATTTCGTGTCATGCGACGGCTCGGTCCGGATGATCAGCGACGAGATCGACCCGGCTGTGTTTCAAGCTCTGGCCACTCGGGCGGGCGGCGACTAGCAGTCAGCGTTTTCCGGCTCGTCCCGGCAGCAGGAGCGAGGCGGCGGCACCGCCGATCCCGGCGGCCAACAGGACGGCGCCGACAAGGAATACCAAGCGCACGTGGCGCAGATAAGCCTGGTACACGGCTTGGGGAGGTTCCATGTATTGGCCCAGTCCCTGGCTGCGCATCTCCGACCAAAGGTCCCAGGCTTGGGGCGCGGCGAGTCCGTCAACCACCGCCACAGCCGCCTCGATGTCCTGCGGGGTGGGGCTCAGTGGCGGCGACGAGGCCAGCCAGCCGGTCGCGGCCGCACCGGCGACGAGGCTGCCCAGGACGGCGAGCACCACTCCGGCCGCGAACAGCAGCCCGCGGCCCCGATCCCAGGATTGCCGTCGCGACTTGGACGGGACCTCGGCGGCCGGTTCCAAGGCGCGAATCGCCCGCAGCGACGGGACTTCAGTCGCAGCGCCACAGTCGCACGCCACCTGTTGGCCGGCCTGACTGACGTCGATCAACAGTGCCCGACCACACCGCTGACAGGGAAGCTGATACTTCATTGATGATTGCTCCGCACAACCCTGCCGTGGCGTCAGGCTGCTTTTTCCGGCGTGGGGCGGGCGGTTTCGTCCTGCGGCTGAGGCGCGGGATCCAACTTCAGATCCTTCAGTTGCAGGGCCGGCTTGCCGGTCGAGTCCGAGTCCTTCGGTTCCGCAGCGGGCTTGTCGGATTCGCCCGGCTTGGGTGCGGCCACAGCGTCCTTGGGCGGCTCCGCCTGTTCCGGTTCAGCAGTTGATTGGGCGTTGTCTTTGGCCTCCGCTTTGTCCTTCAGCACCGACTTGTTCGCCGGCTCTGCGTCCGTCGGCACGCGTTGCCGGACGGTCGGCTCGCTGGACGGGGCCGGAGGTGCGGGCGGAGCGGCGGACGGAGCTGGGTAGTAGTAGGTGGTCGTGGGCGCGTCCGAGCAGCACGCATCCGCGGGGACCCGCATCACGACGGTGCGCGGGACGCACTGCTGGCTCTCGTATGCTTTCCAAGTCGCGACGGTGCGGGGCTCCCGCACGGTCTGATTCTCCGTGACCCATTTGCAGACCTGCACCGGCACCCGATCGGTCCGCTCTTCGTAGACGACCCGCTGGGTGGTCACGGGCACTTTGCGAACCATTTCCTGCTCGACCCAGCGGCAGGTCTTGACCGGAATCTTGTAGTCGATGCGTTCGACAACCTGCTTCTGCACGGTGACCGGGATCTGGCGGACTTCCTCGGTCTGTTCCACGCGGCAGACCTTAACCGGGATCTTTTCCACGACCACTTCGTCGACATAACGCGTGACCTGTATGGGCCGCTTCTCGGTCACCACTCGAGCTACGTAGGACGTTTCCGGACGCTGCATGGCAACGACGTTCGGGACGTATTGTTGCTGGACGGCGTACGTCCCGGGCGTCGCGGACGGAACCCAGTACAAGCCCGCGCGCCGCCAGTAGTTCACGCCGGTCAGCGGATCGACGGCATAGCCGCCGGGCAACCACTGCAGTCGGTTCCGCTCGCGGCCTGGGACGTAAACCGTGCTGTTCTGATAGCCGCCCTGGTCCACGTACTCGGTGCGCATCGTGGTGACCGGATCGTAGGTCGTATAGTTGTAGTCTTGCAGGACGGTGTCGGTGACGGCCTTGCGAACGACTCGCTGCTGGTCCTGATACGTCTCTTCCCACACAGGCCGCTGGACCGTGTAGCGCTGTTCGCGCATCTCGGTTTCGCTGACGTACCGCACCTGATCGTAGCTGCAGTCACGCGTGGTCTCCTCCCAGACGGGACGCATCACCGTGTACCGCTCCTCGCGTTCGCTGGTCTCGGTGACCGGTTTGGCAACCGTATACCGCTGTTCGCGGTACTCCGTCTCCCAAACCGGCCGTTGAACCGTGACTTGCCGTTCTTCAAAGACGGTTTCGTACTCCAGGCGGTACGTGGTGACCGGCTGATAGTCGTAAACGGTCTTGTAAGTCGCCCGGTATGCCGGCTCGCAACACGTCTGGGCAGACGCCGTGACCGCGACCAGCAGGCCCGTTATCGTCAAGGGAATCATGCGAATCATCATTTCACTCGCCTCCGGCGTTCGCGTTCGAAAATCGAATGATCTGATCTCTAGTAGGCTAGAAAGCTTAAAGAATTTCAACACCCTGCACCCCGAAAATTCTCACATTGATCGTTCCGAGGACAACGGGTAACGATCAGGTAATCTCGGGAATTTTCGGAAAACGACTCAAGTCCCGCAAACGGCTGACGGCAAGGCCTGGGCGAATGGCTAAGATACTGGCAAGGCTGGGAATCCATGAAGCTGCTCGACATGACCCTGAATACTCCCGATGGGAATTTGGCCCTGGACGAGGCCCTGCTGGAAACTGCGGATGAGTCAGAAGAGCCTGTAGAGGTTTTCCGTATATGGGAGTCGGCAACTCCGGTAGTCGTGGTGGGCCGCGCGTCCAGGGTGGCGGATGAAGTCCAGCAGGCGAACTGCCTGGAGCGGAGCATCCCCGTCCTGCGGCGTTGCAGCGGCGGGGCCTCGGTGGTGGTCGGCCCCGGGTGTCTCATGTACGCGCTGGTCTTGTCCTACCGGTTGCGGCCTGAGCTACAAGCGATTAGTGCGGCGCATTGTTTTGTCCTGAGGACCATTGGCGATCGACTCCGGCGAGCGGTGCCGGAGGTAGAGTGTCGAGGGACCAGCGACTTGACGCTCGCCGGGAAGAAGTTCTCGGGAAACAGTCTGCGGGTGAGGCGGAACCACCTGCTGTACCACGGGACGATCCTGTACGACTTCCCGCTGGAGTTGATTTCGGCCTGTCTGCGGTCGCCGCCCCGGCAGCCGGAGTATCGGCAGGGGCGGGCGCATGACGAGTTCCTTGTCAATTTGCCCCTGGGACGCGAGGAATTGCGAGCGGCGATCCTGGATGGATTGCCACTTGACGGCCCATTGACCGATTGGCCGCGAGCGAGGACGGAGCGGCTCGCGGAAACAAGATATCGGCAGTCCGACTGGAATCTGCGGTTCTAGAACCTGTCTCTAACATCGAGGTGTCCCATGACAACGCAGTCGCGAGGTCCCGTGTCTCGTCGGCACTTTCTCGCCCACAGTGCGGCCGGAGTGGCCGCTTCGTTTGCCGCCCCGGCGATCATCTCGGCGGCCACGGTGGAAGCGGAACTGATCATCGGCGAAGGTGAACATCGATTCCGTGTGTTTCACCAGTGGCCGCAGTTGCCGGCCCGGTTCCACTGGCAGACAACGCACAATGTGGCCGTGGACCGCGACGGCCTGCTGTATGTGATTCACGAGGGTCGGGCCGAACTGAAAGACCATCCGGCGATCTTCGTGTTCGATCCGCAGGGTCGCTATGTGCGCTCGTTCGGCAGCCAGTTTCAGGGTGGCGGGCACGGGATCGAGGTCCGGGACGAAGGCGGCCAGCAGTTCCTGTACGTGTGCGCGTATCAACAGGTCAAGACCTTTGCCAAGTTGAGCCTGACGGGCGAGACGGTCTGGGAAAAGCGGGCGCCGATGCAGGCCGGGATCTACGCGGCTGGCGAAGACACGAACCCGCAGAAGATTTGGGGCCGCGATCGCTTCATGCCGACGAATTATGCGTTTCTGCCCGACGGCGGTTTCCTGTTGGCGGACGGCTATGGATCCTACTTAATCCATCGCTTTGATAAGGATGGGAACTGGCTGAGCAGCTTCGGCGGTCCCGGGGAGGGACGCGGCAAGTTCGACACGCCGCACGGCATCTGGATCGACAGCCGGCCCGGGCGAGACCCCGCGGTCGTGGTCTGCGACCGGGCCCACCATACGCTGCAGTACTTGACGCTTCAGGGCGAGTATATCGAAACGCTGTCGGGTTTTGGCCTGCCCGCCAATCTCGACACCTGGAACCAGTGGCTGGTGGTGCCGGAGTTGTATGGTTGCGTGTCGATACTGGATGCCCAGAACCGCGTCGTGGCGCGGCTGGGCGACGACGCCGCGCGGATCAAGGCGGACAGCAAGTTCCAGATTCGAGGCGATGAGAACGCCTGGCTGCCCGGCCGCTTCGTTCATCCGCACGACGCCTGCTTCGATCGCGACGGGAACCTGTTCGTCGCGGAATGGGTGGGTACCGGCCGGGTGACGAAGCTGCAGCGTGTGTCGTGATCGCCGAACGGCGAGTCACGGTAAGGGCCGTGGTAGGGGTGGCTGACGACCGGCGGTGAATCTGTCCTCGTGCCCTTTCAGGCGAAGGATTGCGGTTGGGTGCCTGAGGGCGAACCACAGGGTAGCAGTGGCGAGTCCCCAGGCATTGATACTGGGGGCTCGCTGCACTCGACCCCAGGCACCCCGACGCTGAGCCTCGACGGCGCATCGGCCACTGGGGGCTTTTGGCACTCGACCCCAGGCACCGTCCGGGCACCCGCCCTGACCGGGCACGAAAAAGGCCGCGGCCAATGTCAGGGGCCGCGGCCAGGTGATCAGTCCAGTACGGGGCAGGGCCTAGAAGAACCCACCGCCACCGCCACCACCGCCGATGCCGCCGCCACCGCCGATGCCGCCACCGCCGCCGATGCCGCCACCGCCGCCACCGACTCCCGTGTCGTCGCCGACAAAGGTGAAGGTGCTGACTTCGCCGATCGCGGAGAACAGGGGCATGGGCGTGACTCGCACATAGCGGCGATCCGCAGAGATCACGACGGGCATGAACATCAGGTTCGTCCCTTCGGGCAACGTGGTGATCTCAGGCCGCACGCCCACGGCGCCCCGCGGCATCCGACCGTCGCGCTGCGCAGTCAAGGCGTCCCGCAGGTAATCCCGGACGGCATCCGAGTATTCATACGACCCCAATTGCTGGCCCAACAAGGCCCGGCTGAACTCGCGCTGCACCCGGGCCACGGCGGCGATCTGCTGTTCGTCCAACGCGTCTTTCCGCCGACCGTCGTTCAGGTCGAAGACCACCACGGCACGATCGTCCGCCAGCGGAACGTGCTTGCTGACAATCTCCTGCTTGCCGGACCCATATTTCTTGGCGACTTCGACCGTCACCTTGCCAGCCGTCGGCTGGCCCCAAATCCGCTTGATCATCAGTCGATACTGGCCGCTGAATCCCTCGGGGCAGACGTAGTACTCGGAGTAGCCTTCGGCCGGTTGGGTCCCGGGCCTGGCAAACGCATCGCCAATCATCACTCCGCCACCCGTGGTTCGCGGGCTGTCGACCGAACACACGGTTCCCGTCGGCTCCTCGACCAGGAGGTCGATGTCGGCGTCCCCGGTCCAGCCGACGCGGATCACGCAGTCCCGGACCATCGCTTCTTCGGCCCGCTGGCGAAATGCATTCGCTTCCTCGCGGCGATTGGCGGCCAGCAACTGTTCGTAGGTCGCGCGCGTCACTCGCAGGGCCATGTCTTGGATCTTGCGCTGGTCCTGCGGCCAAGCCTGGCGGAGCAGGCCGAGGCAGGCCCATTGGATGGCTTCGACATCGTTCAGCCGTTGGGCGATGGCCAACCCGCGGAGGTACGGTTCCGGCCGCAACGGCTGGGCTGCGGCCATATTCTGGAATAGCTGCAACGCGCGGCGGTCCAGCCCCAGGCGTGTCATGTACTCGGCCACGAACAGCGTCTCGTCGACACTGCCACTGAAATCCACGACGGACATCAGGGCCCGCTCGACTTCCGAGTCAGCGGCCCCGCTGGCCTTCATCGCCAAGCCCAGGCCTTCGTACATCCAGGTTTGAGGAAAACCGTTCCGGAGAGCGGCCATCAACAGCACCACAACGTCCTGGAACTTCTCCTGTCGCATCAGATCCTGAGCTGTCTCGCGAACGGCCAGGCGTGCGGTCTGAGTCGCGTCCAACGGAGCGGTCTTCAGGTTCTCAAAGTACGCGTTCCAGCCTTGTTCGACGGTCTGACCGGGTTGCAGCTGCAGCTTGATTTTCTCGACTTTGGGGGCCTTCTCCGGAGCGGGCGCCGCGCTTGCGGCAGCCGCCGGCGCCGTGGTCGGGCTCTTCTTGACACCCAGCGACAGGTCGTCTTCGACGGCAAAGAAGCCGCCGCCCATACCGCCGCCCATCATGCCGCCGCCCATGCCGCCGCCCATCATGCCGCCGCCCATGCCGCCGCCCATCATGCCGCCGCCCATGCCGCCGCCCATCATGCCGCCGCCCATGCCGCCGCCCATCATGCCGCCGCCCATCATGCCGCCCATGATCGGGACGACCAAGTCGCCGACGGGATAGACTTTGGTCACAAGCTTGCTTTCCGCCTCTTCCGGCGAGGTGATCAGCAGGACTTCATCGCGGACCACGTAGGTCAGGCCCAAGTCCTTCAACAGCAGCCGCAAGGCGGACCGCAGCGAGATGCCTCGCAGGTTGCGGGTGATCGGCGTATCCGAGCCGATCCCGATGTCATCCAACGCCTTGGTGTCGATTTCGATGTTGATGTCATGCTGGTCTTTCAAGAACTCGATCACCTGGGTCAGCGGCGTTTCGATGAATTCGAGCCGCGTGTCATCAGCCAGAGCGGCGAAGATCTTCGTTTCAGCGCTTCCCTGGCGAGCCAGGTCGATCGACGCGTACTTCTTGCGCCGCAGCGACAAGTCGGACCAGACCTGCGGTTCGGGATACATGATCGGCGGTTCATCCGGGAATGGGACCAGAGCCTTTTCCGCGCCCAGCAAAGCCCGGGCAAAGTTCCGGTGCCGCACGTCACGCAACGTCCACAGCGTGTCCCAGTTGCCGCCGAAGCGGGACGCCCAGAGGGCGGCTGGGGGCGTGGCGCTGTTCGGCTCCAATTCGAGCACCTGGGCCGCGATCACATCTTCGGCCTCCTGGTAGCGGCCCTCGTCCATCAAGGAATTGAACCGATCCATCAGCTGCTTGACTTTCTGCCGATCGCGGGCCGTTTCCTCAACCAGTTGTTGCCGCTCGTCGGCAGCCGCGCGGTTCTCTTCGCGCTGGGCGACGCGGGCCGCCACTTCGATCGCCAAGCGTCCCGCTTCGCGGATCGCGCCTTCGATCTGGTTCTTCAATTGAGCCCGCAGATCCGGGCCCAGATCCGGCGAACGCTCGATGGTCTCGAGCCAGATCTTCAGCTCGCGCTTGGCCGCCTCCGGCTGCTTGTTCATCTGCTCGCGAGCCTTGCTGATCGCCTGTTCGACTTCCGTCTTCAGCTTCTGCTCCTGCACCTGCTGGAGATTCTCAACCTGGTCCAGGAACAGTCCCTCACCCTGCACTTCGGCCAACAGCCCTCCGCCCGCGGCGGGCGGGGCCCCGGCTGCGCCGGGATCCTGCAAGTTGATCAAACGCAGGTCCGCATCGTCGGCGCCTCCGCGTTTGGCGGCATCGCGGATCAACTGAGCCTGCGGATTGTTCGGATCGCGCTTCAACACGGCCTCCGCCACCTTCAACGCCCCATCCGAATCTCCCGTCCGCAGCGCATTACGTCCCAACTTGGTCAGTAACTCGTTGTTGGCCGCAACCAGCTTGGCGACTTCCTGCAGGCTGGCCGAGCCCAGCGTGGGCAGGCCCAGGCCGCCACTGTCGCGCACCGAGGCGACAAGTTCCGGCAAGAAGCTGTAGTCATCCAGAGCATTCTGCACGGACACGTTCCAGCGGAGATCGACCGGTTGGCCATCGACCTCGCCGGCAAGCGTCATGTCCTTGACATCTCTGTCGGCCAGGACGCCGATTACGACCGTGTCCCGATCACCCCGCAACGGCGGCAGGGTCTTCGGGTAGATCTCGCGAATGCTGCTGGGCAGATTGACGTTGGTCGGCCAATAGACGGGCGTGCGGATCACGTCTGCCATGGCTTGTCCCGCCCGTTCGGCCCAGGCGCCTTCGTTCGAGTCCATGTACACCATGCCGCCGGTGTGGTTGGCCAGTGCCGCCAGCAGGTACAGATCCCGCCCCGGCCCGATGGCAAAACTGGACACCGAGGCGCGTTTTTCAACCAACTCCTGGACAGATTCTCCGAATTGGCTGGTTTGCATCAAGTTCGCCTGGCTCATCCCGTCGCCGATGTAAATCACGCTGCGGGGACGAGTTGCGGCGCCGGAAAAGCCGCTCGCGGCACCCTTCAACGCGTTCCGCATATCGGTCGATCCCAAGGGGACGCGGGATTCGAGCTTGGCCAGCCCCGCCTGCATTTCCGGGCTGTCCGGGGCCACAAACCCCTGGGTCATCGGCACCGCGTCCAGGTCGACTGCCATCAGCTTGACCCGATCCGACTTGCCGAGCTGCCCGACCAAGGTTCTGAGGGCTGTCAGCGCGTCGTCGCGATACGCTCCTGTCTGGCTGGCCGACGTATCGAACAGCACGACAACGTCGTGGTCGAACGCCGCTTGCGGCTTGGTCAGCGGGGGGAGACGGAGCGCAAAGTACGTATCTCCGGTGGGGCTGTCGTAAGTAGATAACTGTGCGGAACTTGCGTCGCCAGCAGGGTCTGCTGCCAACGCCGCAGCTGCCAGCGCCAAGGCCATCCAAGGCGACACGAACACCGCGAAGGCACTACATCGCGACATATTTCAGGACTCCAGTCAGAAAAGTGTACCGAGCAAGACCGCCCCGGCTTGTCAGCCGGCCCCTGTCTTGCCCACCATTTGCGATCGCTAGAAATTCCCCAGCTGATCTTTCCCAATTTTATTCGGCCAGAACCTTTTACGCTATAGATTCGGCAAAATTCAACCTACGGCGTCAAGCGGAATGGCACAGCATTGCGATTGATTGACTCGGTCTGGTGGAAGGGGAGGATTCGGGGCTCTCCCCGGCCGCTACCGCGTCCGACCCTCGCGCAAGCGGGAGGGTGAAGACAGTTCGTCAAGCAACCATTCGCCATGGGCTTGTCCATGTCAAACGAACCGGGGCGGTCGCCTCGTCCTTCCCGGCACGAACAGGCGAAAGAACCCCACTCATCCTGTACGGTCGACATTCACCGCAAAACCGACCATCCCGATAGAATCGCCAAACCTGTGGCGGCCAGGAGCAACCCGACCGTGGCGTACCAGGCGCGGGCCGTGGTGCGGCCCCAGCGCTCGTCAATCCACCGCACTTTCGGCAGCCGGTAGAATTCATCGCGATTCCCCAGGGCCGCGACGAAGGCTAGCACTGCCAGCGAAAAAGCCACGGTGGCCATCACAATATCTTGGCGGTTCATAACTTGGCGGACGGTGTCGCTTTCCGCGTTGGACAACCTTGCGGAACGTGATAACTTGTTGTGTTTGAATTAGTTGTCATAGTGACCCCTGCAAAATCTGGCAATGGCGAACGGCAAGAAACGCAAAATTCGGGCGGAGTTTCGCAAGAATCGGGTCCAGCGGGCCCGGCAAGGCGATTTGACGCGCGATTATCGGGACGACGGGATGGCGGACGACGAGTCGGCGCGGACCGAGCGTGTGAGCGGCAAGGGCGAACTCACCCGCAAACGCACGGTCGTGACCGCACAGGCTGCGGGCGACTCGGCGGACGAGTTGGGCATTCGGTTGGAGGTCGACGAGGAACGGTGCCTCCACGGCCGCGTCTTGAGCGTGCACGGATTGACGAGCAACGTGCTGGGGGACGACGGCCAACTGTACCGCTGTGCCACGCGCCGCGTCTTGAAGACCCTGATGACCGACCAGCGGCACGTGGTGGCCGCCGGCGATTGCGTCCGTTTTCTCCCCTCCGGCCGCGAGGAAGGTGTCATCGAGCGAATCGAGCGCCGCCATGGCGTCCTGACCAGGGCGATCCGGGGCCGTTGCCATGTGATCGTCGCGAATGTGGATCAGGTGCTGATCGTCGGCAGCGCCGCCCAGCCGGCTTTGAAGCCGCACCTGATCGACCGCATGCTGGTGACGGCCGAGAAGGACCGCGTCCGCCCTCTGATCTGCATCAACAAGATCGATCTGGTGGATCCGGCCGATTTACAGCCGCTGATCGGGGTCTACGGCCAGATGGGCTACGAGGTGTTGTTGCTGTCCGCGGTCACGGGGGCGGGCATCGAGCGTCTGAAGAGCGAGGTCTTGGGGCGGCAGAGCGTCGTGGCGGGGCAGAGCGGCGTCGGCAAGTCGTCGCTGTTGAACGCGATCGACCCGGGATTGGATCTGCGGATCGCCGCCGTCAGCGAGGAAAACGAAAAAGGCCGCCACACGACGACGGTCGCCAGCCTGATCCCGCTGTCGGGCGGCGGGTACGTGCTCGACACCCCGGGAATCCGGCAGTTTCAACTCTGGGACGTCATTCCGCAGGAGGTGGCGGGCTACTTCCGCGACTTGCGCTCCTACGTCAGCCGGTGCCGGTTTCCCGACTGTACGCACACTCACGAAGCCGACTGTGCGGTCAAGGATGCGGTGGCTGACGGCTGGCTGGACGCGCGGCGGTACGAAAGCTACTGCCAGCTGTTCGCCGGGGATCTGGACTAAACTTCTCTCGTCCAACGGGCGTTTGCCTGGTCGGACGGAGGGATTTGCGTCTCACGAAGTCGCCTTTCAAAGTCGCTCTTGATCGCTTTCGATAAGAAAGGTACGCTTGCCGCCCGTTTTGCGACGGTGGCGCCAACGGGCCCAACCGCCTTGCTCGATTCGACACCTCTGCATGGAAGCGGAGACTTCTCATGACTCCCGCAGGATTGGACAACGCGCGGCGTGCTGACAAACCTTCCACGGTGCCCTTGCTGGACGTGAATCGCGGCAACGCGATGTTGCGCAGCGAGATTTTGGAGGCGATCGCCCGCGTCGTTGATTCGGGCCGCTTTCTCCACGGCCCCGACGTAACCACCCTGGAAGAGACGGTGGCGTCGATCTGCGCCAGCCGCTATGCCATCAGCTGTGCCTCGGGCAGCGACGCCCTGCTGTTGGCCTTAATGGCTTTCGAGGTCGGCCCCGGGGACGAAGTCATCGTTCCCAGCTTCACCTTCTTCGCCACCGCCAGCTGTGTCTGGCGATTGGGGGCGCGAGTCGTTTTTGTGGACATCGATCCGGTGACCTTCAACCTGGATCCGGCCAAGGTCGAGGAGGCGATCACGCCTGCGACGCGCGCGATCATCCCGGTGCATCTGTACGGACAATGCGCTGAGATGGAGGCCCTGCTGGAGATCGCCCGGCACAACGATCTTAAGGTCATCGAGGACGCGGCCCAGTCGATTGGCGCCGAGTACCGCGGGCGGCCCGCCGGGTCGCTGGGCGACGTCGGCTGCATCAGCTTTTATCCGACCAAGAACTTGGGTGGGATGGGTGATGGCGGCATGCTGGTAACCAGCGACGAACCGCTGGCAGAAAAGCTCCGGCGGTTGGCCGCCCACGGGATGAAGACCCGCTACTATCACAGTCTGGTCGGGGTCAACAGTCGTCTGGACACGATCCAGGCGGCGGTGCTGAACGTCAAATTGGCCCAGTTGGGACGCTGGACCACCGATCGCCGGGCGAATGCCCAACGCTACCACGAGCTGTTGTCGGCCGCGCAATTGGACCAGCGGCTGGTCCTGCCCAAGGAACTGCCGGACCGCTACCACGTCTGGAACCAATACACCGTGCGAGTTCCCGGCGGCCATCGCGACGAACTGCGGGCCAAGCTGACGGAACGGAATGTCGGCTCCGAGGTCTACTACCCCGTTCCGCTGCACTTGCAGGAGTGCTTCCGCACCTTGGGGTACCGCCGCGGCAGCCTGCCCGTGACGGAGCGGATGTGCCAGGAAGTGCTGAGCCTGCCCATCTTTCCGGAATTGACCGAGGCCGAACAGGATCGGGTCGCCGAAGTGATTCAGGACGCCTTGCAGAGCTGGCGGGCGGCGGCATAATCAGCGGGATGATCGATCCCGCACAGCTGAACGCCGCCTATGAACGTGTGCGCCACGACCTGCTGGCCGAACGGGGCTCCGCAGGCCACTGGATCGGCGAGCTGTCCTCGTCCGCGTTATCGACAGCCACGGCGGTGAGCGCTCTGGCTCTGGTCCAACGCCATGCCCCGCCGCACGACCGCTTCGACGGCCTGATTGCCGGCGCCATCCGTTGGATGACGACGCATCAGAACGGCGACGGCGGCTGGGGCGATACGGACCGCAGCTATTCGAACATCGCCACGACGATGCTGGTTCGGGCTGCCCTGCAACTGGCCGGACGGGCGGAGGAATTCTCGGACGCAATGGCCGCGGGCCTTCGCTATGTCGAAGCTCAGGGCGGCTTGGCAGGCGTCCGAGCCCGGTACGGCCGCGACCGGACGTTTGCGGTGCCGATCCTGACCAATGCCGCCCTGGCCGGGCAAGTCGCGTGGTCCGAGGTGCCTCCGCTGCCGTTCGAACTGGCTTGCGTCCCGCAGCGGTTCTACCGGTTCATTCGCCTGCCGGTCGTCAGCTATGCCATCCCGGCCTTGGTGGCGATCGGGCAAGCACGCCATGTGCACCGGCCGTCGGCGTGGCCGTGGATGCGATGGTTGCGGCGGGCGGCGGTCGCGCCGAGCCTGCGAGTGCTGGGCAAAATGCAGCCCGACAGCGGTGGGTATCTGGAAGCCGCCCCGCTGACGTGTTTCGTCGTGATGAGCCTGGCGGCGACGGGGCGTGCGGACCACCCCGTGGCACGGCGGGGCGTTCAGTTCCTGGTGGATTCCGTCCGCCCCGACGGCAGTTGGCCGATTGACACGAATCTGGCCACGTGGACGACGACGTTGGCGATCAACGCCTTGGCGGGCGGCGGCGAAGATGTTGGCGCGCTGGACTGCTTGGATTGGCTGCTGTCGTGCCAGCATCAACGGCGGCATGCCTTTACGGGCGCCGCGCCTGGGGCGTGGGGCTGGACCGACTTGAGCGGCGCCGTGCCGGACGCGGACGACACGCCGGGAGCGCTGTTGGCGCTGGCTGCGTGCCGTGACTCGCCGTCCTGCACGGCCGCCGATCGTTTCCGGATCAACACGGCGGCGGAAGCGGGGTTGGGCTGGCTGCTGGACTTGCAGAACCGCGACGGTGGGTGGCCGACGTTCTGCCGGGGCTGGGGCAAGCTGCCCTTCGATCGCAGCGGCGCTGACTTGACCGCCCACGCCCTGCGCGCGTTCCAGGCGTGGGACGGGCTGGCAGCGGGACCGCGTCGCGAGCGGTCGATCCAAGCCGCTTTTCGCTACCTGGCGAGTCAGCAGCGGCCGGACGGCTGCTGGGTTCCCTTGTGGTTCGGCAACCAGGATCATCCCGGGGAAGAGAACCCGGTTTACGGCACCGCCAAGGTCCTGCTGGCCTATCGTGACTTTCGCCGACTGGAAACCGAACCGGCTCAGCGCGCTGTTGCGTGGCTGTGTCAGGCACGGAACCCCGACGGCGGCTGGGGTGGCGACGGGCGCCGCAGCAGCGTCGAGGAAACGGCCTTGGCGGTCGAAGCCCTGGCCGGCGGATTGCTGGGCGATCGAGGTGGAAACGCGTGCGACGGCGGCGTGCGGTGGCTGGTCGAAGCGGTGGCGGCGGGGCGTCACCGCGACGCGTCGCCGATCGGATTCTACTTTGCCAAGTTATGGTACTACGAGCGATTGTATCCCTTACTGTTCACGCTGGCCGCCCTGGGGCAGGCACGGCGCCGAGGCAACGCCTGACGCCCGCCGCGGAATCGCAGACGCTGGCAATCCAGCTGCCTCGGTTGCCGCGTGTTGCCAAAACGGTTGGCCCGGTTCTCGTTGGAGGTTGCCGAGGAGAAGACGCAACTGCTGTATCGAGCCGCCCACCAGTGACAGAATCGCCTCCCCTTGCGAGAATAACCTTGCCTGATCCATCCTCATTCAGCGAGCAAACTTATGGAAACGAAATCCCTGCTGCCCCGCGTCTGGGAAGTTCCCCAGGTGTTTCGCGACCGCCTTGGTTCCAGTGTCGGCCGGCAGCGCGTCATGGCTGCGGAAGGCCATCTGTTGCTGGTCGTGCATGTGCCGCCCCAACCGGATGAAACAGTGCGGCAGGGCCGGTTCTTGTGGCGCCGGCCCGATGGAACGTGGACCTCGAACGACCTGGGCGGCGGTTCCCAGGTCGTCGGCAAGCACCTGGACCAATTCGCCAAGGCGGTTCACGATTGTGATGTCTGGGAAGAGCAGGCCAAGACGGCGGAGGACTATTTCTCCGTCTTGGAGCGTCTGGCGCCGATCCAACGGACGGCCAGGAATCTGCACGCGGTCCTACAGGATGCCCGGCAGTTGTGCCCCGAAGATCGCGACTTGATCAACCATCGCGATCGGGCTTACGAGATCGAGCGGACGGCGGAACTGTTGCACACCGAGACGAAGAACTCGCTGGATCTGCTGATGGCCAGGCACGCGGACGAGCAAGCGCGCGCCAGCCGCCGGATGGCCGCGTCGGCGCACCGTCTGAATCTGTTGGCGGCGTTCTTTTTCCCGCTGGCGGCGCTCAGCGGCGTCCTGGGCGTGAACCTTGTCCACGGCTTCGAGACGTTTCAGCCGCCGCTGCCGTTCCTGGGTTTTGTCGCCGTCAGCGTGATTTCGGGCCTGATCCTGATGACCTTCGTCGCCGCCGCCCGCCGCGATTAGAAACCCGCCACGCCGATCTGCACATCGGCGATCAGTTGCGGGACGAACGCCGCGTCGGCGAACAGGAGGCTGTGAAGATCCGAAGGCGGCGGCGCGGGGCTGCCGAGGCGCGGGCGGGCGAGCAGTTCGAGCGTGCCGTCGAGTTCCCTGGCGGCGCTGGATGGCAGCCCGGAGGCGGCGCGGGGGACGCTTGCCATCGGCACTACGATCGGCGCCGCCGGCTGACACACCCCGCCAGCCTGGAGCGTGGCCACGGGCGCGGCTTCCGCGAAACTGCCATCGGCTCGCAGGCTTGGTTCAACGGCCGGCGGCGATTCGCCTTCCGCAGAAGCCGAGGGACCGGAACTGAGATAATTGATGACCAGCAAGGCGTCATGGGCCGTACACCGCTGGTCGCCGTTGACGTCGTAGTAGAAGGGCGGCGAGTCCGCGGCGCGGGGCGGCAGTTCCGAATCGCCGGCTCGCTCGTTGAGGTAATTGATCGTCACCAGGACGTCGCGCGGCGTCACGCCGTCCAGGCCGTCGACGTCCAACGGGTTGACGGGGTTCTGCCAGGTCACGGCGGGTAGGGTCGGCACCATCTCGTTCTCGACGCCGTTGCTGCGAGCCGCCTGCAGCACCTGAATGACCTGCGATTCGATGAGCAGATCCCGGCTTGTGTAGTCACGCAGCGGTACGAAGCCCACGCCGCTGGGCAGCAGCGTAATTGCCGAGTTGTACGCGGGCTGGTCGGCGCGGAAGCGAAGTAACGCAAAACGTTCCGGGCCGTCGTCGCCGATGACATGCCCGGCTCCCAGGGAAGCGAAGGCCAAGCCGTGGAGCGAGTCGATGCAGCCGGCTTCGTTGTACAGCCAGCCGCTGCGGAACAGGGGGAACTGGGCCGTCACGAGGGAGGAATCCGGCGAGGCGGGATCGAACGGAGCGTCGATTTCTTCCAAGATCTGCGGATCCCACTCGACGCGGAGCCCCAAACCAGCCAGGCCCAGCGGTTCGTCACGCAAGTCCTCGGCGGTGATCTCGACAAAAAACGTGTCGCCCACCTCGATCCGGGCGTCGGCAATCAGTGCGCCCGGCACGCCACCATCGTCCGCATACAGATTCACGGCCAAGGCATACTGGGCCAGCAGCTGCCGGGCTTCCAGTTGCTCGACGCGCAGCCCGGTGCCGTCCCGTCCTTGGGTTCGCCGGTTGGTTGACATTCCGTCACTGCCCTCAATTGGAGCCGCCAAGGCGGCAGCCTGGTTCTCCCCCTCTGGCCCCGGAGGCGGAACGGTAGCGTCTGCCGCTGACGGCGTCAAGGCCATCGCCGCCTCGGGAACCGGCCCCGGGACGGCTGCGGCCGCCTGGACCAGAACGGTCGTCCAGGCTTCATTCCCCGTTCGCGCGTCGACCGAACCGGGCGCGCCGCAGGTAGCCGGTTCGGTCATGCTGTCCAATTCGTTCCAGGTGTAACAGAACGCGGAGGCGTCGCCGTTCGAGTCCTTGCCATGAGCCAAAAACCGGATCGTTCTGGGGCCCGGCGTCGGCGCAGGGCTCTTGTTCTCGTAGGTAATCTGACTCAACAGCGGCTGGAACTGGCCGATCGTGCGACGGCTGGTCGATGTCTCTATGATCAGCCGCGCACCACCGTCCTGAATGCTCACGCCGGGGGCACCCAGCCACAGCCGTTCGGCTTCCCCGTCTGGACGATAGAGAATCGTCACTTCCACGGATTCCAACAGCAGCCATTCCGCGTTGGCGAAACTGGCCGTCGAGTCCGCCAGAGGAACGGGTGTCGCGCCGGGTTGGAACGAAGTAACGTAGTCCACGCCAAGCGATCCCACACGGCCGTCCAAGTCCAGAAACGGATTCCGCGCGCGTCTGAACTCGACATTCAGCGGGCCATAGTCGCCAAAGCCGATTTCCGGCCACGTGGCAGCTCCGTTCGCAAATCGCACGTTGATGTCCGACGTGGGATCCCAAAGCGGGGCTCCCGGCACGATCGGAGACGCCGCCACGAGGCCCTCAAACCGCAACGCGTCGTCCGTCGCGACGACGCCATCGTAGGAGATATCGCTGTCGAACGTCGAGGCTCCGACCAGTTGAACATACGTGTTCGAGCGGCCCTGGAGCGTTCCTAGCAAGTCGTGGACCTGGATGATGACGAGCAGGTGGTCATCGCGGGCAAAGGTATGCGCTGGCGTCAAGGTCTCGTTTTCCGCCGTCTCCGGCTGGTTGTACCAGTCGGGATACGTGCGCAAGACCTGGTCGCCGGGAGCCATCTCGGGCTGGTCGTAAAAGACATAGAACGTGCGAGTCTGGCCAGCGGGGATGTCGATCGTCGTAGTACCGCCCACCAGGGGATGAAGTTGTTCGTCGGTGATCACCAGGAAGCCGGCCCCCGGCGCTGCCACGTGTCGTTCGAACTCGACCGTGTACCGTAGCGTCGCGGCGGTGGAATTCTGGATCGGGAACGACTGCCACGGGGCCAAGACGGCAAGGTAATTGGGGACGGTCAAGGCGGGATTCAGTCCCTGCCAAGCCGTCAACGGATCGTCGGCCGGCCGAATGAACTGGCGATCGGCGGTAACCGGAGCGTGCCGCAGGACACTGAGCGGCGTAATGAACTGAATGACCCGGATCGTGTTGTTGCCAAAGTTGGGTGCGACGGCCAAGCCAAACCCGCCGGCAATCGGCGCCAGCACGCGATGCGCCGCGTCGCTGCTAGCTGGAAACGTCTGCCGCCAGGCGTCCGGCGCCCACTCGCGGACCACGTAATTGCCGGGCGGAAGCCCCGCAAAACGGAACGCTCCGTCATGCCCGCCGTCGTGCTGCGAGACGCGCCACGGCTCGCTGGCCTGCAGCAATCCGTCGTCGTTGACGTCCAAGTAAACCGTCCGGCCGTTCAAACCCGCTTCGCCGACATCCCACACGCCATCGCCGTTCAGGTCGTTCCAGACAAAGCCCGCAATACTCGTCAAGTTCGCCGTTACGGTCGCGGTTCCCGGCGGCGAAACCACGGATACCCCGCCGAACGATCCGCGGGCCACGGCCGTGTTCGTGACCGAGCCCGCATCCAAGTCGGCCTGGGTGATCGTGTAACTGGCCGTGCAGGTCAGCGAATGCCCGGGAGCGAGCGTCGTGACCGGCGGACAGGACTCGTTCGCGGATCGGTCATCGTCCACGGTGAACGGCCCGCTGAGCGTAACCCCGCCGGAATTGGTCACCAGATAGCTGTAGCCGATCACGTCGCCGACCGAGTCGTAGATCGTCGGCGACGCCGTCTTCGCTACGGACAAACGCACTGGCACGGTCGCGGTGACCGTCGCCGTGCCAGGTGGCGAGTCAACGGGGACGCCGTGAAACGTACCGCGGGCGATAGCCGTGTTCGTGACCGAGCCCGCGTCCAGGTCGGCCTGGGTGATCGTGTAGCTGGCGGTGCAGATCAGCGAGTGCCCGGGAGCGAGCGTCGCGACCAGCGGACAGGATTCGTTCGCGGATCGGTCATCGTCCACGGTGAACGGCCCGCTGAGCGTGACGTTGCC
>CAIYOB010000943.1 GCA_903927685.1 uncultured Planctomycetaceae bacterium
CGGCGACGAACAACGACATGGCGAAGTCCGATGCCCCCGAGGTAGCCGGGGACCGTATACGTCCTTGGCCCGCGTCACCGCGTCAGGTTTTCGGGCCACCAAGAGCGTGGCGAACAGCAGGGGGGATCCGAACCTCAGCGGCGTCCCGTGGTTGCAGGTTGGCCCGGCGCAATTCGCGACGTGACGGGCAACTCCGTTGGATTCTTCGCGATTCGGTTCTTGCTCACGGTATGCCGGCACCCGGAACATCCAGCTCGACAATTTGAAAGCTGGCGCTCGGTTTTCGCTCGATTTCTGCCGGATCGTGGGAGCCGGACGCACAGATGAACAGGTGTCGGCGTTCCGGCCCTCCCAGCATCACCGCGTAGGCATGCGTGTCCACTTGGATCCGATCCGTGATTTCCCCGCCTTCCCGGACCCGCACCACACTGTCCTGCCCCTCGGGATTGGCGCACCACACGCCCCCCTCGGCATCGAGGCAGATGCCATCCGGGCCAACGGAGGAGGGCAACTGCGCCCAGACTCGGCGGTTGCCGAGGGTGCCGTCGGCCTGGATATCGAAGGCGGTCAAGCGATGGCCGATCGTCTCGCCGACGATGAGCGTTCGTCCGTCGGGCGTGATCACCATGCCGTTCGGGAAGAAGAGGTTGTCGGCGACCAAGGACGCTCGACCGTCAGGGCCGACGAGGACGATCACGCACGTTTCGACGGGCTTGGCCGCCGGGTCGACAAAGTTGTAACCGATGTCCCCCACATACAGACGGCCCTGGCCGTCGACGATGCCGTCGCTCAAGCAGAACGTGGTCATGTCGCTGATGTCGGCCAGCTGGTGCAGGGCCGCACCGGCCGCGCGATAAATCCGGCGTGGAAACGCCTCGCCAACCATGATCGTACCGTCGGGCGCAAGCCCGAAGGCATTCGGGATGAACGGCAGCTCCAGGACCGTCGCGACAGCCCCCGTGAGGTCCACTGTCTTGATTCGCTTGTCGTGGATGTCGATGAACCACAACTTGCCGTTGTGCCAGCGGGGACTCTCCGTGAACTTGAGGCCCTTGGTGGAATCAACCAGGGTTTTGATGCGGCTCGTCATCGTCTCCGTTCTCCTTGGTGCTTGGGTTCTACGCCTCGATCACAGGCTCAAGACTTGGCCCGATTGACGAACGCCAGCGTCAGGTCGGTAAACGCTCGAGTCACATGCCCCTTGCCGGTGAGGTCATTGCAGAGCAACAAGTCGCCGGGGCGGAATCGCCGCCGTTGGCCGTCGCTGGTCGCCACCTCGCCTTCGCCCGACAGGATGATGCAGACGTACGGCTGGGGAGCGTTGTGGGCGGGCGCCTCCGTCCCGGCGGGAAACGAAATTACGCACATGGTCGTGACGGCCCCGAAATCGCTCATTTGACCCGTCGGGTTCGGCGGCGGCCCCACGGCCAGTTCGCGGTGCGGAATCTCCCGGACGCCGAAGTGTGTCTCGCCCCGTTCGTCCGCATGGATTATGGGGAACTTCATTTTTGCTCTCCGATCGATTGCTGGTGATTCCGCGTCAGTTCGGGCCATTGGCTGACTGCTCATTCTCGCCGAACACCACTGCCGCCGTCTTGACTGCTTCCAGCGCGGCGGGAAAACCGGCGTACACGGCCACTTGCAGGATGATCTCCAAGAGGGGGACTACCCGTGGTACTTCTGCAACGGTGCGCGCACCGGCCAGCGGCTCGGTAACAGCTTGCCCGTCGGTTCGGCGAACCGGCAGCGGAGTGTCCCGAGACGCTCGAAGGTGATCTCGATCTGGGCCCCGGGGTCGATGAAGTCGTCGTGGTCACAGCCGGTGCAGTCGGGGATGGTGCCGAAGCCTGCCACCGTGCCGGGCTTGAGGGGAGCGATGAACCCGAGCCAGGCGAACACGTCTTCGGCCTTGTGGCTGATCTCGGAAGTTGATCCCTGGTACTTGACGTGCCCATCGACCAGCACGGTCACCCTCAGGTTGTACGGATCGCTAACCTCGTCGGACGTGACCAGGTACGGCCCGAGTTGGTTGCCGTTGGCCATGTCCTTCGTAAGGCAGAACCCGCCGACGAACTCCGTGGCCTGCACGTCGCGGGCCGAGACATCGTTGAAGATGCAGAAGCCCGCCACCGGCTGCTTTTCGTTCCCGTACACGACGGCCAGTTCCGGCTCGACGTCCAGCCGTGACGTGTAGACTGGCCAAGGGACGGTTTCTCCGTCGCCGACGATGGTGTTCCTGTTGCCCTTGTAGTACGACAGCGGTTCGGGCTGACCCGCGGGGGGCTCGGCTTTCGGGGCCATGACGGCTTTCGCGAACGCCTGCAACAGCGGCGCGGTCTGCGGGTTGTCCTGCTCGTACTTCCCAATCGTTTCGCCGGAGTTCTTCAGGTGCCGCGGCGTGAGACCGAAGTCGAACAGGGCGGCGACTTCCACCGGTTCCAGCAGGCGGACGGCGTGGAGCGGGAATCGCTGGCCGTCACCGAGTTCGGCGAGGTGCTGTTCGCCCCAGGCGAGCAGTTTCCTGGCCGCGTGCTCGCTGTCGGGAAGATTGGCTAGGTAGGATCGGCTCTCGGTCAAGAAGGGGCAAGACATTCCCGCCTTGCTTTGCAGCACGGCGAACGGGACGGCCTGGTCTCGGACGACGACGCCGAAACAGGGGGCCGGCGAGTCGGCGGTGATAACTCGGATGAGTTTCATGACGGTGCTACCTTGTTGTTTCCGAACGGAATCAGTATTCGACTTCGATCCCTTTCGCCTTGGCCACCTGGTAGATGGCGTCGAACGTCCCGGCCGTGTCCCAGGGCGCGTTCGGGGCTTCATTGCGGAATTCCCGATACGCCCGTTCCACATTCATGTACAGCCGCGCCGGGGCACGCCATTCGCCGTAGGGTCCGAACTCGATTTTCTTGGCGGCGTCCAGCGAGCTGAGTCCGGCGTCGAAGCACGCTTTCGATTCGTCACGGACGTACTCGAGGTAGGCCTTCATCTCCATGACCCCTTCGATCCCGCAGAGCGGGCCGTGGCCCGGGACGATGACTTCCGGGTCGAGTTGAATGATCAGATCGAGGCACTGGAACCATTTTTCGTACGAGCCCGTCCAGCCCATCGGCGTACACTGGCGGAACAGCACGTCGCCGGCGAAGACCACGCGTTCCTTGGGCACATGGATGATCGTGTCCCCGACCTGGTGGCACGGCCCGACATAGATCAAGTGGACCTCCGTGCCGTCGAGATTCAGTTCATAACGCGTGTCGAACAAGGTCGTCGGCAGCACCAACTCGATTCCGTCAAAGTTGTAGTCCTCCAGCAACTGCTGTCCCGCGGCCACGATGCCGGGGTGGAGTGCGTTGAGAACCAATCGCGTGAGGAGATGCCCGACGCCGTGGAGCATTTTCTGGCTCTCCTTCGGTTCGGCGACCTGCTTCATCCGCTCGGGCACCGAGCGGTGGGCGATGATTTCTGCACCCTCGAACAGTTGATTGCCCCAGACATGATCCGCGTCTTCGTGCGTGTTGATGACGCGTTGCGGCATGGCGGGCCACACCTTGCTGAACATCTCGATCATCTGCCGTGCGTGGGCCAGGTCCGACTGCGTGTCGATCACCACGCCCCCGCCCAGATTGATGAGGCCGGAGTTGGCATCACACACGCGGTTCTTCTCGATCAAGACCGCAAAGCAGTTGTCACTGACTTGTTTCATTTCCATGAGAATTGCCTCCGGTCAGGATCACGGTTCACGCGGTGCGAATGGTCCGGCAGCGGAGACGATCACGCCGTTGGTCCGCGCGTACTCGTCCCAGAGCTTGAGCAGTGCCGCGTGTCTCGCGGGAAACTGCGGGGAAAGGTCGTGCGTCTCGGCGGGATCTGTCTGAAGGTTGAACAACTGCCAACTGCCGGTGCCGCCCGCTCCTTGCAGCAGATACAGGAGCTTCCAGTCCGCTTGCCGGATGGCCCGGTTGCCGAACAGCTCCCAGCCGAGCCACTCGGCGTCCGTGCGGATCGCATTTTGCCGGCCGGCCAACAGCGGCCACAGCGACTTTCCCTGCGGCGGCACGAGTCCGCTTCCCGCAGTCCGGCCTGGATGCTGAATGCCGGCCAGTTCCAGCAGCGTCGCCGTGATGTCCGTAACGTGCAAGGCCGAGTGATTGATGCTGCCCGCATGCTGGACCCCGGGGCCGCTGACGATCAACGGCGCGCGGATGCCGCCCTCGGCCACGAAGCCCTTGAACAGGCGGAACGGTACGTTGCTGACCTGCCCCCAAGCCGGTCCGTAGTCAATGAACGAACCCTGGCGTCCCCAGTTTTCGAAGCGATTGTCATACGTCTGCTCGAACCAGGGCCTGACCTGCGGCGCATGATGGAGCAGCAATTCCGCATGGTCTTCGCCGTTCGCTCCGTTGTCGGACATAAAGATGATCAGCGTATTGTCGTATTGAGCAGACTTCTTGAGGTAGTCGAACAGGCGACCGATCTGGGCGTCCATGTGCTCGACCATCGCCGCATAGATCTCCATCTTGCGAGCCGATCGTTCCTTGTCCTCCTTCGTCAGTTCGTCCCAGGCGGGAACGCCCGGAGCCCGCGGGGCACGCTCCGTTTCCCGGGCGACGATGCCGAGTGTCTTCTGACGGGTCAGACGCTCCGCCCCGATGACATCGTACCCCCGGTCGTAGACGCCGCGATACCTGTCGATCCAGGCGTCCGGCGCTGCCAGCGGACCGTGGGGCGCCTGGTACGCCACATAGGCGAAGAACGGCTTGTCCAAGGTGCGGGCTTCGGCGATGCACTGAATTGCGAAGTCCGTGAAGTTCGTCGATGAAAAGTACCCCCGCGGAAGCACCTTCAGCCTGTCCCCGTTCCGCGAGTAGTTCACCTTGGGTTGCTGCGGACTCAACGACTTCATGTCGTCCCAATGGCTGCCCATTCCATCAATGAGCGTGAGGTCGCGGGCAAATCCGTTCGACGCCGGCCAAGCCTGCTGATCTGCTCCCAAATGCCACTTGCCGGCCATGAAGGAAAAGTACCCGGCCTGCTTGCTCAGCAAGCTGGCACAGGACGTCACGCGGGCGTTCAGGTGACCTTCGTAGCCGGACATCCCCTTCTGTGTCGGTCCGAGCCATTCGGCCATGTTGCCGAGACCGGCAAGGTGGCTATCCGTCCCGGTCAGGAGCATGGCGCGTGACGGCGAACAGGTTGGGGCGACGCAGAAATTGGCCCCCCGGAGCCCCTGTCTGGCGAGGGCATCCACGTGGGGCGTCCTGATCTCGCCGCCGAAGCAGCCCAGGTCCGAGTAGCCCATGTCGTCGGCGACAATGAGCAGGATGTTCGGCTTGCCAGTCGGGTTGTCGGCCGCTATAAAGCCACCCACCCCAAACACCAGGAGGATCGTCGCTAAAGTCGTGACAGTCCCGCGCAGGCCCCGCATTTTCGTGACTCCCGGCTGGTGGTTTCCAGATGACCGATGCTCGTGTGGCAAGGGTACCAACTGACGCGAGGCGCAGTCTATCGGAATTCCGCAAACCATGAACACCTCGCCGCCGTCCAGCAAGCTGGTTCCGTCCAATCCCGCGTCGGCCGTCACGGTCGTCGAGATTCGCGACCCCACGGCCATTGGACAAGCCATCCAAGTGCTCGACCAGGAAGCGGTGCAATTGAACTCGAAGCCCCTGCGGGCCAGGCAGATCGTGGTTCGCCTGGGGGCGAGTTTCCTGGTGTTCCATGCGACCAATCTCCCGCTCCGCACTCGCACGAGATTGCTGGACGGCTTCGTGGGGCTCGTGGCGTTTGGCCCCCGGGCTGCTGGGACGCTGAATGGACTCCCGGTCGGCCCGGAACGCGTCTTGGCGTGCAAATCCGGAATCGAGGTGGAGTTCGTCGTGGCGGCTGGTTACGAGAGCGTCGATTTTTTCGTGCCTCCCGACGACATCCTAGCGCACCTTCGAGGCCGGCATCGGGAGGGCGAGTTCCACCTTCCCAACGGCGTCGAGTTGCTGCAGCCGACGCCCGCCGCCGCCCGCGGGCTGTTTGGCTTGGGACGACGCCTGGCCGACGTGGCCGTTAGACAGCCCCAACTGTTCGATGCCCCGCAGACGCAGGTCGCCGCCCAAGTCGAAGTCCTCGAGGCCCTGCTGGCGACCTTCGGATCGGCTGGCCACATCGAGTCCGCGGCTGGAGACCTGACGCGGCAGGCGCACAGCCGACTGGTGCAGGTCACCGAAGACTACGCGCTGGCGCACGCTGCCGAACCTCTGTACGTGACCGACTTGTGCGAGGCAGCGGGAGTGAGCGAGCGGACCTTGCAGTACGCTTTCAAGGAGGTGATGGGGATGACCCCGGTTGCCTACCTGACCCGGCTCCGCCTGCACCGGGTGCGGCAGGCGCTCCGGGCGGCGACCTATGGCTCGACGACGGTGACGGCCGAGGCGCTGCGTTGGGGCTTCTGGCATTTCGGCGAGTTCTCGCGGGCCTACAAACGCTGCTTCGGCGAGTTGCCATCGGACACGTTGCGACAAGAGTCATCGGCTGTGGTCAAGCCGGCTGCTCGGGACGCGAATCCGCGACGGCGTCGGAACGACGACATCTGAATCCGATTCGCCCGCTGCTTGCGGCCCGCATGCAGTCTCTGTAAAGTACAGTCTGGTACGATGTGCGTTTGTCGTTGCGGCAGCATCTCCTGTCTGGGGGATGCCGGACGTTGACTCCCATGCTATCTCAACCACCGTTCCTGCTTCGCGCAAAGGACACTCTCCATGAGTCGTTTCACGCTCCGGACGGCAGCCTGGCTGTTCCTGTTCCTCGCGTGCTCGCCTGCGCGGCCGGCCGCGGCCCAGTTAGGGGACTTGGTGCGGCGTGTCCCCGACCGCCCCAACACCCTGGTGTTGATCGACGTCGCGAAAGCTTACAGCAGCCCCATGGCAGAGAAGGAACAGTGGCAAGAGAAGATGCTGTCGGCCTTCCAGTCCGGGATGATCATGATCCCGCCGGCGGCCTCGCAATTCGTCTTGGCGTCGCAACTGGATTTGGAACTGATGCAGCCGATCTGGGAAGTCGCCTTGGCGAAGGTCAACCAGGACGTTTCGATCCCGCAATTCGCTCAGCAGCGCGGCGGAAGCGTGGACGTCGTGGCCGGCGAGTCGGCGGTCGCTCTCCCGGACGACACCTACGCGATCAAGTTTGGACCGACGTTGGTGGGCGCGATGAAGCCCGCGAACCGGCAATCCGTGGGGCGGTGGATCGAAGCCAGACGCGATGCCAAACGCCGGCCGCTGACGCCGTACCTGGAGGAAGCCGTCGGCTACGTCCAGGACGTCGGCACTCCGATCATCATCGCCTTGGATCTGGAAAACGCGTTGGCGCCGGCCGGGATTCGCGCTAGTCTGGAGGGAATGAAATGCCTGGAAGGCAAGTCGGTGGACCTGGACAAGCTGAGCCAGGCACTGGCCTCGGTGCGGGGCGTCACGCTCGGCATCACGCTCGTCGAACGGCGGTACGGAGGGCTCAAAATCGACTTCTCGCAGGACGTGTCGATGACCGCGGACTTTGCGAAGCCCTTGTTGCTGGAAGCCCTGGCCAGCCAAGGCGCGATGATCGACGAGTTCAACGACTGGACGGTGAATGTCACGAGCAACCAGATCTCGCTGAAAGGCGTTCTGGAGCCGAGCGGCCTGCGGCGAATCCTGAGCCTGCTCGAACCGCCGCACTCGCCGGACTATGTCCCGCCCCGCCCTTCGTCGGGCACGAACCCGGACGAACTCACGGCCGCCTTGGCGTCCCAAGAGTACTTCAAGACCGTCACGACGCTGCTCGACGACCTGAAAGGCAAACGCAAGTCCGACGAGTTCGTGACGTGGGGACAGGTCGGATTGTGGTTCGAGCGTTACGCCAAGAAGATCGACAACCTGCCGATTCTGAACGTGGATAACGAACTGCTGGACTACGGGGTCTTCGTGGCGGACTCGCTCCGCCAATCGGAAACCGCCATGAAGGGGATCGGCGCCAAATCCGGCTATCGCAAAACGCAGTTGTCGAACTCGTACGCCACGCCGTATTACGGTGGCTATGGTTACGGCTATGGTTACGCACCGGTGACCCGGGCAGGCGCGGCGGCCGCGGGGGTCAACGCAGCCCACGCGAACCTGGCGTATCGTGGACAGGCCGAAGCGCAGATCCGGACCCAGGAGCGGATCCAAGGCAACACCAATGCGCATTTCATCATGCAAGGCATTGACCAGGCCACGTCAGCCGTCCGTCGCACTATGACGCAGAAGTACAAAATGGAGTTCTAACACAGCCGGACCCGACCCGCGAATGGGTCGGCGTTCGTAACTGTCGCGGCGAATCGAGGCGACGCCGTCGCGCGAGCGGACGTCGCCCCGAGCAGCGGCTGTTTCAGAAGTGGCTGCCCACCGCGAGCGCTTCCTCCGCCTCGAACTTGCGGCCCGCCAGTGCCACGGCAGGACTTCCACGCCCTGTGGGGAACGCAGCATCGGAACCAGCCGGTGCGAAGTGCCCGCCAGCACGAACGGCGGATTCACCGCGGCTGGCCCGCGAATCGCAGGGCAATGGCCTCGCCGAAGGTCCCGGATTGTTGTGATGGAGAGACCAGAGGCCATCCACGCCGCTGGCGATCTCCACCCGCTCGCCGCCCCCGTGAAATCCACCTCCGATTCCGGTACGCAAGCAGAAGCCCCCGCTCTTGTGGATCGCCTTGAATCTACAAACCGTCCGCAAGGTTGCAGGTGGCCCGCGAGCGGGCGACCGTCGCCCAGTCGGCCGGCGGCCGGCTCACCGCAAGGCGGATGCGGCGGCAATCATCTCTTGGCGTAGACTTGGCCGCGGGACATACAGGGCCAGCCGGGCCATCGCCGGCGGGGCTCGATCTTGCGGGAGGAGCCGCACGTCTTCCTGCGGCCCCCGAAATGCGATCGCGGGAACGCCCGATCACAGGCGACCCGATTTGGATCCTGGACGACCTCGCAACGGAGTTCCTGTTTCCGAGTCGATGACGCTGGATGGGCGGGGCCGACGGCTATTGTGGACACGGACCACACGGATCGCCACGGAGAAGGGAACGGAAATCCGTACGTTCCGTGAATTCCGTGTCCAACTCCGGCGAGGATCAAGTGGACGTTACCAATGACCGCCGGCAAACCAGCGGGATAACGTGTCTTCTCCGTTTCCTCTGTTGCCTTCTGTTCAATGGACTGCCTGCTCTTGTGCATCCTGTCCGTTTTGCGGCTGCCAAGGTGGTTGACAGGCGGAGGCGATGATTCGCATCATCGCGATCCTGTCGTCAGAGGGATGACGTGAACTTGGGCCGCGCCGGATGCACGCCGCAGCGGCCAGGGACGCCACCGCGACGGCGCCGTGGTCATTTCACGCGCCGCAACTCCCGCAGCCGGTCGATGTGCCCGGCCAGGATCAGAATGTCGGTTTCCGCGATGGGGCGATCGGGAGTGGGCGGCGCCGGGGGGCCTTGCTGGCCGGGCTGCCACACCGCGAGCAGGGACACGCCGAAACGCTCCTGCCAACCGAGTTCGCCGGCCGGCTTGCCGATGATGCTCCCGGGCGGACGTCCGGCGATGACCAGGTGCCCGTCCCCCAGTTCCAGATAATCGGCGGTCCGGGGATGGTGGATCAGGAGAGCCGCCTTGCGGGCGGCGCTCTGGTCCGGCTGGATGACCTCGCTGGCTCCCACCAGCTTGACAATCTCGGCCTGCTCGACATTGGCCACCTTGACGATGATCCGCGGCACGTGCATCTGGTGCAAGTGATGCACGAGCAGCACGGCCGTTTCCAACCGCTCGCCCACGCACACGGCGACGATGTCAAAATCCGCGATCGCCAACTCCTCCAGCGCCGGGCGGTCGCTGACG
>CAIYOB010000944.1 GCA_903927685.1 uncultured Planctomycetaceae bacterium
CCGCCGCTTCGGGGAAGATCTGTTCCAGCGTGCCCCGCAGCAACGGCAGCGGCTCGCGGACCAATTGCGGCTGGTCCAGCGTGCCGTCGACGTGGATCAGCAGCAGTTGCTTGCTCGCCTGCCGGAGCACGGCCCGGACGATCGGCACGTTCAGTTCGCCGGAACCCACCAGCGAATAGAACTTGAGCTTGATCCGCTGGTCCAGGTCCATCTCGCCGCTGCCTTTCAGGCTGACGGCGTCGCCGTTGAAGTTGATCCGGTCCAGGTACACGTGTTCGCCTTGAACGCGGAAGTCGATTTCGCTGCTGGTAAAGGCCGTCGTGTCGGGCTGGCGGATGCTCAACAGTTTCAGCAGGGCCAGCATGACGGGGATCTGGTAGATATCGGCTTCGAACAGTCGGATCGCGCCCGTCCCGCGCCAGGAGGGCCAGCCGAAGCGATTGCCGCTCAGCGTCAGCAGGGCGTTGGCCCGGCCGCGGATGTTCTGGCTCGCGAGCTTGACCTCCCGGGCGAACTCGGCCAAGTCGCCCCGCTCCAGCCGGACCTGCAGGCGGTACGGCAGCTCCGGCTCGAAGCCCACACGGATGTCCGCGGACAACTGGCCGCCGATCGCCTGGGCGGTCAACGTCCGCGGAGCCCGTCCCGACTCGCCGGCGTCCGCTTCCGCTCCCAAGACGATTCCCGAGGGATCCACCAGCAGCGGCCCGCTGACACCCGTCAATTGGATATTCCGGTACATGACCGAATCGACTTGCAGATCTCCGCGGCTGGAAAACGTGCCACTCCCGCTGCTGCCGACCAGGTGCACGTCGCCGTGCAGATGCTCGATGGGGAAGCCGCACTGCAAGCTGCCGTCTTCGACATCCAGGACCACGTCCCAGGCGGCGGCGGGGGGCTCGTCGCTGCCCGCGGTGCCGGAAAAGGCCAGGGAGCCCTGCAGGCACAGGTCCCCGTGCAACGTCAGCCGTTCCGCCGCTTTGCCCAGTTCCTTGGGCAGGGCCGCCAGCAGGTCGCGATTCAGGCGGATGCGGTCGGCGACGACGTTGGGCAACTGCACCGTCCACGAGCCGTCGGTGCCGACGCCACACGCACCGCTGATGTTGAGCTGGGTCTCGTCATGCCAGGCCGAGAGGTTCCGCAGTTGAACGCGTCCCTGGCTGTAGTGCACCAGGCCGGTGACGTCGTCCAGTCGATAGGGGAACCAGGCCGGTTGGACCGTGATGCTGTAGCCCTCGTCGTTGGGTTTCTTGGGCCATTTCTCGCCGGTGACTTCGACCTTCAGCGCCTTGCTCGCGGAAGCGTATTGGATGCCGACGGTCAACCGATCCACGGTGCCGCGGGGGTGCAACTGGTTCCATAGGCGTTGGGCTCCGGGCTGGAGCGCGTCCCGCAGTTCGTCTTCCAGCGGCACCTCGCTGCCGTTCAGGTTCAACACCAATTCACTGCCGCCCGTCGCCACGGGCCGCCAGAAGCCCGAGCCTTCGACATAAGCCGTATCGTTGCGGCCGCTCAGATTCTGGAACGTCCACCCCTGGTCATCCCACAACAGCTGGCCGCGGATCATAGCCAGCGGATAGGGAAACCGCTCGTAATTCAGCCCGCAGTTGACCAATTCGATGTGCACCCGCCGATGCCAGCCGGCGTCGCGCGGGTCGAGTCGCTCGAAGCGGCCTTGGACCGAGACCATGCCGGACGGCCGCAATGCCCGCACCACATCGCGGGCGTGGGGATCGATCAACGCCGCCAACAGCTTCTCATCGATGGGAATCGGCTGCCGGCAGCCAAACTCGAGCCAGCCCGTCGGGTTCGCTCCGGGGCTGTGGATTTCCCCGCGCAGGAACGCGTCCTGGCCGCCGGCGGCCGCCGACAGATCGAGCACCAGGCGGTTGTCCTTCAGCTGCAGCGTTCCCCGCGCCCGCTCCAGGCGATAGGGGAATCGATGATACGCAAACGATGCATCGTGGCAGGTGACCGTCACTTCGGGCGTCCAACGCTGGCCGTCACTGTCGAGTCGGAACTGGGCGTCGATGATCCCCGCCGGAAAGTACTTCCGCCACAGGGCCTGCAGGTCCGGCGTCAGGACTTCCAGGAAACGACGATCCAATTCCAGTTGCCGCGCCTGGCCGGTGATGGTCCACGGACTGTGCTCGTGCCAACCACGCCGCTCCAACTGCAGCGTCACGCTGGTCTCGCCATTCCGCCCGTAGACTTCGTCCAGTCGGACCCGCTGGTTGTCCAGCTCGAACCGGGCGCGAACGTCGAACAGCGGATACGGCAACCGGCTGTCCTGGATCTGGCCGTCGCTCAGTGCCCCCTGGACCGAGAACCGGATCGGATCGGCGGGCTGGGCGCCGCTCGCGACGCTGAACCCGACGTCCAGTTGTCCGCTGACGGACGCGATCGCCGCCAGACGCTGCTGCAGGGCCTCGGGCAGCGCCGCCCGCAGCTGGGATGACCATTGCAGACGCTGGACCTGGCCGGCCACGCTCCAGGCGGCATGTGCCGTGTCCACCAGCGCTTGAAACTCGACGGCCTCGAACTGTTCGCCCGCCAGGCGGCCGCGGAGCGTCAGCGGCGGCCGCGGCTTGGGGCTGGCGGACGGGCCCGCAGTCCCGGCCCGCGAATCCGGAGCGATCTCGAGCTGGACATCGCGGAGGTGCAGGGCCCGCCCGCCACCGCTGCGCGAGTCCGTCACTTCGATCGTCGCGTCGCGGATCGTCACCGGCGGATTCGACGAACCGAACTCCGGCAGCGGCCACAAACGCTGGACGTCCCACGAGCCGTCCGCCTGGCACTCGGCCCACAGTTTCAAGCCCGATAAGGACACGTGTTTGGCAGGCGGCCGTTGCCCGGACAGCAACGCCTCGGCGTCCACGGAGCATTCGGCGAAGATCTCGTTGACATAGGCCAGCGGCTGACGATCGGAACGGCGCGTGATGGACAGCCCGCCAATCTCGATCCCTCGGCCCTGGTGCATTCGCGCGTTGCGCACGGACACGTGGAACTCGCGGTAGCGCTCGGCGAACCGCCGCTCGATCTCGGCGCGGATCTCGTCGTTCACCTGCGACTTGAACGCCAGCCAGGCGACGAGCAGGCCGCCCAACACCACGGCGCACGTCAACAACACGCCGCGCGCAAAGGCGTTGAAACGAGCCAGCAATCCACGCTTCCGTTCGTGCATAGTTCAGCGGCCAAGGCCGCCACCGTCGGTCAGGCTCCGCCTGACGAGCTGTCAAAACATCCGTCAGGCGCGGCCTGACCCCGGGGACGGCGCACTCGGCGGGCACGCCTTCCGCCAACCTTCCACCACCGCTGCCGCTGCCGGCACAAGCAGCACCAACATCGCCGGCTGGCGGTAACGGATCGATCCGACAAAAACCATGTGCAGGGCGGTGAAGTACACGGCGGGCAGCAGGCACAGGACGTAGGGCCAGCCGCGGCCCGCCGTCCGCCACACGCCCCACAGGCCCAGCAGCAGCGCCGGCAGGTACGTGCCCGCAATCACCACTCGGAACTTCCCGTTTCGCAACGACGCTTCGTTCGGCCACACATTCCAGATCCGCAGGAACTTGACGCCCGCCAAGCGGATTACATGGGCCGGATGCCCAGCCGCCCAGCCGAGCGCCGCGTCCCGCATCCGCCGATCCAGCCGCATTTCGAAGCAGTCGCCGTCGCCCGCGGCGGCCGGATGCGCCGCGTCGTCCGCACGCAACTCGTCGCGGAACCGGTCGACGAAGGCCATCTCGCTCGCCCCGGTCGCCTGTGGACTCAGGCCATCGTACAGGCTCTCGCCAACCTGCAAGGTGGTCGGGACAAACCGGCCCGTGAGCTGCCAGTTGCGGATCCACCAGGGGGCCATCGCCGCGGTCACTCCCAGCAGCAGCCAGAGGCCCAGCCAGCCATGCCGCCGCCAGTCCGCTGGGCGGAACCCGCCGACGGCGAGCGCGAACGGCGTGAACAGCAGCCAGCTGGGACGCATCAGCGTCGCCACGCCCGCCGCCAAGCCGCCCAGCAACGCCCAGACCGCTTGCTGCCGCGGGTTGGCGGCCCGCCAGGCGATGGTCCAACAGCACAGCTGCAGCATCATCCAGGGACAGAACGGCGCCTCGGACAGGACAAAGGTGCTCATCGCCACTGCATCGGGATAGACCGCCGCCGCCGCGCCGGCCACCAGCGCCGTCTGCCAATCAATCAGCAGCCCCTCCTAGGCGAGGATCCCGCCGACGGCGAGCGTGCCCAGGATCGCGCCCAACCAACGTCCCCACAGCAC
>CAIYOB010000945.1 GCA_903927685.1 uncultured Planctomycetaceae bacterium
CGCCCGTCGTGGCCCCGAACAACAGCTGGCTGTAATGGATGTCCGTCTCGAACTTCAGGTAATCGTCGCCAGCCGTCACCTCGCCGTGCAGATCGGCGTCCACCTTGGCGCTGACCGAAGCCACGAGGATCTCGCCGAGGTTCCCGCCCATCTCCGCCAGACTCAGCCGGTCGTCGGCCGCCTTGGTGCCCGGGTCGCGGATGTCCACCGTGAACGTGCCGATGATCCCGCTGGCCGTCTCGCCCGGAACGTAGCCCGGGCTGCCCGGCGTGTAATCATTGATGTCCTGGACCTTGGCGTGCAGGAAGCCCAGCGTGGCGTCCAGTTCGCTGCCGGGGACGGTGGCCGACAGCTGCAACTGAAACTCCTCGCCGCCGGCCACGACGCCCGTGGTGTCGACGTACAGGCCCGTGCCGCGGGCAAAGCCGAATCCGAAGCCGAACACGTAGTCCAGCGACACGTCGATGTTCGACGCGACATCCAGTCCCAGGCCCGGGATGCTGACGCCAAAGTCCAGCGGCACGGTCTTGTGGAAGACGTTCCCCTTGAGCGCCACGTTGAACTGGATGTGGTCGTTGTCCGCGACCAGCTGGATATCGTTCGGTCCGGTGAGCGGCGAATAGGTGTAGCTGCCGTCGGGATTCGCGTGTTCCACGACCAGGTACGAGCCCCAGTAGTCGTACAGCGCCTGCTTGAGCACGTCGATCGTCGTCTCGCCCTTCTCGGCCGCGTGCTGCAGCCGCTGGCCCAGGCCCGTGGTGTAGGTATCGCCTTGCTTGTCGCCCAGCAGGTCGTGCCGCAGATCGACCACGAAACCGGAGGCGTCGGACAGCGAGTCGTTGATCAGCGGCAGCTTGACCTCCGCCAATTGACTGTGCACGCCCGCCTCGATCGTGTCGAACGTGGTCTCCAGGCCGGCGAGCACGGCAGCCGGATCGTTCAGGTAGGCGAACAAGTCGAAGGTGGCCGAGAAATTGGGCACGGTCACGGAGATTCCCTCGTAGCCGCCGCGATTGTCAAAGCCGGTCCGGAGCTGAAGGGCGTTGTCCGGGACTCCGTCGCCGTCGCGATCCTTGTCCGTCCCGCCCACCGGCAGGCTCGCGGTGGGAAAGTACAGCGGCAGGTCCAGGCTCGCCCAGCCGTCGACGGCGAACTCGAACGCGCCGAAGCCCTGCTGCGCCAGGTCGCTGACCGAGTACCGTCCGTCGTCGCTGGAGGCCAACCCCAGCCCGGCCGTCAGCCCCAGGTCCGCGTCGCCGTTCCGGACAGACATCCCGACCTTGCCGAGCACCGGGACGTGGATCCCGGCCTGAAACTCCAGCGGCCCGACCGTACTGACTTCGGCGCCAAGCCTGATTCCCGTCGTGTCGGTCACGAACACTTCCGGGTTCCGTACATCGTGCAGGTCCAGGCCGAATCCCAGTTCGAAGCTCGCATAGGCGTCCACCGCCAACGTCCCGGCCGTCCCCGCGTCCAACTCCAAGACTCCGCCCTTGCCGATCAGGTCCTTGACCGTCTGCGGCACGCCGGCGGCGTTGACCAGATCCTGCAAGTCGAGTTGGAAGTCGAGTTTCGCCTCGGCCTGCTTCTCGAACTGCAACTCGATCATCAGGACCGAATCCGCGTACGAGAGCAGCGCGATCCGGTGGGCCTCGTAGCGGGCCAGCACGTCCCGCTCGTGCTGGGCCACGCTCAGCTCGCTCGGAGTGATCATCGCCCGCTCGATCTCCCGATCGGTGGAATTCCCGTTCAGCCCTAACGCGCTCAGACGCTGGGTCGCGGCCGCCGGATCGATCGTCGTCGTGTGCAGCAGATCGCGCGCCTGCCGCAGCTGGTACGCGCTCTCCGAATCGGTCAGGGCCGCGGCCAAGGCCGCGTCGTCAGCTTTCGCGGTCAAGTTTACGTCGTCCAGTTCCTGCTGGGCCTGGCGCAGGTCGGCCGCGGCGTTCTGCACGAACGCCAGATCGGCCTTGGCATCGGCGACCTGTTGCGAACTGTCGAAGGCCGCCTGGATCTGCGCGTCCGTGGGCGTGTCCGACAACCCGTTGCGGCTCAGGAAGAAGTGGGCCAAGTCGAGTTGGACTTGGTCGTCCGAGCCCTGGGCCAGCAGGTCCCGCGAGTCCTTGGCGTACTGGACGTTGTCGCTGTTGTCCAGGACCGCGTCGACCTCCGCGGCGGTCGCATGTTGGTCCAGTCCGATCCGCTTCAGCCGGTTCAGAGCGGCGAGGAAATCGCTGGCCCCGGCGACCCGGTCGCGGGCCGCCTGGAGCCCTGCCAGGCGGCTCGCGTCGGCCAGGGCCAAGTTGATGTCGCCGTCCGTGGACTGGGCGTTCAGCCCTAACGCATCCAGCCGGGCCTTGGCCGCCAGCACGTCCCGGTCGTCGACTCGGCCCTGCGTCTGGCTGCGATGATTCCCCCAGGCCAGGGCCTCGACCAGCTCGTCATCCGTCGAGCTGCCGCTGAGCGCGTACCAGAGCGTGGTCAGGTCCTGGTACGCCTGCTCGACGTCGGCCTCGCGCCCCAAGTCGAAATCCACGCCCAGCGCCGACTCGATCTCGAAGTTCAGCCACCGCTCGGTGTCCTGGATGTCGCCCAGTTTCTCCTGGACGGTGTCGATGGCGCCCAGGATGCCGTCGATCACGTTCGTGCCTTGAGCGCCGAGCAGATCGACCGGGCTGCGGTCGATGATCGGCAGCTTGGTGTAGCCCACGCCCTGCCCGTCGACCAACTCGGTCAGCGCGCTCTTGACGCCCGACAACAGCGTGTCCAGCGACACCCCGCTCATGTCCGCGGCGAGTTTGGCTTCGCCCGTCCCCAGGTTGTTTCGCATGCCGCCGAGGAAATCGGCGAGCGTCGCGTCCGCGGCAAGCCGCGCCGGGGCGTCGGTGGTGTTGAACGAGCCCTGGATGTAGGACATGGCAGCCGAGAATCCGGCGACCGACCCGCGCGTCACGTAGGGCAACTCGATGTGGTAGCTGCAATCGTCGTCCAGTACGGGCGGGCCGATCGGGCTGGTGAAATGCCCCGCCGCGTCGGTCGCCAGCGGGCCGTTCACGCCCAGACTCAGCCCGGCCTGGAAGCTCAGCGTGCCTTCGCTGACGCCGATTCCCAGCGAGCCCAGCCGCATGGGCAGGTGGAGCGGATCGTCGTGGCCGATGGCCACGTCCGCGCTGAGCGTCGGATCGTCGGCGTAGAACTGCCCGTCCGCGTCCAGCCCGAACGTGAACTGCAGCGAGAGGTTCGCGGTCAAGTGGACGGGCGTGGCGTCCCGCGCCGCCGAGGCGACGGCCAGACCGTAGTACTTGCCCAGCGCATCGTCGCGGAAATCCAAGCCGACGTCTCGGGAATACGTGCCCAGGTTCACGGTCGCGACCAGTTCCACGGGATTCGACGAGGCGCTCAGACGCACGTGTTCCAAGCCGCCGAGATCGGCGGCGGTGACGGTCGCGTGGGTGTTGAACAGGTCCCGCAGCGGATCGATGACGTCTTGCGTGATGCGGGCCGTCACCTCGGTGCCCGTGACGCTCCACACGTCCGCCACCGACTGGCTCACCAACGGCAGGCCCGGGACGCTGGCGGATACGTTGGCCAGGGAGTCCGCAAATCCGGCCGCCCAGTCGGCGAATTGCTCCAGTCCGTCCGTCAACCGCTGGGATTGAGGCGGGGGCGAGTCGGCGGCGGCCAGCAGACCGCCAGCCGGCCCGGGAGCTGCCGCCGGCGTCAGCTCCGTACTGATCGACAACCATTTGAAGAAGTCGAAGCCGCCGTGGGCCGGCGGTTCGGGTTCTTCGAACTTGCCAAAAGCCGTCACCGTCTCGTCCGCCGTCCCATCGCCGTCCTTGTCAATTTGAACGACCGTCACAAACTCCGTCGAGACGAACGAGACCTTGCCCTGGACTTCGGCGAAGTCCAGCCAGTCCTTGCGTTCCCCGCCGCCGGCGAGCACCAAGTCGCTGCCGCAGTCCTCGAGGAAAAAGAACGTGTTCACCTCGTCGTTGCCGACCAGCACGTCGTCGCCGGCGCCGCCCGCCAGGTTCTGGATCTTGGCGAGCGTCCCGTGCTCGGCCGGCGAGTCGCTCAGCTTCAACAGCCCGTACTGCGTCGTCACGGTCTTCCCGGACCCATCCTGGCCTTCGGCCGC
>CAIYOB010000946.1 GCA_903927685.1 uncultured Planctomycetaceae bacterium
CCGCCGTCATGGGCGAGGAAAGCCGCTGCCGGCACAAGGAGCACCTGATCCGCAAGATCGCCTGGCGGATTCAGGCTCTGGCCGACGGCGACCTGACCGAGCGGGCACGGCGCCGGGCCAAAGAACTGGCCAACGACGCCGACGTCCGCGTCACGCCGCCACGGGAATTGTAGGCAACAGATGATTCCCCTGCCACACACGGCGGCTGCGGCTGTTCCTCTGGCACGCCTCCGGCGTGCGGAAACCGTGCTGGGCCGCCGTGTCCCGGTGGTGTCGCTGCGCTCAACCACCGGCCAATTTCTGGGAACCCTCCGGGTTCACTGCGCCGACCCGGACCGCGCGGGCGGACACGCTGAAGCGGGATGCGGAAGACGGATGACAATTCCGCTACGGTATCCACGCGCGTCGTTCAAAGTTTGCGTGTCGAAGCCCTCCGTCCGGGCCGTAATCCAGCAGGATCTCGATCTCCGCTCTTTCGCTTAGGGTGTTGTCGGGAATCCTGCCGCACAGGTCGGCATCGTCACTGTCTTCCACCACTTCAACGCCGTGGCGTGCGAACCAAGCCTTCGCGTCCTGTATGTCCGACCCAACGGGTAGGCTTGAATGCAGATCAGCAGCAAGGCGCTCGACGTCGCTGCCGTTGAACAGGCGGTCCGCGACACGCGACAACACGCCGCAGCAAACGCACAACACCATCGTGACGATTGCCAGAAGCAACAGTCGTTGACGTCGCCCGGAGGGCGTCCAGGGATCGAGCATCCGTTTCCCTCCTTCCCACCGCGTGAATCACAAAACCGTGAGTTGGACTCTCAACGCTCCAGTCCGATCGGCCGGCCTCGGGCCTCAGACGCGGCGCAGGATGGTCAGCGAGCGGGGGGCCAGCGACCATTGTTTCGCGGCGGTGGCGGAAGGGGTGTCGGCGGGCGCATACGCGTCTCCAGTCGCGACTTGAGCCGAGGTCCGAGCGTAATTGGCCAGCACGAGGTACAGATCCCGGTTGGCAAACACGGACGCTACCGTGTCGGGCGGCAGAGCCTCGGCAAATAGATCGGAGTCGCTGATCTCGAGCCAGGCCCACGTGCCGTCTTCCACCAGCGGCAGGTATTGCTTCAGCCAGCGGGCGTGCGTGGGCCGAGTCTCCGGCCGCTCGGGGACGGAGTCCCAACCGCCGTAGGTGTACGGGCCCTGGGGATGGGCCTGGTAGTACTGCCAAGCCTCGCGGCAGCGCCGGACCCAGAAATCCTGTTCGGACGCATACTGGACGCCGGGGATCATGCCCCGCTCGCCGGTGAATGGGCGGCCGGCCTGCAGCACCGGGAACTGCAGATAGGGGATCGCGTGCAGGTAGGGCTCGTCGGCGTTCTCGATTTTCGCAAACGTCATGTCGAGGCACGGCACGACGTACGGGGGATGGTTCTTGACCGCCGCCCGCAAGGCATCCACCTGGTTCACGCCTTCGCCTACCCACAGGTAATCGTAGACTTTTAAGCCCGCCGTGCGCGGCTGGTCAGCGGCGTCGACATGCAGTTTCAAGATCCCGCCTCGCCGCTGGACTTCGGCGTAGATCAGGGCCAGCAGGTCGGTGAACGCGCCGTCGTACTCGGGGGTCTCGTCGAACGCCGGGACTTCGTCCGCGGCGGGCGGCTGGCTCGGCTTGCGAACGTTCTGGACATATCCGCCGTCGATGTAGATGCCGTCCAGTTCGTAGGTGTCCAGGATCCGCGCGATCCGAGGCAGCAGGAAGGCGCGCCAACCGGGGCTGGCCGGTGAACAACGGGCCATGTTCCAGTAGCCGACCACCAGGTTGTCGCCCGCGCGCGACCACTCCTGGCGGAATTCCGGGTCGGTCCGCTGCAAGAAGCAGGTCGAGGCGTACGTCAGGATCTTCATCCCGCGGCGGTGGACCATGTCGATGAAGCGGCAGAATCCAGCCGGGTTCAAGGCCGTGTACTTGTCGCCCCCGAACAGCCGCAGGGAGTCGTTCCAGTCGTCGAAGACCTGGATCAACTGGATGCCGTGTTCCCGTAAGCGGTCCAGTTCGCGCTCGTCATATTCGCCCGGGTCCCACGGTTGGCGGCAGGGATACTCGCCCAGGTTGTAGCAGCACTGGGCCGGCAGGTAGTTGCTGACCAGGTGCTTGCGCAGGCAGGCCCGGATGGCCCGCGACGCGACCCCGATGTTCTGCAATCGGCGGCGGTGATCGTCGGCCGAGTAGCGATTCACAATCGCCGGCGTGTCGGCGGCGCTCGCGCTGCTGACAGCGGCTGAACAGGCGTCGGAACGCACGGATAGAACCGAGCCCGCGACGGCCGCCTGGGCGCCCGTTTTCAGAAAATCCCGTCGATGCATGGTGGGTACTCCTCGCCGAAAATGCCGGGGCGTGCCAACCCGGACAGCGTCCAGGTTCCCGGGAGTTCATTCTGACGGGGCGACGGTAGCCAGGCAAGGACAAGCACGCCCGGCGGCGACCATGTCGGGCGTCAAGGCTCGCGGGGCGGCGATACTGTGGTCGTAATATTTTGGCCGTAAGCCGTTGTCGAAGCGGCGTTTCCGGCCTACATTCAACGCTTCGAATGGGCCGCGGAGCCGCGCGTTGCCGCTGCGGTGGCGTGTGCCGGCGGTCCGGCGGCCCGCACGATGGGATCACACGCAGGAGGATTCGCGCATGTTTCACGGCTACGCCGTTCACGAACCCCGTGGGGAACTCCGTCCCTTTGAATACGACCTGGGCCCGTTGGGGGACGACGAGATCGAGATCCAGGTCCGGCATTGCGGGTTGTGCCACAGCGACTTGAGCATGGTCAACAATGACTGGCAGGTCAGCCAGTATCCGCTGGTGCCGGGCCACGAGGTTGTGGGCACGATTGTCGCCGCGGGCCGCAACGTCCGCCACCTGACCGCAGGCCAGCGGGTCGGCGTGGGGTGGTTTGCCAAGTCGTGCATGACGTGCGAATGGTGCCAGCGTGGCGATCACAACTTGTGCGGCTCGGCGCAAGGCATCTTCGGCAGCGTCGGCCGTTACGGCGGGTTTGCCGATCGCGTCCGCATCGACCAGGGCTGGGCCACCGTCCTGCCGGACAAGTTGGACATCGCCAAGGCCGGCCCGCTGTTCTGCGGCGGGATCACCGTGTTCAATCCGATTCTGCAAGCGAACGTCCGGCCCGTGGATCGCGTGGGTGTGGTCGGGATCGGCGGGCTGGGGCACATGGCCCTGCAGTTCCTGGACAAGTGGGGTTGCGAGGTGACGGCGTTCTCCAGCCACGCCGACAAAGAGGCGGAAGCCCGGCAGATGGGCGCGGATCATTTCGTCAATTCGGCCGATCCCCAAGCCCTGCGGGCGGTCGCCGGCTCGTTCGACTTTATCCTGGTCACCGTGAACGTGCCCCTGGATTGGCCGGCGTATCTGGCGGCCCTGCGCCCGCGCGGCCGGTTGCACTTCGTCGGTGTACCTCCCGACGTCACCACCGCGGTGATGCCGCTGATCGTCAGCCAGAAGACCATCTCCGCCACGCCGCTGGGGTCACCCGCGTCTGCCGCCATGATGGTGGACTTCGCCGCCCGGCACGGGATCGCGCCGCTGGTCGAGCATCTGCCGCTGGGGCAGGTGAACGAAGCCTTGGAGCGGTTGCGGCAAGGCCGGCCGCGATACCGGATCGTGCTGGACATGGAGGGCTGATCGCTGTCCCACGCTTTCCCCGAGATCCGGTTCCAGGGCCAATTGCGGCCGTCCCAGGCCGACGTGGTCCAGATCGCGCGCCGCAAGCTGGCGGCGGGCAAGCGGCGACTGCATATCGTCGCGCCGCCCGGCAGCGGCAAGACGGTTTTGGGGTTGTACCTGTGGGCCGACTGCGTGCGGAGGCCGGCCCTGGTGCTGTCCCCGAACTCGGCGATCCAGGCCCAATGGGCGGACAAGATCGAGCTGTTTTCGGTGGCCGAGCCGGACCGGGCGGTCGTGAGTACCGATCCGCAGCAGCCGGCGCTGCTGACGTCGTTGACGTACCAGTCGGTCACGCTGCCCAGTCGCGGCGGGGCCGACGACGAAGCGCCGGCGATCGGGCTGTGGCAGGACAAGCTGATCGAGGCCGGGCAAGCCAAGGATCCGGAAGAAGCGGCCGTGTGGATCGCGGACTTGCAGCGGCACAACCGGGAGTACTACGAGCAACGGCTGCGGGCCTATCGCAAGCAGGTCCGCGACGCCGCGGCCCTGGCTGGCGGGACGCTGGAAATGCTGCATGCGTCGAGCCTGTTGACGTTGCAGCGGCTGAAGGACTGCGGCGTCGGCCTGATCATCCTGGACGAATGCCATCATCTGATGGGCCACTGGGGGCGGGTGCTGGCGGACGCGCATGACCTGCTGGACCAGCCGATCGTCATCGGACTGACCGCCACGCCGCCCGATCGCGACGGCAAGCTGCCGGAAGACGTCCAGCGGTACGACGAGTTCTTCGGCGAGGTCGACTACGAGGTGCCCGTGCCGGCGGTGGTCAAGGACGGGTTCCTGGCTCCGTACCAGGACTTGGCCTATTTCGTGCGGCCCACCCGCGAGGAGTTGCGGTTCATTGCCAACGCTGATGAACAGCTGCACGAACTGGTCGCCGACTTGTGCCGTCCGGAGGCGGACGGCGGCGGCGACACGGACCCTCGCGGCGCGGCGGCGACGCCAACTCCGGACGGGACTGTCCGGCCCATGCCAGCCCACGGCGCCATCCCGTCCACGGGCGAGCCCTTGTCGGACTGGCTGATCGGCGTGTTGGCAGAGCGGCGGTTGCCGACGGGGGTCGTCAAGGATTGGGACAGCTTCGAGAAACGCGATCCCGCGTTCGCCTTGGCGGCCCGCACTTTCCTGCTGCGCCGCGGGCACCCGCTGCCGCCGGAGACGCCGCCGCCCGAGCAGGAGCCGGACCCGGACGAGTACCCGGAAATGGCCATGCTGACTCCCGTGCTGGACCGCTACGTGCGGCACCATTTGCGCCGCAGCGCCGACGCGGCGAATCGCGAATTGGCCGAGCAGGTGGTGCGCAAGCTGCGGATGCTGGGCGTGCAGGTCACCGAGACGGGCGCCCAGGCGTGCGCCTCGCCCGTGGCCCGCGTGATGGCCTATTCGCAGAGCAAGACGGAGGCCCTGGCGCCCATCTTGAGCGTCGAGCACCAGCGGTTGGGCGAGCAGTTGCGGGCGGTCGTGGTCGCGGACTACGAAAAGTCGTCGGCGGTCAGTGCCGAGGTCGAGCACCTGTTGGATGCGGAAGCGGGCGGAGCGATCGCCGCGTTCAAACAACTGCTCCGCAGCCCCGAGACCGATGCGTTGCAGCCCATTCTGGTCACCGGTTCGAGCGTCCTGGTGGACGAAGATCTGGCGGAGGCGTTCGAAACGACCGCCCAGCAGTGGCTGGCCAAGGAAGGCTACGAAGTCGAGTTGGAGTTGGGCGAAGAGGACGGGTTCCACGTGATTCGCGGCCGGGGCCGCGACTGGTGCCCCCGCGTCTACGTGGCCCTGATCACGGACTTGTTCCAAGCCGGACTGACCAAGTGCCTGGTCGGGACCCGCGGCCTGCTGGGCGAAGGCTGGGACGCCAGCAAGGTCAACGTGCTGATCGATTTGACGACCGTGACCACGTCGATGACGGTCAACCAGCTCCGCGGCCGGTCGATCCGCCTGGACGCCGACGATCCGCAGAAGCTGGCCAACAACTGGGACGTGGTCTGCCTGGCGCCCGAGTTCAGCAAGGGGCTGGACGACTATCAGCGGTTTATTGCCAAGCACAAAACGCTGTTCGGGATCACCGACGACGGGGCGATCGAGAAGGGCGTCGGCCACGTTCACCCGGCGTTTACCGAGTTGAAGCCGGAGGGTGTGGAGGGGTCGACCGGCCTGTTGAATAGTGAAATGCTCGCCCGGGCCGGCCG
>CAIYOB010000947.1 GCA_903927685.1 uncultured Planctomycetaceae bacterium
CCACGCGTCATCCGTGAGCGGGTCCACGCTCCAAATTTGGTAGCGTTGCTGATGCATGGCTGTGTCCTATGTAAAGCTGTGTGCGTTAGGCAAACCCTTCCATGTTCAGCCTAGCTAGCATCGGGACACGTTTGGTCCGTCCATCAAGAATGTTGGTGCTTTTCCTTCCCTGCCCGGCGCCTGTCTCGCGGTGCATTTTGCCGGGATTCTGGGCCAGCCGACTCCACCACGGCCAATTCCTCCAGGGCCATCTGCTCGCTCCGCGTCAGCTGCGGCGAGGCGGGTTTCCGCTTCTGCGGATCGGACGGAAGTGCGGCCATCAGGACCTGGTCGAACGCACTGCACGCCGCGTCACGGTGTTTGGCAAGCCGCTCCAGTGCGAGCCTAAGCCCCTCAATGTACGGCACCTTCGGCAGCGTCTCGATGCCTGCCGTATCCATTTCCTTGACCAGCTGCTCGTAGCGATTCGCCATGGCCCGTAGCGACGCCACAACGGCCATCAGGGATTCGCGGTTCATATCGGCGTGGCTGACTGCCGGCATCTTGTGTCCTTTCCGGTTCTGTCCGCATTCTGCGGACGGACGATTCGGCCAATGTTGCTGATTGAAATTATTCTGCAATTTTTCTTGAAATCAATAACCTTCGGCGGGACAAGGGGTTCGCATGGTTACATTTGTACATCTATTTGAGTGTTCATTTGAGCAACCGTTTACATATGTTCTTTTTGGTTATAAATAAAACCAAAGACAAATCAATAGGGCCTTGCAGAGGAGATTTGGACATGACCACACCACGGCACAAAGCCTCGGTAGAGAAACGGGTCCGAGAGAAAAAAGGGCGGCTGGAATGCCTCGTCGAGGGGTGTCAGGAGCCGATGGTCTGCCGCGGCTGTTGCCGCGCTCACTACGACGCCGTGGCGGCGATCATCGCCAGGGAGCCGACCGCAGAGCGCCGGGCCAAGGCGTGTGAGACGTTGATCAGCGAAGGGCTGCTGCTGCCGAAGGGAGAACAGCCCCGCCGAATCCGCCTGAACTCGAAAGCCAACGTGTTTCGTCAGGCACTGCGGAAACGGTCCGCGTGAATTGGCCGTCAGGAACTGATTTTTCTCGTGGACTGGAGAGGACAAAGCCATGATCGTGTTCGACATCGAAACCGGGCCGCTGGCGGATGAGCAACTGCGGCCGCTCTGCCCTGACTTTGTCCCGCCTCCGCATCCCGGCGAGTTCGATCCGTCGGCGGTGAAGGTCGGGAACCTGAAGGATGCGGCCAAGATCCAGGAGAAGATCGAAGCCGCCAGGCAGGCCCACCGGGAACTGGTCAGCGACTTCGACCGCCACGTCGAGGCGGCCCGCGCGGCGCACTGGGCCGAATTCGTCGGCAAGGCCGCGCTGTCCGCCCTGACCGGCCGCGTCCTGGCGATCGGTTATCGGTCCGAGCGGGCCACGGTGATCCACCATCTCGACGAGAACGCGGACGCCGGCGAAGCGGGGCTGATCGCGCAATTCTGGCACCGGTACCGGAAGTCCAAGGGCGACCGCCGGCCGCTGGTCGGCCACAACATCGCCGGCTTCGACATCCCCTTCTTGGTCCGCCGCTC
>CAIYOB010000948.1 GCA_903927685.1 uncultured Planctomycetaceae bacterium
CGTCTACTTCGACGCGGACGACGACGGCGCCAAAGATGCCGGTGAATGGGGCATCGGCGCCGTGATGATCCAGCTGAGCGGAACGAACATCCAGGGCGACGCGGTGAGCATGACGGCGTGGACGGACCAGAACGGCTGGTACAAGTTCAACGACGTGCTGCCGAGCGCCGCCGGGACAAAGTACACGCTGAACCAGGTCCAGCCCGCCGCGCTGGTCGACGGCAAGGACACGGCGGGTGATCAGGGCGCCGACATGTCGGCCAACGATCAGATGAAGATCTTCCTGCCGCTGTTCGGCTACTCGGCGGGCATCCTGGGCGACGGCAACAACTTCGGCGAACTCGGCTTCCGCTCCGAGTACGCCGCCGGTGTGGGCTTGCACGAATTGCTCCACTCCGGAACGAACGCGGGCGCCTTCTTCTTCGGCACGGACGTCTTCGGAAATGTCCTCTGGTACATGAACGCCGGCGGGTGGGACGGCTATGTCCCCGGACGTCTGGCCGCAGGCAGCGCCAGCGGATTCAACGCCACGGTCCAGGACGGCAAACTGCCGCTGACCGAGCGGGCCACCGGCACGGTGCGCGAGATCAATGCGACGGACGAAGCGATTCGGAGCACGTACAACCGGACGGGCGGCTGGGTCACCCGGATCCTGGGCGAGGCCGACGACTTTGGTCTGCCGGCGCCCCTGGCCGCAGCGGGCGGCGAAGGCGAAGGCAGTCTGACCGAGGCGGACGACGCCGAGATGCTGGCTCAAGTCGGCGCCGCGGCGGACTACGAGTCGGCCGTGGATGCCGTGCTGGCGGGAATCGCCTGAGCCCGCGTCCGGTGCGATGCGAGAACAGAAGCCCGGCTGTCCGCAGCCGGGCTTTTTCGTTGACGGCGCGATTCGAGGATGCACAACGGGCGAGTGCGTTGTCCAAGCTGAGAATTGGGGTTGGGTGCCTGGGGTCGAGCCACGAGGAACGAGCGGCGAGCCCCCAGGCACCCCAACATCTAGCCTGGACCACGCACTTGGGTCCGCACTGCCCCACTCGCTGACGCTTCGGGGCGAGGCGTGCAAGCGTCCCCTCGTTGGAATGGATTTTTCAGACGGAGATGAAATCCGCAATAGCCCCATCGCATCGCGAGTCACTGCACGCAACGCAATACGCATCAAATACTTAGCACTCTGTGGACGTTTGCAGTTGCGGCGGGCCCTTGGAACCAAACCCTTGACACTCACGGGTTGGGGTCCGAGAATGTCCGCGTGGTGATTTTCCGGGCCGCAAGCGCCCGGCTAGGCCCCGGAACCCCGACCCCAACCGGGCCCCTGCGTACATCGCGTCTGGATTCGTCGGCCGAAGCGTTGGTGTCGCCGGCCGGTTTCTGCTGGTTGCGATCGCCCTTGGCTGGGCGGCGTTGACATATCCATTCATGAAATCGAAACGCAAGAACCTGTTTGCCCCGCTGTGCCAATTGCAGTTGCCCAGCCATTGCGGCCCCTGCAGTTTGTCCGGGTGCCTGTTCATTCTCGGCATCTCGGCGAACCAGCGGCAGCTGGCCGCCGCGGCAGGACGCCCGGTCAGCGTCTTTATTCACGGTGTCGACGAGCAGGGCCTGCGCCGCGCCGCCCGGGCCTTTGACGTCAAATCCGAGTTTGTCCTGAGCCACAACCAGGACAAAGGCAGGGAATTTGCTCGCCGTCTGCGCGTCCACCTCCGGCAAGGCAATCCTGCCATTTTGCTGACCAAGCACTTTGAGCATTGGGTGGCCGTGATCGGTTATCTGGCCAAGCAGCGGAAGTACATCATTGTGGACCCGAAAGAGAAACACAACGTCTTCTTTCGCTGGTCCGAGGTCCGCCTGTTGCGCAACGCGTGGAACGTGACCGACGAACCGGAGTCCGGCGAGCCGAGTCAGTACTTTGCGATTCTGCTGAGTCGCCGGGACGGGCAGCCGCCGAAGTGGCAGATCACCGAGTCGTGGCTGCGGCTGTGCGAGCGCGGGTCGGCAGGTACGGCCGAAGGGATGGCCAACGATCTGGCCGAAATCGCGGCGCTCAGCAGCCCGGACGACCGCGATATCGAGGAGGGGCCTTACCTGGCCGAGTTTCTGGAAGAGAACGAGGAGCTGATCATCGACGGGATTACCCATTGGGCCAGCGGCAACGGCGATCGGACCCGCGGCGATCTGCGGACGCTGTATCGCGACTATACCACCGTGGCCAGTTCGTCCGGAATCCGCATCGCCCCGGATGCCGACCGCGTGTCCCTGGTCGCTCAGCTGACAGCGATCTTGAGCAGTTACTGGTGGGGGGCGCAGTTCTAAGGAGCGGAGAATCGATTCCCACGGCGTTGTAGGACGGAATGCCATTCCGTCCCGCGTCGGGATCGATAACGGGGCCCTAGCTCACGCCGGCTGAGTCGGCCGGCCAAGCGGACTCGGCCGCCTGCCACAACGGATGTCGCTCCAACGCCAGTTCCAAGACGCGGCTGCCCAGAGCACCGTAACAGTAGCCCGCCTTTCCGGCAGCCAGGGCCAGGCTGGCGTCAAAGCTGAGGTCGGCGTTGGGGTTGACGTCCAGGACATAGAACACGCCATCCCGCAACCGCACGTCGATCCGCCCGTAATCCCGGCAGTCCAAGGATCGGTAGGCCGCCTTGGAAGCCGCTTCCAGTTGGGACAACTCGTCGGACGAGAGCCGCGCCGGGGTCCAACTCTTGATCTTCCGATACGCCGCCGATTCCGGGATGAACTTGGCGTCGTACGAGCACAGCCGGTCGCACAAGTTGTCCAGGGCCGAAAAATCGATCTCGACCGGCGGCAGCATTTCCGGCCGTTCGTTGCCCCAGATCGGCACGTGGAATTCGCGCCCGTCGACGAAATCCTCGACAATCGCAGGCTGCTGAAAGGTCTCCAGTACGTAGGAAACCCGCTGCGTTAATTGCCCTGGATCGAGGACCACGGCGCCGGCGTCAATTCCGAAACTGCAGTGCTCGCACGCCGGCTTGACGATCGCCGGATAGCAATTCCAGCCGCCCTCGGCCGGCGACTCGAACAGTTTCCACGCGGGCGTCGGAACCCCCTGCGATTCCAGCAGACGTTTGACCAGCGGCTTGTCGTAACACCGTTTGAGCACATCGGCCGACGCACCGGTGTACGTGAACCGCAGACGCTCCAGCATCTCCGCCACGCCAGCTTCACCACGCTCGACGCCGGGCAGCGCTTCGCAGTAATTGAAGACGATCACGTCGCGCGGGTCGTAGCCGGCCAGGATGCTCTGCAAATCAGGATCGGTCACCGGCAGGAAACGCACCGAGTGCCCGCGCCGACGCATCGCATAGCCCAGCCGACGGCAAGCGCGGTTGGCCTGATCCCGCTCGGCATCCGACCACTGCGGATCGATGTCGTACAAGAGCAGCACGGGCAACTTTTTCACGTCTCGCAACTCGGCCATCGCGCCGTCTCATCCTCCGTTGATTGCATTCCCGCCCCGGTTCCTGGCCCCGGAAGACAGTCTCGGCGGTTATGCTATCGTAGATAGCAGATTCGAGCAACCCTTTTCTTCGAGAAAGCAACCAGGAGTCGAGCTTTGTCCCAGCCCTGCATCCAGCTGCGCGGCGTCCGCGTCCACAACCTGAAGTCCGTCGACTTGGACCTGCCGCGCGGGCGGCTGATCGTGTTCTGCGGCGTCAGCGGCAGCGGCAAGACGAGTCTGGCGCTGGATACGCTGTACGCCGAAGGGCAGCGCCGCTACATCGAGAGTTTCTCCGCCTACACGCGGCAGTTCTTGGAGCGGCTGGAGAAGCCCGAGGCCGAGCGGATCGACGGCTTGCCGCCGGCGCTGGCCGTCACCCGCAAGGGCACGACGCGTTCCAACCGGGCCACGATCGCGTCGGCGACGGAGACGGTCGACTATCTGCGTCTGCTGTACGCCAAGATCGGCCGCGTGTTCTGCCGAGGCTGCGGACGGTTCATCGAGCCGCAAACGCCACAGAAGGCCGCCGAATGCCTGGCCGAGTTGCCGGCGGGCACGCGTTACCTGCTGACCTTCACCCGCCGCCTGTCCCCGGACGACGACCTGGGGACAATCGCGGCCGAACTGCAGGCGGACGGATTTGTTCGTGTACTGGCCGGCCAGCGGCTGGTGCCGTTGGCCGACGACTCGTTGCCGGAGACGCTGGCCGGCGGCGGGAGCCCGGGCGGCGAGGCGGGGCTCGTGGTCGTCACTGACCGTTTGACCGCGGGCACCGTGACGCTGACGCGACTCCGCGACTCGTTGGAAACCGCGTTCGCCAAGGGCGGCGGTGCGTGCCAGGCGTGGGTGCTGACGGAAGCCTCGCAGGCGGACGCTCCCGGTCTGGCGCCGATCGATGGCCGCATCTGGCGCCGACTGGCCTTTCATGCCACGCTGCGCTGCGCGGATTGCGGACTGGATTACCCGCCGCCCGAGCCCCGCTTGTTCGACTACAACAGTCCCTTGGGCGCCTGCCCGCAATGCGAAGGCTTTGGCGACACGGTCGACGTGGACATGGACCTGGTGGTGCCGGACGTCGGCAAGTCGCTCCGCGAGGGCGCCATCGCCCCGTGGAACACGTCCGCCTATGCCCACGAACTGCAGGAATTGCTGGCCCTGGCGAACGACTACGGCCTCCCGGTGGACGTGCCTTTTCGGCGGTTGAGTGACGAGCACCTGCGGCTGATCCGCGAGGGCGTTCCCGAGCGGAATTTCGGCGGTCTGCGCGGTTTCTTCGCCTGGCTGGAGCGGCACAAGTACAAGGTGCACGTCCGCGCCTTCCTGGCCCGCTGGCGGAGTTATCGGACCTGTCCCAGTTGCGGCGGCCGGCGGTTGCGCGAGGAAGCGTTGGCGACTCGCGTGGGCGGCAGGAATCTGGCGGAGTTCTGTGCCCTGCCGATCGCCCAGGCCCGCGAGTTCTGCCAGGCGCTGCCACTGACGGACGCGGAACGGGCGGTCGCCCGCACGCTGCTGGAGCAAGTCCAGTCGCGTCTGCGTTACCTGTGCGACGTGGGACTCGGCTACCTGCCGCTGGATCGCACCATCCGGACGCTCAGCGGCGGCGAAGCCCAGCGGGTGGCGATGACCGCCACCCTGGGCTCGAACCTGGTCAACATGCTGTACGTGCTGGACGAGCCGTCGGTCGGCCTGCATCCCTGCGACGTGGAACGGCTGACGGACGCCATCCTGCGTTTGCGGGACCGAGCCAACACGGTGGTCGTGACCGAACACGAGGCGACGATCATCCGCCGGGCGGACCAGGTGGTCGAATTCGGACCGGGGGCGGGCGAGACGGGCGGCAAGGTGGTGTTCCAGGGGACGCCGCAGGAACTGGTCCAGCCCAATGCCAGTCTGACCGGCGAGTACCTCAGCGGTCGGCGCGGAGTGGCCGAGACGCATCGCCGCCGGGCGACCAACCGCGGTTCGATCCAACTGACCGGCGCGCGGGGCAATAACCTGCGGAACCTGACGGTGAACTTCCCGCTGGGCGTGCTGTGCCTGGTGACCGGCGTCAGTGGGGCCGGCAAGAGCACGTTGGTCCACGAGACGCTGTACGGCGCCCTGTGCCGCCGCAAACGCAAGGAAGCGCCGGCGCCCTATCCATTCGACGACGTCTTCGGTGACGGCCAGATCGACGACGTGCTGCTGGTCGACCAAAGCCCGATCGGCCGTTCGCCACGCTCCAATCCCGTGACGTACATCAAAGCCTTCGATCCGATTCGCGAGGTGTTCGCGGAGGCGATCGAGGCGCGGACTCATAACTACCCGGCCAGCTATTTCAGTTTCAATGTCGAGGGTGGCCGGTGCGAAGCTTGCGGCGGCGACGGGTTCATCGAGATCGACATGCAATTCCTGCCGGACGTGTACATGAAGTGCGCCCAGTGCGACGGCACACGCTATCGCCGGCAGATCCTGGGCGTCACCTACCGGGGCCGCAATATCGCCGAGGTCCTGGAGATGACGGTCCGTGAGGCGTTCTCGTTCTTTCGCGGCCAGCTGAAAGTCCAGGCCAAGCTGAAACAGCTGATCGACGTCGGCCTGGACTATTTGCGATTGGGACAACCGGCCACCACCTTGTCGTCCGGCGAAGCTCAGCGGCTGAAGCTGGCGGCCTATATGTCCGCCGCAACTCGCAACCGTACGCTGTTCCTGTTGGACGAGCCCACGACGGGCCTCCACTTTGCCGATGTCGTCCGGCTGTTGGACTGTTTCGATACCTTGCTGTCCGTCGGCCACTCGCTGGTCGTCGTCGAGCACAACCTCCAATTGATGAGAGCCGCCGACTGGATCATTGATCTCGGCCCTGGCGCTGCCGATGCCGGCGGTGAAATCGTGGTCCAGGGTACACCCGAGACGGTGGCCCAGTGCGAACGGTCCGTGACCGGCCGGTACCTGCGCCGGGACCTGGAGAGCTGAGGGCAGGGAGCACGGGGCATGGAGCACGGAGCACGGAGCGGGGTCAGGCCGCCGCAGATGGTTGGCATTGTTGCACTTGCGCGGATGTGGTACGTTGACCGGCGTCCCGGCGAGGGCTAGAATTCGCGGCGAGTCGCCAGGAGTCCGGAGATTCCGTCCATTTTTGAAGGGGCACGCGTGGATCCGCTTCGTCTGTGCATTGCGCTCAGCCCCCTGGCCGCCTACGTGCTCGTGCTGGGGCTGATCAATCTTTCGTCGCGCTCGCTGGTCACCAGCGGCGCACGCGACTTGGCGGCGTTGGCGCTAGGGATCAGCGGCTTGGTGGTCGTGGGCCCCATGGAACTGTTTTTTCCGGAACTGGCCACGGAGCTGTTCGGGCCTTATGTGTGGCTGCTGCTGTTGGGAATGTACGCGCTGCTCGTCGCCCTCCTGACGCTGGTCCTGCGGCCGCGCGTCGTGATTTACAACATGACGGTCGAGCAGCTTCGCCCCAGCTTGGCCAACGTGGTCCAGGACCTGGATTCGGACGCACGCTGGGCGGGCGAGTGCCTGGTGCTGCCTCGGTTGGGCGTCCAGTTGCACGTCGAGCCGTTTCTGGCACTGCGGAACGTGCAGCTCGTCTCGTCGGGGCCCCAGCAGAGTCTTGCCGGCTGGCGGCGGTTGGAATGCGCCTTGGTGCAAGCCCTGCGGGGCGCGTCGAGCCCGCCCAATCCGTACGGGTACAGCTTGGTGTTCTTCGGCTTGCTGATGGCCGCGTTGATCGCGTTTGCGGTCCTCGGCGACACGCCGGCTGTGGCTCAGGCGTTCAGGGAAATGCTGCGTCAATAGGGAAGGATACGCACATGGCGGAGATCGTGGTTCAGGCGGTCGCAACGCGACAGCAGCAAAAGCAGTTCTTCAATCTTCCGTGGCAGCTGTATCGGAACGATCCGAATTGGGTTCCGCCGTTGCGCCAGAACCAGATGGAACTGCTGAATTTCAAGCCGCATCCATTTTACGACACCGCCGAGATCCAGACGTTCCTGGCGCTCCGCGGCGGCGTGCCCTGCGGGCGTGTGGCGGCGCTCATCAATCACGTCCATAACGAACGGTACAAGGAGCAACGGGGTTTCTTCGGGTTCTTCGAATCGGAGAATGATCCCGCGGTGGCGGCGGCGCTGTTTGCCGCGGCCCGGCAATGGCTGGCCGGCAAAGGCATGACGGCGATCCGCGGCCCCGTCAATCCGTCGCTGAATTACGAGTGCGGGCTACTGATCGACGGCTTTGACAGCCCGCCGACGTTCATGATGACGTACAATCCGCCGTTCTATCCCCAGCTGATTGAAGGCTGCGGGTTCAGCAAGGTGCAGGACATGTACGCGTTTTGGGGCCATGTCGATATGCTGCAGGAACTGGATAAGAAGCTGCAGTTCATTATCGACGAGGCCAAGCGGCGATTCGGCGTCAGGCTCCGCAACTTGGACCGCTCGCGGTTCAAAGAAGACGTGCGGATGTTCCTGGACATCTACAATCGGTCCCTGGTCGGCACCTGGGGCTTCACGCCGCTGTCCGAAGGGGAAATCGAACACGCGAGCGCCGGCCTGCGGCAACTGATCGTTCCGGAACTGACGGCCGCGGCGGAGGTCGACGGCAAGATGGTCGCCGCTGTGTTCGGCCTGCTGGACTACAACCCGCGGATCAAGCGGATCGATGGCCGGCTGTTTCCCTTTGGGTTCCTCCGCCTGTTGTGGAACAAGCGGGCGATTCCGCTGGTGCGGCTGGTCAGCACCAATGTCGTGCCCGAGTTTCAGAAATGGGGACTGGGGCTGGTGCTGGTGAACAAGCTGCTGCCCGACGCCCTGGCGTACGGCATCAAGGAGGCGGAGTTCTCCTGGGTGCTGGAGAGCAACCATCTGTCCAAGGCGACCCTGCAGCGCGGCGGGGCCAAGCTGGTGAAGAGCTGGCGGATATACGATGCCGAGGTGGCTTGACGCGCCCAACGGGAATGTAGGACGCCGTGTCACAGTGGTACTTTCAGCCGATCTTGAGCAGCTATGCCTTGGTGGCGGCGATCGCTGCCTCGCTGCTGGTACTGCTGGCGGTCGGCCCCGGCTTCCGCCGCCTCTCCCGGACGCAGCGCTCGGTCCTGACGGCCCTGCGCCTGCTGGTGATCGGCCTGCTTGTGTTGGCCATGCTCCGCCCCACGCACATCAGCACGACGCGGCGGCAGCAGACGGCCGTGCTGCTGGTTCTGTTCGACCAGAGCCGGAGCATGCTGTTGCCCCAGGCGGCGAGCGGGGCTAGTCGCTGGGCGGCCCAGCGGGCTCTGCTGCAGCAAGTGGAACCACTGTTGCACGAGCTGTCGCGAAAGCTGGAAGTCAAGGTCTACGGCTTCGACGCCGGCCTCGATCCGCAGGCCTGGACCGGCCAACCGCTCGCCTGGCCGGCCGCACCGGACGGCCAGCAGACGGATATCGGCACCAGCCTGCACGCCGCGTTGCAGCAGGAGTTGGGCCAGCGGCTGGCGGGCGTCCTGCTGCTGGGTGACGGCGTCCAAACAGCTTTCCGCCCGTCGGTCGAGATCCCCGAAGCCGGCCGCGAATTGGCGCGGCTGGGCTACCCGCTGTACGCCGTGCCCTTCGGCCAAGCCCTCGACGCGGTCCAGGCGCGAGACGTGGCCGTCGAGAACCTCCAAGACCAATACACGGTGTTCGTCAAGAACGAGCTGCCGGTCACCGCGCTGGTGGCCATCCGCGGTTGTACGAACCAGACGATCCCGGTTGAACTGCGCGTGGAAAAACCGGGAGGCGAGGTCGAGGTCGTGGGTCCGGTGAACGTCGTGGCCCGCGGCGACGAAGAGCAGGTGCCGGTCGAGTTGCGATACGTGCCGGACCAGCCGGGGAACTATAAGCTGACGCTCGAGGCCGCCGAACAGCCGGGCGAACTGGTCACGAAGAACAATCGCTTGAGTGCGTTTCTCCGCGTGCTCGAAGGCGGCCTGAAGCTGCTGTACCTGGAAGGCGAGCTGCGGGCCGAGCAGCTGTTCCTGCGGCGGGTTCTGGAGGCCTCTCCCGA
>CAIYOB010000949.1 GCA_903927685.1 uncultured Planctomycetaceae bacterium
CGCCGTTCATACACGGCTTTGCAGGCGGGCAGTTCCCACAGCACGACGCTCGTCTCGCTCCACGTCAGCACATGCCGCTTGTCCACAAACCGCGCCCAACGGACCAGGTTCGCCTCGACCGTCGGATCATCCACGTGCGGCCGCCAGCCCACCGCGTGCCCTTTCAGCTCGGGCGCCCAGACGTCCAGCCGGTCGTACGGCGGGTATCCGTGGCGAAAAGCCGAGGCGGTCAGCACCAGCGAGCCGTCCGGACTGACGTCCTGGATCTCATCCCATCCCCGAATCTCGATTTCCGCCAACGTCCGATCCTCGAAACCGTCCACCAGCGCCAGCCAGTTGCGCCGCCCCGGGCGGCGCGGGCCGAAGTGCGGATCGGTTGTGAACATCTCGGCTTCGACGGTCTTCTGCACCGCGGCGCGTCCGGTGTCCGGTCCGGCCGCGTGGAGCCCCTTGCGATCCACGTACTGATAAGTCTCCTCAGACTCGAACGACAGTCGCCGGGCGCGGCGGTCGGCGCTCACCGGGGCGGGCTGGTACTCCCAAGGATGATCGTTGCCCATCGTCGGCAAGTCGGCCATTTCGGACAGGTCGACTTGCCGCAGCGGCGGCTGTTGCTCGCTGGCGGCGGCGCGGGCCGCCTTGAACGCGACCGCCCAGTCCTGGGCCGGCACGGGGACCGGACGCAGTTCGTCGCTGCGACCGAACTTCCGGACGATGTCGAGGACCGCGTCCTGGCCGACAAACCGATTCCACGGCAGGATCTCGTCCTCCAGTCGCCAGACGGCGGCGCCGGTCTGACGATCGATCAGTGTCTCGCCGCCGTACAGCCAGCCGTTGTTGCCGTGAAGCCATTCGAGGTAGGGCGGGTCGGCGGCCGTATCGCCGTAGACATTCACGTTGTAGGGCCGATGCAGCGTCATCCGTCCGGAGGCGACGTCCCAGCAAACCAGGTGCTGCTCGGAGAACTGGCTGAGGGCCGCAAGCTCCGCTCCGTCCGGCGAGAACCTCAGCCCCAAATCGGAGACAAGCAACTGCGAATTACGTGGCATGGGTACCGAGGAACTCGCGACCAGCTGGCCCGAGGTCAAATCGACCACGTGCAGCAGACCCCGGAACAGCAGGGCCGCATATCGGCCGCCGGGACTGATGTCGATCAGCTTGGCCTCCGGCAGCGTCAGCCTGTGGAGGGCCTTTCCTTGCTCGAGATCCCAGACCAGCATGTGGCAGCCGGACGAGTCCCAGGCGACGACCAATTGGTGCGGCCCCGCGAAGTTCAGATAGTCGACCTCTTCGATGCCGTTCGCTTCGCCCAGTTCCGCAACCAGCTTGCCGGTCTGGAACGACCAGACGCGGACGATCCTGTCGCCGCCGCCGCTGGCACGCTGCACCAGATAGCGGCCGTCGGGACTGAGACAGGCGTCATCATTCCTGGTTACCTCGGCCTGGAGCTGGGCCACGTCCTTTCCCGTCCGCAGATCGACCAGCCGCACCGGCGAATTGTCGCGCCCCCAGAGGGCTACATAAGGGCTGGGGCGCAGGGGACTGATGATCGTCGCCGACGCCGGCAGCGTGACGGCGAGGTTCTTACTCGCACTGAGGTCGGCATTCAGTCGCGGCGGGTCCGGTTCGAGCTGCCAGGGCGAATGGGGATTCAGGTTCCGGACGACGCGCGGCGCGGCGGCCGGAGTTGCGGGGGCCGCGGGCATCGCGGGGGGCACCTGAGGTAGCGGGGCGCTCGCACCCGGCGCGACCGGAGGCTGCGGCCGCGGGATCGCAGCCAAGGCGCGTTGCAACTGGCCCGCCGGATCGCCGTCCCCGCGGACCAGGGTCAGAACGCCTCCCAATTTGGGCTCCCGAGCGAGGCCCAGCGCTCGCTCGCGGTCGATGCGCTGGTAATCGGCAAACCCTGCGGGCAGGGAAAGCGGCGTGGCTTGGCCGGTCCGGCGCTCCACCAGCAGGCGGCCATCGAGCACCCAGGCCGTGCCGTCCGCCAGGCAGGCGAGTCGCTGCTCGTGCCGGCCGTCCCGGTGAGTTGTTGACGGAACAAGCTGGACCTGCCCGCCCAGATCCGAGTCCAACGCGAGTTGACCCGTGGCAAAGTTCCAGACCAGCAAGCGGGCCGCGGGAGAACTGCGGAGTTGAACGACCAGTCCCAACTCGCCGCCGTCACTGGAAAAGGCCGCTCCCCAGCACCGGTCCAGATCGCTGCGGTTGTCCGGGCCGCTCAGCGGCGCTTGCCCGACGACTTGCCCCGTTCTGACCTCGTGCACCTGGAGCCGTGTCGTCCGCCGGTCGCTCGCCTGAACCGCTGCCGCGAGGTACCGGCCGCCGGGACTGACCGCCAACGACCCGCGCCACACGCCAGCCTGCTCGCCGAACGTGAACTCACCGGTCTTGCGGTGCTCGGGGAAACGCCAGACAGCGACCCGGCAGGCCAGCGTCTGGGACCATTCTTCATTGGCCCGCTCCACGACCAGCAGTTCGCCGTCGCTGATGAACTCGGCGACCGGCGGCCAACTATGGAGTGTCTGTACGGAAAAGTGGGCGGTGGAACTCAAATCCCAGACATCCAGCTGAGGTCCGTGACGCACGAGGTATTTGCCGTCGGTCGTCACATCCAGTGGCAGCTCGGAGCAGTAGCCATCCAGCTTCACCTCGCCGGTCTGCTGGCCCGTGCGAAGATCGTGCACGACGTACCGATCGCCGTGCGAGACGCTCGCCAACGAACTGGGGCGGTGCGAACACCACACCCGTTCCACCGCAGGCGGCAGGACGAGCTGCAGGTCGTCGGCAATTTCCCGCGCGGCAGTCGGGGGGTCCGCGGTCGCCGACCAAGGCACCGCCGCCGTGCTCGGTGTTGCGGAGTCCATTCCGTCCCGGGCGACCGTCGCCGCGGCCACCGGCTCGGGTTCGACGACCGCGATTTCCCATGTTCCTTCCGAATTGAGCCGGAACTCGAGGACATGTTGCCCATCCAGCATGCTGGCTTCCCGTCGGGGGCCTTCGTCGCGAGAGGGCAGAGCCGCCGCTGCCACCGACTCAACTGCCTGGCCGTTGCGGGCGTCGACGAGGATCCGGCCGCAGACCAGCCACTGACCGCCCGCCAGCCAACGGAGCTTGGGAACTCGGCCCGGCGGCCGATCCAGCAGGTGCTGCTTGACCGCAGGCTGCTGGGCGTCGAACAGCAGGCTGCCCTGCGACAGCTCCCAAGCGCACAGCCGTGTCACCTGCTGGTGTGGCAGGTGGACTATTGCCGCCAGCTGCCGGCCGTCGTCGGAGCAAGCCAACCCGTAGACGACGGGCGCGGGTGCAGGCCGTTCAGCCCTGGGGATGGAGACCCGCCCCACGCAGACGCCGCCCGCCAACTCGTACAGGTGCACCGTACGGCCCGGCGAAGTGCCGGACGGGCCGAGGGCAAGCAGGTCGTCGTTGACCACCAGGCCGCAATACCTGCCGCCCGGGGTGACGGCGACCACCGCATGCGAGGCCGCCCGTCCGGTCTGGGCCACGAAGCTTCCCACCTTGGCTCCCGAGGCAACGTCCCACGTCGTGATTTCTGCGCCCTGTTCGTGTTTGGCCACCGTCAGCAGGCGTCCGTCGGCACAGAATCGCAGGGCCAGCAGTTGCTGTGGAGGAAAACTGGCTTCGAACGGCATCTGGCCGGTGCCAAAGGCCCCCGCCCGCAGCTTGGTCTGCATGGCGTCTTGGACGTCGACGAAAGTGCACGCCAAGTACCCGCCGTCCGGCGCGACCTCACTCTCGTCGATGGTCGCGGGCAGCCCCGTAATCTGGCCAAGCTTGCGGCCGCTGCGGGCGTCGTAGCACTCCGCCACCGCCTTGCCCTGCAGCAGAACCGCGACCACCGGCCCTGTGCCCAGGCCCAGGCACTCCGGGCGGACGGCGGTCGACACCTGCCAAGGCGAAGCGGACGCCGAGGGAGCGCCACCAGGGCCTGGATCGAGTGCCACCGACCACGGCACCGCGGGCAGCTGGGGCGTTTCCGCGGGACGCGACATTCCGCCCGAAATCGGCCCCGGAATGGGCACTCCACCGCTCACGGATGGCGGCGCATCCGCGGGCGATCCGCAGCCGAGCAGGCCCCCCAGGCACGCCGGCAAGATCCACAGCCATCGGACAAGGCTCGAGCCGTGACGGCAACCAATGCGGGATGTCATGGGCGGACAACTCCTGTGCGGAATCACACTCGAGGCATCCGGGCAATCGATTTAGCCGGTGCCGGCACGTGGGGTAAGCTTCCAGCTTGCCAACACCATCTGTCTTCAACTCACTATTTTGCTTCCGTTGCCTAGATCGCAAGCTGGAAGCTTACGCCACGATTCGATCAACAGCCCGCATGGCCGGACCTTTCTGGTGAACGTCTTTCAGATTGTCTTTTCGCGAACCCACCGCGTCACAGTGCCAGCACGCGATTCGTCGCCGGCAGGCTGAATGGCGCGGAGAAGTGGTAGAACTGGCCCTTTTCCTGGCCATCCTCGACCAGCGCCGTCGGCTGCTCGACGATGAAGTCGGCGAAGTGCGCTGCGTTGAAGGCCACAAAGGCGAGACTCAGACAGTCGATCGGCGGCTCGAACCGCTTGCTCAGGTCCGGATAGGCGATCGGGCCGGTGTCGACCTGGTACAGGCCCTTGTCCAGGCTGACGTTCATCGTTTTCGTCGGGCATTCGATGACTGCTCGCAACCCCGTCTGTTCGTTGCGAATCTCGGTCTGCGTGACCAGCGGCCGTCCCGCCGCGGTCGCGTCGCGGATCTGCTCGAACGTCTCCAGCAACGTGACCTCGGCCGCTGCGTGCAACAGCAACCGAGGCTCGCCCCAGAGTTCCTCGGTCGTGGAAATCGTGCGGTAGCGATCGCTGATCCGCGCCGGTCGCCGGAAGACCAGCCAACGGCCGCCGCCCAGGATCGGCAGGAAGTCATAGTTGTCGGCCAGGAACAGGTCTTTCTCGCCGAACGTGTTTTCACTCTTGCACGATGCGCACTGGTAATAGTCGGTCGCCGTGCCCGCCTGGTCGTCGCAGACCGTCGTGCGACTCTCGACCCAAAACCGCACGCTGTTGAACCCCGCCGTGCCGCAGATGAACGAGCGGGCGTAGTCCAGGCACTTGAGCGAGTCTCTGCTGGCCGAAGGCGTGGAGGCCACGACTCCGCCAGCGGCCAGGCATGGCCCCGCCAACACCGCGGCGCCCGACCGCAAAAAGCCTCGTCGTGTTCGCATTTCACTACCCTGCTATCGAAGTGGAAGATACCGAACCTGCCCCTCCCATTTGTCTTCCGCACTGCAAACGGCCAACAAGAGGATTTCTTCGATGGCCGTGCCCAATGGCACCTTGCGGCGGGTTCTCGTCGGCGAGCATCCGCAGCATGCTGACTTACCCCTGGCGATTCTGACGGGCCAACAGGCGAGCACGCACCCCCACTGGGGCGAAACGCCGTTCGTTCTCTTGACGAACCTGGCTTGCTCGATGCTCCCTGTCAGCCAGATAGGCATCGACATCGGCCTGGTGGCAGAGATAGTAGCCGATGACCGCGTAGATCTCGCCCAGCCGGAGTGCCGGATACTGTTCGGCGATCTCCTCGGCTGTGAGCCCATCGTGAAACGCCGCGACGATCGTGTCGAGCGTGACCCGGGTATTGGCGACCCTCACCACGCCGTCGTCATCCGTCGTCAGGGGCAGCGGTTCCGTTGTCAGAATCGTAGACATTGAATCTCCTCTACGCCAATTGCTCCCGGTTCTCGTACACCTTCCCGATGGCGTTGGCGATGTCATCCATGTCGCCTTGGTTCCCCAGCAGCAGATTCTGGCTGAAGCAGACGGCTTCGCTGCACAGCCGATCGTTGTCGGGGCATTCGATTTGAGCGCGGCAGTGATCCAGTTGCTCGCGGGAGTACATCCGCTGGAAATTGCGGGAACTGAGCGTATTCTCGATGAACGCCGCCTTGTTCAAACGGCCGTAGCCGCCCGAACACGGAATGCCCTCGGCCCGCAACGCGGCGATGAACTTGTCCCGTTCGACGCCGGGGAACTCGTCCGCGTGATAGCGGAACGGATACAGGTGATATGCGGCCCTGGTCACGCCGTCGTACAGCCGATGCGGCGTGATGCCGGGGATCCCGCGCAGCTTGGCCGTCAGGTACACGGCGTTCTCCCACCGCCGCTGCGACTGCTCTTCCAGACGCTCCATCTGGGCCAGCAGGATGGCCGCCTGGAACTCCGTCATCCGGCACTTGGAGCCCAGGGTTGGCCCGCCGCGTCCGAAGTCGTGGTAGGCGACCGCGCGCTCCATCAGGGCGTCGTCGTCGCCCACCACCGCGCCGCCTTCGCCGCAGGTCAGGTGCTTGGAGTTCTGGAAACTGAAGCAGCCCAAGCTGCCGAGCGTGCCGCACTTCTGGCCTTTCCATTCCGCCAGCCACGCCTGGCAGGCATCTTCCAGGACGACCAGTTTGTGCTTGGCCGCAATCGCCTTGATCCGGTCCATGTCGGCGGGCAGGCCGTAGATGTGTACCGGCAGAATCGCCTTGGTGTTAGGCGTGATTTTCGCTTCCAGCTTGTCCGGGTTGACCAGGAACGTCTCCGGGTCGGTATCGACCATGATCGGCAGCGCGTTCGAGAGCAGGATCACACTGATCGAAGCGACAAACGTATAGGGGCCCACCAACACCTCGTCGCCCACCCCGATATCCAGCGCATGGAGCGCCGTCAGCAAGGCGGTCGTGCCGTGCGTGGTGGCCAGACAGCGTTTGGCGCCGAGCAAGCGGGCGTACTTTTCCTCGAACTCGGCCACCACCTTGGCTCGCGACCACACGCCGCTGCGCAGGACCGACAGCACGCGTTCCTCGTCTCGCTGCTTGTCCCAGATGGGCCAGCCGGAAAAGCCCTTGGTGCGGACCGGCGTCCCGCCGCGGATCGCCAGCTGGCTTGCGGTCCGAGTGGCCGCCCCGCGCGCCGGAGCCGCAGTCCCAGCCACGGCCGCGAGCGAGCCCAGGGAAGTCGCTGCCACAAACTGCCGTCGAGTGAAATGCGATCTGTCCATGTCCGGGTCCTTGTGGAAAGCGCGGTTGACCGAATTCCGGTCAGCGCAGCCTATCGCATCGCCGCGGGACTCGCAACTGGCTGCGACAGGCTGCGACACAACCAGCTCCAACAATCGGCTGGCGAGCGCTGCTGGCGGGCTGCTGGCGGGCGAAACGGTGGCAGCAGCGAATTCGATGCGGTAGACTGACGGCGTGTCTTGTTCAGCGCTTTGACGCAGGTTCCGTAGCGAAGAGGAGTTGTCGTATGGCTACCGTTGGGCGATCGATTGGCGTGCTGGTTGCTGGTCTTGCCTTGCTTGGCGCGAACGGCGTCTGCGGGCAGGACTGGCCGCAATGGCGTGGTCAGAATCGAGACGGGAAAGTGGCGGGATTCAACGCCCCGGCCAGCTGGCCCCAGGCCCTGGTGCAGAAATGGAAAGTGCCGGTGGGTGCGGGCGACGCGACGCCGGCCCTGGTCGGCGAGCGGCTGTACGTGTTTTCGCGGCAGGGGAACGACGAGACTTTGCTCTGCCTGAACGCCGCGGACGGGAGCGAACTCTGGAAGAGTTCGTACCAGGCGCGCGAGGTGACCGGGGCGGCCTCACGCCATCCGGGTCCGCGCAGTTCGCCTGCGGTGGCGGAAGGCAAAGTCGTGACGCTGGGCGTGGGCGGCGTCGTGTCCTGCTGGAATGCCGCCGACGGCGCTTTGGTCTGGCGAAATGACGAATTCACGGCTGTGCCGATGTTCTTCACTTCGATGTCGCCCATGATCGTGCACGGGCTGTGCATCGCTCAACTCGGCGGAGGCGACGACGGAGCCCTGGTCGCGTTCGACTTGGGCACGGGCGAGTCGAAATGGCGGTGGTCAGAGGAAGGCCCGGAATACGCCTCGCCGGCGCTGCTGACCGTGGAGGGGACGGAGCAAATCGTAACGCTGACGGCGAAGAGCATCGTGGGCGTCGGCTTGGCGGATGGGAAACTGCTGTGGAAACTGCCGTTCGTGCCCGAGCGGCGAGCGTACAACGCGGCGACGCCGCTCGTGGACGGGCAGACCGTGATCTATACCGGGGCCGGCCGCGGCACGCGGGCCGTCAAGATCGAGAAACAAGGCGACGGCTTCGCCGCTCGGCCGCTGTGGAGCAATGCGGACATCGCCCCTCAGTACAATACCCCGGTGCTTCAGGATGGTCTGCTGTTCGGGCTGTCCAATCGCGGGCAGTTCTTCTGCCTGGACGCCCAGACCGGCCAGGCAGCCTGGGTCGATGAAACCCCGCGGGACCGGGGCGGCTTCGGCACCCTGGTCAGCGCCGGTTCCGTCCTGCTGGCCTTGCCCAGTAGTTCCGAATTGATCGTTTTCAAGGCGAGCGGCAAGCAGTACGAGCAACTGGCGAACGTCAAGGTCGCTGAAGGAACAACCTACGCCTACCCGGTCGTCGCCGGCAACAGGATCTACGTCAAGGATCAGGATTCCCTGACGCTGTGGCTGCTGGAATAGCAGGACGGGCCTTGTCAACGGCCTGGGGGGGCCACTCAATTCCGCAGGCAAGGCGAGTCCCAGGGACTCGCCAATTCCGGCCGGCGTCCCGCGCGAACGTGCGTCGCGGGACGCGCGTTCCATCCTTGGCTTGTATGACCGCGGGATAGTCGTGGGAGCCGGGCAGCTGGACGTGTTCAGCCGGCAGCCGCCTTCGGACGGAGCGGTACCCACTGTCTTGCTCTCCGCGTCCCGCTTGCCCTTCCGCCAATCTCACGTTGCCGCGGGCGAACGCCTCCCGGCCCCGGGGCCCCGATTCTAGCGTCTGCCGTGCCCCTGGAGCGCCGCCGGGGCGCGAACAGCGATCCGGGGGTCGTCCGTCGACGCTACTTCGCCTTCTCCACCTGGTACAACGCGTTCCAAGTCCTGCCATCGTCGGTGGACCACGAGCACCAGCCGCCGATGACGGGCAGGCGGAGTGCCATGCCGCGGCCGGAATCGAAGAGCCAGATCCAGTCCTTGTCGCGTGTCGTCTCCGCGAAATTCACCAGCCACGCGACTTGGCTTCTTGCCGCAGAACCTGGAAAGCCTGTTTGTCTTTGCCGTCGTGGCTGCGCAGGCCAAGCGTACCCAGGTACTCGGCGAAGGCCCGCTGGCCGACGCCGTAGTACTTCGTGTACGACTGGACTTCGGCATCCGAGATGTCATGCAGCCAGATGAAATTCACGGCCTTCAGTTGGCGCGGGTGTGCATCCCAGAAGCTGAACACCTCGCGCACAAACTCCGCCTGCCGGGCTTCCGAACTGCCCAGATAACTGCTCGACGGACAGCCCGCTTCCAACAGGTAAATCGGCTTGTCCGGGTATTGCTGAACAACCCCCTCAAGGTCTTTAGCGACGGCCGACGGCGACTTCACCCGAAACCCGTCACTGAGCGGGTAATACGTGACCAGCACCGCGTCGGCGCGGGCGTTGACTGGCTCGGCCAGCGCACGTGCCCCGCCAACGAGCGACGAAAGCATGACCTTCGCCCCCACGATGACACCGGGACGAGTGCGGCGAACATGCTCACTGGCGGCCGCGAAGAAACGCACGTACTGCTGCCACTTCTTCGGATCACTGCCGAGGTAGCCGTCGATTTCGTTGCCGATGGCGAAAGCCACCAAGTCCGCCTTGGAAACGCGGCTCAGAACGTATTCTGCCGCCTTGTTGTACCGCTCGATGACGGCCGGATCATCCAGCGGCTTGCCCCTGAGATCCGCCGGCAGACGCAGCTTATTCGTGTCGATCGGATTCAGCGAAATCACAAGGCGGGTTCCGACCGCCGGGTAGTAGGCGTTCGCGATGTCGAGCCACTGGTTGGTGAACTCGCCGGGTTTGGGTTCGATGTCGTCCCACTGGCTCGGCAGTTCGACAAACTGAAGGCCGGCATCGCGTGCTGCGGCAAATGCCTCCCCGAACCCGATCGAACCTTCGTTGATCCCCAGCCCCAGCAGCCGGTCACCTTTCGCAGCCGGTTGTTTTGCGTCGTTGTCGGCGTTCTGCGCCTGTGCCGAAGCGATGGTCTGCTGGCAAACGGGAGCCAACAGAAGCAACGCGATCCAAGACCAGTTGTGTGGCGTGTTCATCCCCGCCTTGCTGTTTTGCGAGCTGTTTGCCCAGGTTATGCGATTCCAGTCCACAGTCCAGGCCGGCGAGGCCCTGAATGGGCCGCCGTCACCGGATCGAGCGTAGCAGCCGGGCACGGCAGATGCAACTCCGGCGGCCACGCAGGC
>CAIYOB010000950.1 GCA_903927685.1 uncultured Planctomycetaceae bacterium
CGCCGGACACGCCGCACCTCGTCTTTCCCGCCGCAGAAGAACTTCTGCACCTGGATAGCCGACGCAACGGGCCACGTCAATGGGGGGCGATGTGACACAGGGGGCGATGTGACACAGGGGCGATGCGAGACACTGGCTGGCAGGGGCGACACAGGCTGGCAAGGCGACTGTTCCGAGCCTCCGGTTGTCGACTATGCTGAGCAAAGTGGCGGAGTTCGTGACTTGGCGGCCGGGCGTGCCGGAGGCCCGTGGAGAGGAAAGGTGGTGCCCATGAACGGACAGCGTCTGATTGCGTGCGCAGGTCTTGCGTGGCTTGGGCTGGGGATCGGCGTCACGCACCTGCCGGCGGCGGCCCCGTCGCCGACTCGGCCGGACGTCTTGTTGCTCATGCCCGACCAGATCCGCGGCGACTGCCTGTCGATCCTCGGCCACCCCGGCGTGCACACGCCGAACTTGGATGGACTGGCGCGGCAAGGCGTCCTGTTTCGCCGCGCCTACACCACGATTCCCTCCTGCATCCCGGCCCGGCACGCGCTGTTGACGGGCCAGTTTCCGCAGACCAGCGGCGTCGTCGGGTTTGCGGGCCAGCCGATCACCCGGCCGACGCTGCCCGGTCTGCTGGCCCAAGGCGGCTACACGACGGTCCTGGTGGGACGGTACATGCACCAGGTTCCCGCTCACGAACCTTACGGCTACCAGCGGCAGATTCTCGGCTCGACGCACGTGGACAACGATGACTACGATCGCGACCTGCAGCAGGCGGCTCCCGCTTGCGGCGGGATCCGCAAGCTGGTCCAGGCCGCGGGTTTGACGTACAACGGCTGGCAGGCCGCTCCCTGGCCGCTGGCGGAGGACCTGCATCCCACGGCCTGGATCGCGCGGCAATCGCGGCAAGTCGTTGCGGAGACGGCGACCTCCGAGCCACTCTTCCTGACCGTCTCGTTCTACGCGCCGCATCCGCCGCTGTTTCCGCCCCAACGGCTTTTCGACGCGTGCCTGAAACGAGACCTGCCCGACGCTGCGCGCGGCGACTGGGTGGACTGGCAGAGCCTGCCGCAGAACCCTGTCAATGGCCAGGCGCATCGCGTGCGGCTGGACGGCGAAGCGCTGCGCCGGGCCCAGGCCGGTTATTTCGGCTTGATCGATCACCTCGACGAGCAGATCGGCCCACTGGTCGCCGATTTCCGGGCCCGCAGCGAGCGGGCGGGACGGCCGTGGGTCGTGGTGGTGGCCAGCGATCACGGCGAACTACTGGGCGATCACGGTTTTTTCCGCAAGTGCGAGCCGTATGAAGGTTCAGCCAACATCCCGCTGATCCTGGCCGCCTCGCCTGAGCTGGGAACCAAGCCCGGCACGCGTTGCCTGCGGCCGGCGTGCCTGGAGGACATCCTGCCCACGCTGCTGGATCTGGCCGGACTCGAGCGTCCGGCGGGCCTGGACGGCGTCAGCCTGGCCCCGGTCCTGCGCGGCGAGGAGTCGTCCCTGCGACCGTGGCTGCACTTCGAGCACGCCCCGTGCTACAGCCAGGAGCAGGCGTTTCATGCGCTGACGGATGGGCAGTTCAAGTACATCTGGCGCCCCAGCGACGGCAGCGAGCAGTTGTTCGATTTGGAGGCCGACCTCAAGGAGGAGCACGACTTGGCCGCCGACCCGAAGCACCACGAGATCCTGGCTGCCTGGCGGGAACGGATGGTTCAGCGGTTGGCGGGCCGTCCGGAGGGCTTTTCGGACGGGACCCAGCTGACTGCCGGCAGGCCCTACCGGCCCCGCTGGAAAGCGAAGTAGCATTCGGCAACCCACTCCCGGCCGCTACCTCGCCCGACCTCCCCCGCACCGAGGGAGGCCGGACGGTGCGTTCAACCGGCGCCGCCGCAGGACCGGCGGCCGTCAGCGGATTCGGTACAGCTGACCGCGGAGCTTGATCACCAACTCTTCGCCGGCCTGCTGGCGGGACAGTACGGTATTCTCGGCCGCCGTGTTGGCGGCGACCAACTTGAAGTACTCGTCGCTGAACCGCTCGACGGTCTTGACCTTAGCGGCATCTCGCTCCAGGTCGACGTCCTTGGCGCTGGCGGCAAACCACTGGTTTCCGCGTTTGTACAGCGTCTCGTTGCCCACGATCTGCACGCTCTGGACGGTCACTTCGTGGTCCGATTCCACGTCCCGGTACCGCACGGCCGGTCCACCCATCCCCGCGGGCGCTGACGCAGCAGCGGCGGGCCGCCCGGCCAGGCCGCCCATGCCGCCGCCGTAACCCGCCGCATCCATCGCCGGTGCGGCCGGCATGGCGAACCCGGACGACTGCGGAGCGATCAGCGCTTCTTGCAGGTACTTCTTCTCGGCCCGCTGGGCAAACCCGGCTCGGCCTTCGGCTTCGTCCAGCCGCCGCAACGCCTGGCGCGCCCGTTCCAGGCCAAACGTCGCCCCACCGGCCAGCTGCGGCGGCGGATTCTCGTCGGCCAGGAACGACGTGTACGGCGTCAGGATCCCGTGCTTGGTCGACAAGGCGACCAGTTCCTGGATCAGCTCATCATTCTTGCCCTTCAAGTCCAACTCGTCGATAATCTCGCCGATCCGCCGCATCGCCCACAGCTTCTCGACGAACGAATACGACTCGTCCTTGCTCCTCTCTGTCAGCTCGGCGGGGAAGTCGAACTTGTTCTGCTCGTCGCCCACCTTGCCTTGGACGACGACCTTGGCGTTGCCCGGCAGTTTGTAGCGGCCGACCAGCACCAGCTGTTCGCCCTCGAACAAGTCGTATACCTCGCGCGGATAGACGCGATTGATCGTCGGGCCCTGTTCGACCTTGGATTTCTCCACGTCCACCTCGACCTTGACCTCCGTCATCACCGGGGCGCTGATCCGGTTGTGCAAGCGGCTGACGTGCGCTTCCAGATCTTCGTCCGGCCGCACGAACTCGCTCTGGCCATAGTTGGCCCGCGACAAGCGATCCAGCAGGCGGCTGTTCACGTCGTAGCCGACACCCAGATTGACGACGCGCGTGCGGTACTTGTTCCGCTGTCGAGCACGGTCCACGATCTTGGCTTCGTTCGTTTCCCCCGCGGTCGGCAGTCCGTCGGTCAGGAAGATCACGTAGCTGGGGCGACTGGCGTCTTGGATCATCTCCAGCGCCGTGGTCAGGGCCCCGTCGATGTTCGTACTGCCGCCCGCGTAGATGCCCTCGATGAATCCCAAGGCGGCCTTGCGAGTTTCCTCGTCGTATTTTTGCAGTTCGGGCCGGAACGACTCGACGCTGCTGTCATAGGCGATGATGTTAAACGTATCGCCTTGCCGCAGGTTGTTGAGCACGAACTTGAGGGCTTCTTTCGCTTGCTCGATCTTCTTGCCGCTCATGCTGCCCGAGCGGTCCACCACAAAGATCGTTGTCTTCGCGGGCCGTTCCGCCGTGTCCGCCTTGATCTGCGGGCTGGCCAACAGCAGGAAGTAGCCGTCGTCGTCGGTGCCGGGGCGATAGCTCAACACGCTGGCGCCCACTTCGCCCTTGGCGACGTCATAGAACAAGCGGAAATCCGAGGCGGGCACTTGGTTTTGCAGTTCGAAGCGGACGGTTGCGTGCCGGTCGTCGGACCGCTTGACGTCGATCGTGTGCGTCGGGCTGTACACGCTCTTGATCGCGATGGCGCTCTCGATCGAGGCTTCGATCAGCACGCGTTCGACCGGCGCGGAGGTGTACTTGGCGGTCGACAGGGGAAACAGAAAATCGGTGACTTGGCGGTTCTTGCGCAACAGTTGATTGTAGCGCAGGTTGACCTTACGCTCGGCGCCCGGCGGAACGGGGAAGACACTCGTCTTGAACATGCCCGTGCCGATCCACTCCAGCAAGGCAGGGTCTTGGTTACGGCGAACGTAGCCCTCGTAGATCGAACGGGCCTCGGCGGCCGGCAGCAGCTTGGCGGGAAACTCTTTGCCATCGACCATGAATGTCAACTGGTCCACTGCCCCGTCGTAGGGCAGTGGGAACACGAACGAGACCTCCATTTGCCGGCTGCCCGTGTTGACAAACGACTGCGAGACCTGGACGCGGGCCACTTGGTCCACGATCCGGGCCTGCAGCGCCAGTTCCTTGATCTTGTACGACGCCGGCGGTTCGGGGGGCGGAACCGGCGGCCGCGGTGGAATCCAGTAGTACGGCCGCGGCAGCGGCGTCGGGTGCGGCGGATCGATCACGATCAGCACCCCCTGGGCCAAGGCTTGACTGGCCATCAACAGCAATACCATCCCCAGGCTCAGCGAAAAGGCTCGTCTCATGGCTCGGTTCCTTGAAATCGGGAGGACAAGGTCTGTTTTGAGGAGCTGCCCCACTGCGGAATAAGACGAATTACGGCCCGCGTGCGTTTCGTCGAGGTTCCGTTTCCGGCTGGCCGTTTCCAGCTGGCCGCATTGAATCCATCATCCGCTTGGGTTAGCTTCATGGCTGCGAGACCACCCCCTGCCCGGACCCTCAAACCCGTCGCACGATTATGGAACCACGGATCCGAGTCAAAAAGTACGGCCCCAGCGGCACCATCATCTTGAACCGGCCGGACAAGCGGAATGCGTTGTCGCGGCAGATGATCGACGACTTGCGGCAAGCCTTGGACGACTTCCATCTGGAGCGAAGCGTTCGAGCGGTGATCTTGACCGGGGCCGGCAGCTCGTTCTGTTCCGGGGCCGATCTGCAGGAGATCCAAAACAGCAGCCGGCAGACGGATGCCTGGACGCAGTGGCACACCGATGCCGTCCAGTATAAGGAATTGCTGGAGGCCATGTTGTTGTACCCCAAGCCGATTATCGCCGCAGTCAACGGACCTGCGGTTGCCAGTGGCGCCGGCTTGGTCTTGGCAGCGGACATTACCGTGGCCACCCCGGAGGCCCGTTTCGGCCTGCCGGAACCCCGCCGGGGCCTGGTGGCCGGAATCGTCGCTCCGCTGCTGGCCTTCCGCATCGGCGGCGGAGCGGCCGCCAATCTGCTGCTGACGGCGCGATTGGCCGAAGCTGCCGAAGCCCATCGTTTGGGCCTCTACCACGAACTGACCACGTCAGAAACGATCTGGGCGCGGGCCCATCAGATCGCCGAGGAATGCGCCCGCAGCGCCGCCGAATCCGTGCAGCTGACCAAGAAAATGTTGAACGAGACGATCGGCGAGCACCTCAACACGATGCTGGCAGCCGGAGCCGCCGCCAGTGCCACCGCCCGCACGACCGAAGCGGCGGCCGAGGGCCTGGCGGCTTTTCTGGAAAAACGCGAGCCCAAGTGGCCGTAAGGCGAGCCGGGCTAAAGCGCGACGATCCGCCGCGGTGTAGCCCCGGAGGGGCGACAGGATGTAGCCAGGGGCGCCAGCCCCTGGACTTCGGATCCCTGGACGCGCATGGCCGGACGCCCCCGATAGCCCCGGAGGGGCGACAGGCGTCATCCAATATGCTCTTCGTCGAACACATAACGCTCGTCGAACGGCACGCTGTGCTTGCGGAGCAATCCCAAATACTCGTCCTCAAACTTCCACGCGTCGTGATGCTGCTCCTGGGTCGCGATGTACTGCCGAACCCGCGCTGCCTGGGACTCGCTGACCGAAAACGCCGCGTAGCCCTCCTGCCATTCAAAATACGACACGTCTTCGCGATCTCGAAGCCATCGGGACGAATTCGTCTTGATCAATCGCAGCATGTCCGAGACAGCAATCGTCGGCGGCAGTTTCGCCAGCAGGTGGACGTGATCCGCCATCCCGCCGGCTGCCAGGAGGATCCCGTGGGAGTCCCGGATGATCCCGCCCATGTAGGCGTACAGATCGTCCCGCCACGCGGGCTTGATCAACGGCTTCCGGTATTTCGTGCTGTACACGATGTGGAACAGGAGGTTGGTGTACGTGTTGGACATGGTGGAATCCAATCCAGGGGCTCGCGCCGCCTGGCTACGGGCTGTCGTCCCTCCGGGACTGGGGTTGCCGATCGAGGCGGCGAGCGAGGTTACGGCTGCTCGCGTTTCTCCTCGTCGATCGCCCGGATCTTGTAGATCAGCGCGCGGCGGCTGATGCCCAGCTTCTTGGCGGCGTGGGTTCGATTGCCCTGGCATTCCTCCAGCGTGGCGAGGATCGTGGCTCGTTCGACCTGCGACAGGCGGCCGGCGGTCGGTGCGGCGGGTTCCGTGGGCGTCGTCAAGGCAGCGATTTTCGGGGGCAGATGCTCGGGCATGATCAGGTCGCCGCGGCACAGCAAGCAGGCTCGCTGGATCGCATTCCGCAGTTCCCGCACGTTGCCTGGCCAGCTGTAACTGACCAGGCACTGGACCGTCTGCGGCGACAGGCGCACCGCGGCCCCGGCGAATTCGCTGGCAAACTGCCGGGCCAGGGGCAGGATGTCATCCGAACGTTCCCGCAGGGGCGGCACGATCAGCTCGATCACATTGATCCGATAGTACAGATCCTCGCGGAACCGGCCCTCGCGAACCCAGTCGCCCAAGTCGCGGTTCGTCGCGGCGACCAGACGAGTATCCGTCGGCACGGGCAGATCGCTGCCCAGCGGCGTGATCTGCCCGGACTCGAGCGCGCGGAGCAGTTTGGGCTGCAAGTGCAGCGGCAGTTCGCCGATCTCGTCCAGGAACAGCGTGCCGCGATGGGCCGAGCGAAAGAAGCCGAGTTGCACGGTTTGGGCGCCCGTGAAGGCGCCTTTGGCGTGCCCGAACAGCTCGCTTTCGATCAGCGTCTCGGGCAGCCCGGCGCAATTGGCGGCCACGAACGGTCCGGCGGCGCGCGGGCTCCAGCGGTGGATTAGTTGGGCGACGATCTCTTTGCCTGCACCGCTCTGCCCGAGGATCAGTACGGGGGCGTTCGACGGCGCCACCACCGCCGCCGTCTCGATGACGCGGCACATGGCCGAACTGGCGCAGACCACCCCGGGGGGAAGTTCCAAGGCGGTCTTGTCCGGCCGCCGGGGACCGCCCTCACCGGTTCCCAACCCATCGGCGATGGCCACTTCCAGCTCGTCCAGGTCGATCGGCTTGGACAGGTAGTCATCCGCGCCGTTCTTCACCGCAGCGACGGCTTGCCGCAGATCGGCGAACGCGGTGATCAGCAGGACAGGCAGGTCGGCCGCGAGGCGGCGGATTTCGGCCAGGGCCTCGAGCCCGCTCATGCCTGGCAATCGCACGTCCAGCAGCACCATGTCCGGGAGCTGGCCCTGAATCGCCGCCAGGGCCTCTTCGGCCGAAGCGGCTTCGCGGACCGAGAACCCCCGGGTGTGCAGGAATCCGCCCAGCATCTGCCGCTGGGCCGCCTCGTCGTCGACCACCAGAATCGTGCGTTGTCGCTCAGCCATCAGCCATGAATCCCGTCCAACCAAAAGACGGCTCCGCCGCCGGAGCGCGGCGTATAGCCTACTTCCCAACCGTGGGCCGTGGCAAGACGGCGGACAATGGCCAAGCCCAATCCCGTGCCGGTGGCGCGGGTGGTAAAATAGGGCGAGAACAAACGCGACGCCGCTTCTGCCGGCACGCCCGGCCCGCGATCGGCCACTTCGATCCGCCACTGTCCGCCATGGCCGCGCTGCCACACCAAGTCCACCGTGCCGCCCTCCGGCGACCACTGGACGGCATTCTGGATCAGGTTGAACAACGCCTGGCGGAACATCTCGCGGTCGGCAGCGATCGGCTCGGCGCGAGCGGGGAGCGACCGTTGCAGCACCAATCTCTTGGCGTCCAGGTCCGGTTCCAACAGCACGGCCAGTTCGGCGATCACCGCGCCCGGATCGACCGCTTCCAGCTGCGGTTCGCTCGGCCGCGCAAAGGCTAGGAACTGGTTGATGCGGGCCGTCACGCGATCGCACTCTTCCACCAGGAAAAAAGGGTCGGGAGTCATTTGCCGGAACGCCCCTGCGGATGCTTCGCACAAAGGAGTCCCGATGCCTTGTTCCTGCGATTCTTCGTCGGCGTCCCGTTTCTCCTCGGCCAGCCGCTGGGCCCAGCCGCGAATCAGGCCCAACGGGTTGCGGGTTTCGTGGGCCAGTCCCGCGGCGGCCTGGTTCAGTTCCCGCAGGTGCCGCGCTTCGGCCTCGAGAACCCCCTTGGCGGCAGCCAGACGAACCGTCGCGCGCCAGACCAGGGCCACACACAACAGCAGCAGGCTGCCCGCAATCGCTACGGTGATGCGTGACCAAGCCGCTCGGCGGCATTGCTCGTCGGCCCGCGTCCGGTCCAAGAAGAGACAGGCGGCATACTGCTCGCCGGCAACAAAGGGACCGCCCGCTTCTGGTTCCTCTTGCCAACGGCTACCTTGCCCCCGACCGCGTCCGCCACCGTAGCCCCCGCCGCGTCCGCCATCCGCCCCGCCACCCACGACTTCGGCGGGCAAGCGAAACATCGTCACAAATCGGTAGCCGGCGGGCTCCCATGACTCGCCCGCAGCGCGGGAGGCCGCTGGCTGCAACTCGTCGATTCGGCCAGCCGACAGCAACAGCCGGCCTTGCGGCGATGCGATGCCGGCGGCCAACACGCCGGGTGACTTGACCAACTCGGCCAGGACGTCCTGGACCTGCTCCTCAAAAAACGGCCCCAGCCGTCGATGCGAGCGGATGCCGCTGACCAGCGCATTGGTCACGGACTCGGCCTGCCGGCGCAGCGTCTCCTGCGCCGCCTCGCGTTCGTGACAGAATTCGTGGTACTGCCACGCGGCGAGGACACCGCAGCCCAGAACCAGAGCACCCCAAGTGACGACTCGCTGTCGCAGCATCACAAACCTGCGTTGATGGATGATCGCTTGATTTTCGTAACCTTTTCCGTCCGCGGACATCTGTCTTTCATGAACGCAATTCTAACTGGATTCCGTGGAGCGCCGACGGGACAAACGTAGGATGGAACGGAGTAGCAAGTTTGGTGCCGAGAAATGCTCGTTGAACAGCTAGTTGCAGGCGACGGCTTGGCGAGCGGAGATCGCCAGACCAGGACGCCTGCGGCTGGCCGTAAAGCGCGGCTGGACCTACGAGTCCTTTCTCAGGCCGCGGATCCACTGCGCAATTCTTGCACACCATCGAGCCCGCGCGGCGTGCGAGCCCGGTACCGAGTCGGGTTGACGCCTTCCGATCGCAGTGGAAGAATTGCAGCCTTGGACGATGGGGGCCCGACGTACCTGGTCAGACGCGAGGTCCCCCGGGTACCGCGCGGTGGGAAGTGCGTCCGAGCGTGGTGGAGTCGAGGACGCCGTTTTGACATTCGGTTCGGAGAAAGTGACGGCCATGAAATCTGCAAGCAAGGTTGGAAGTCGATGGCTGCAATGGCTCGGTCAGGCGGCGGTATTCGCGGGTTTCACCGTGGGTGTCGTCGTGCTCTTGCTGTGGCTGGCGGGCAAGTTTGCGCCCAAGGTGCCGGTCAGCGAACAAGCCGCTCCCGCGCCCTCGGCGACCGTCGCGGGGGCGACGGCGCCGGCGCGGTTGATCCGGCTGCCGCGTTCGGAATCGGCGGTCGGGACGATCCGGGCCGTGCATGAGACGACGATCGGCTCGCGGCTGATGGCCCGCGTCGAAGAAGTGAACCTCAAGGCCGGTCAGGAAGTGAAAGCCGGGGATGTCCTGGTGCGTCTGAATGACACCGACTTGAAGGCTCGACTGGAGCAGGCCAAGGCGGCCGCGACCGCGGCCGAGGCCACCCGCGCCCAGGCGGCCGCGGACGAGCAGCGATATGCCAAACTGGCCGAATCACGCTCGATCAGCCGGCAGGAGCATGAGAAAGCGGCGACGGCGCTGCAAGCGGCGGAAGCCGCCCTGCTGCAGGCTCGGGAGGCGGTCAAGGAACTCGAGGCGACGCTCGACTGGGCCACGATCCGTTCGCCTCTGAACGGCGTTGTGATCGACAAGAAGGTAGACGTCGGCGATATGGTGACTCCGGGCCAGATGCTGGCGACGCTGTTCGATCCCAAACGGATGCAATTGGTGGCCAGCGTCCGCGAGTCGTTGACCCGGCAGCTGCAGGTCGGCCAGGACATCGGCGTGCGCATCGAGGGGCTCGACAAGCAGTGTTCCGGAACGATCAGCGAGATTGTCCCGGAAGCTCAGGCCGCCAGCCGGGCATTCCAGGTCAAGGTAACCGGTCCCTGTCCGGACGGAATCTACAGCGGCATGTTCGGACGCATCTTGATCCCGCTCGAGGAAGAGGAGGTGCTGGTCGTGCCGCGCAGCGCGGTGCGGAAGGTGGGCCAATTGGAGCTGGTCGACGTCGCGGAAAAGGGTGTCGCCAGCCGGCGGGCGATCCGCACGGGGCGAACGCTGGACAAAGACGTCGAAGTGCTGTCCGGATTGCGCGCAGGCGAGCAGGTCGTCCTGTCCGCGGCCACGGACTCGGCCCGGGAGGCAAACCATGAGTGAGCATGCCGACAAGCTGGCCGGCGAGGAGCACGGCTTTACGAACCGGATCGTCAAGATTTTCCTCGAGTCGAACCTCTCGCTGATCCTGATCCTACTGGCCAGCGTGGTGGGCTTGACCGCGTTGGGCTTGACGCCCCGCGAAGAAGATCCGCAGATCATCGTGCCCTTGGCCGATGTCTACGTCAACTTTCCGGGCCACAGCGCGGCGGAAGTCGAACAGCTGGTCACCACGCCGTTAGAGAAGATCCTGTACCAGATCGACGGGGTCGAGTACGTGTACTCGATGAGCCGCGAGAGCCAGGCGATCATCACGGTCCGCTACTATGTGGGCGAGGACCGCGAACGGAGCCTGGTCAAGCTGTACAAGAAATTGGATGAGCATCTGGACATCGTTCCTCCCGGCGTCTCGGGCTGGCTGGTCAAACCGGTGGAAATTGACGACGTCCCGATGGTCACGCTGACCCTGTCCGGTCCCTTCGGCGACGACACCTCGCTGCGGCGGGTGGCCGAGGAGATCACGCAGCGGCTGGCCGCCGTCAAGAATGTGTCCCGGGCGTACGTCGTGGGCGGGCGGCCGCGGGTGATCCAGGTATTGCTGGATCCCGATCGGATGGCGGCGCATCACGTCTCGCCCTTGGAATTGCAGCGCGCCATCCAGGCGGCTAATGTCCGGCAAACCGCCGGCGATTTTCGCAGCCGCGACCAGGTGATTCAGGTTCAAGCCGGCGAGCCGTTTGCGGACGCGCGGGACTTGCAGGACCTGGTCGTGGGGGTCTTCGACGGGGCCCCGGTATTCCTCAAGGATGTCGCGTCGGTCGAGGACGGACCGGACGAAGTGGCCAATTATGTCCGTCACGGCTGGGGGCCGGCCCGCGGATTCACGAAGCACGAATCGTTCCCCGGCACCGTGCTGGGCGCGCCCGCCGCCGCCACGCCGGCCTCCGATCCGGCCGCGGCGCAAACGGCCGTGACGATCGCGATTGCCAAGAAAAAGGGCTCCAACGCCGTCTGGGTGGCGAATGCCGTGCTCCGGGAGGCCGAGGAGCTGCGCGGTGCGATCGTGCCCGCGGATATGGAACTGGTGATCACCCGCAACTATGGTTTGACGGCCAACGAGAAAGTCAACGAACTGGTCGAGGGCCTGGCGGTCGCCGTCTTGATCGTGGTCGCCCTGTTGACGCTGGGACTGGGCTGGC
>CAIYOB010000951.1 GCA_903927685.1 uncultured Planctomycetaceae bacterium
AGGCTACTGGCCAGCAGGGCGGCCGACCAGAGCCACGGCCGCCGGCCGGCGGCCACCAGCAGCACCGTCGCGAAGACCAGTCCCCACGGCGAATTCAGGCCGCGACAGGCCTGGTCGACCAGGATTCGCTGCCCGGGCAATTCGAGGACCAAGCCCTGCAGCACGTGCTGGCCCCGTAATGCGTCCAGCGTCATGCTGGCCAGCCGAGCCGTGAGCCATTCCAGCCGTGAACTCAGACGGGGTTCTCCCAGCATCGCCAAGGGCACGATCAGCCACAGCGGCGCCCAAGCCAGAAGCCATCTCCAGCCGGAGCTGCGTCGCCCAGGGCGGGCCAGCAGGCCGCCCGCGGCCATCGCGGTTGCCGCCGCGGCCAGAGGCAGCGAGAGGCGGATCGCGCTGACGACCAACATCAGCAGGCCGCAGGCCAGCAGGGCGATCGCCCACGTCCAGGGTCGCCAGTGGGCTTTGAAGTTGCTCATTTCGGAATCCGTCGGTGCTTGGCCGAAGGCCTGCTCCCACCGTAGCCTGGGGCAACGCCCCTCGTTGTTATACACAAGTCTCGTCGCGATCGGGGAGGCCGGAGGCGCCGGGGCCGAAGATGTGCCACGCCAGCGCCAAGTCGTACATCCGCTGGAGTCCGAGCCAGATGGTCTGAGGCCCGGGCGGGTCTTCGCGATTCGGACGGTTCACGTAGCCACCCAACTGCGCGATCATCGGGAGCATCACCGCCAAGGTGGGCGGTTTCTCCGGCGGACGCGTCTGTTGCACGACCATCCACACCGACTTCCATTCCGCGGGGTCAAACAACGCCTCGCAATCAAGATCAGGACTGCTACGACCAAGACGGCAGATCATCAGAACGCGCCAGGCCACAATCAGATACAACGCGGCGCAGGGCAGCATCCGGTCGATGTGTTCGAACCGCCGTTCTTCCACGCGGCAGCCCGACTTCAGCACCCGGAACAGGACTTCGATCAGAAATCGCACGGCGTAGTATTGGAGGATCTCTCGCACCTGTTCGACGGTCGCGATGGGCAGGGTCGTGACCAACAGCCATTCCACGGGCTCATCGTCCGTCGGCGGATTGAGTTCCCGGGCTTGGACGAGGTTCACCTTCACGGCGGGCAACTTCTCGCCGGGGCGATACGGCGGGCGCAGCGTCACCGTAGCACAACGGATTTCCACCTCCGCGGTCCGGCTCTTGCGCGGTTGTCGTCGGCCACGCGTCTCACAGGAAACTTTGGGGTCCCGCCCCCGGACGGAAATCGTCTTGGTGAACAGAACGGGTTGGGCTTCCACGGCGGCTCGGATCTGCCGCGCCGTGTGCTCGGCATTTTCCAGGGCCTGCTTCTGCAACGCCCGATCCTGACAGGCCCGCACCAACCAGTCTACGGGTTGGTCTCCGCGCGGTTCCGCAAACAACTCATAGATGTCCGACTCGCTGTCCCCGATGCAGATACATTGAGTCGTGGGCACCTGCTGGGCTACGGTCCGCGCTTGCCGCAGACCGTCTAACCACCGCTGGCTCTCCTTGTCCGTGATCGCGGTGGCTTTCCGGCGTTGCGCCTTCTCCCGTGCGGTCTCTTCCGCGGGCTCGTCGCGGGTCCACATCGTGGCCCAGCAGGTCCCCAGCGGCGTCCCGTCCGGCGTGAACGCGACCAGAGGATGCAAGAACGCGCCCCGGCGCGGGGAACCGTCCAACGAACCCGCGCCGGCCATCTGGACCTCCGGTCGCGTGAAGTCGAGTTCCGTCGTGTCCTGCACCAACAACACCACCGATTGCTCAGCGATCCGCTCCACGGTCCGTTCGTAGTGCGGTGCCAACAGGCGTTCGTACGTCACCTTATCATTGTCGAAAAACCGATAGGCGGCCATCGTCTCGTTGAATCCGCCACACGCCGCCGGAATGCTTGCGGTGGGGTGCTCCCCCAACGCCGAGAGCAGCTTGTTCAGCCGTTGATTCAACCGCTCGTCCTTCAACTCGACCGCTTTCATCTCCTCGACCGCCCACGGTGCCAGCATCCGTCACTCCCTTGACTTGCTTCGCCCTCCTGCGTCAAATCACTAACTTCTGAGTATCCCATCCCTCCCCGAAATCGCCAAGATCAGTTCTGACTTGTGTAGAATAACGAGGGGGCTCCCCCCAGGCGACGCTTTCGCTGACTGGTTCGCCAACCGACAACCGGCCTTACGGCCCGTTCGGCGCTACGGTCACGCCGTCCAGCGGTTTGCCGTCGGGGGCGCAGACGCGGCAGCAGGCCGACCACTCGCCGCCGCCCTGGGTGACCTTCAGCAACAGCGGATTGGAGCCTTGCTTCAGCTTGACGGTAACTTTGTCCTGGCCCGGCGAACAGGGCCGGACGGCGTTGTTGGCGTGGACGACCCGGCCGTTCAGCCAGACCTTGATACCGTCGTCGCTGCCCAGTTCCAGCAAGGCGTCGCGTTCCTTGTCCGAAACCAGATCCGTCTTCAGGTACGCCACCCGCTCGTTGCCAGCGAAGATCTTGTCCATCTCGACCAGCCCCGCTCTGCCGCCGGGTCCGACCGTGACGGGCCGCCATTCGGCATCGCCGTCAGGCTTCTCCGGCGCGAGGGCGATGTCGAACAGATCCGAGCCGCCCTTGCCTGGCTGGGTATAGGGCCCGGACAGCAGCCACGCGACGATAAAACCGTCTGGCGACTGGCCGGCATTCCGGACCGCCTTGATGGCCTCGTCGGCCTGACGCCGCACCTCGTCGCTGTCGCTTTGCGCCTTGATCGCCTCCAGCGCCGCCAGGGCTTGCTGGTTGTAGACCGCGCCCAGTTGTTTGGCGAGCCGGATCGTAGCGGCCGTCGCTTCGGTCTTCAATTCCGCGTCCTTGGCGGCGGCCTGGAGCAAGTCTAGCGCGCCCAAGGCCGGCAGGTCGGCCAGACCGGCGATCGCTTGCCGTTTCTCCTCCGCCCGCTTGGCCACGTCCAGGACGCTGCGGTAGATGCTCAGCCGCTGCGTCAGCGGCAGGTCCTTTTGGTTGGCCAACCGCAGGCAGCCGTCCCGCAGAGCGAGGACGGCGAAACTGGCCTTGTCCGAGGTCTTGGCCAGCTCGACCAGGCTGGGGACCGCCGCAGCTTCCGGCCAGGCGATCAGCGCCCGAACGCCGGCTTCCGCGACGGCGGCATCGGAGTCCTGCGCGGCTTTCCGGACCGCATTCAGCGCGTCGTCGCCCCGGGTGTAGACCAGTTGCTGGAGCAACGTGATGCGGGCCGCCGGTGTCGAGGCTTGATTCAGCGCGGTCAACAGCGGCTGGGCGGCGGCGGCCTTGTCTTCCGCCCGCGAACAGATCGCCTTCACGGCCTCGGCTGTCTCCTTGCTCAAGGCGGCGTTGTCGGTGCGGATCAAGACTGCCGCCAGCGCGTCCAGTTGGCCGCTGGTCCCCAGCACGGCCAGGGCTCGAGCGGCTTCGGTCGCCAGATCCGCATCCGCGGCGCCGACCAGGCGGGCCAGCGTGGGCAGGGCGGATTCAACGCGGCGGGCCGCCAGCGCGGCCAGAACGACAGCCCGATCACCGGGAGTTCCGGACTCGATCAGCCCGACGAGCCCATCGTTCACGCCCGGCTTGCCCATCCGCGGCAGGATCCGCCGCGCGGCCTCGGCCACCGCCGCGGGTTCGGCTTGAGCCAGCTTGACCACCGCGGCCACGTCGGCCGCTTCGCCGTGCAGCGCGAGACATTCCAAGGCGGCCACGCGCACGTCCACATCGCCGCTGTCGAGCAGCTTCACTACGGCGGGTCTGGCCGCCACGTCGGCCTCGCCCGCCAGGATCCCCAGCAGAACCAACTGGCCGGCGGGGTTCATGGCCGGCAGCTCGGCCGCGACGGCGTCCTTGAGCGCGCGGTTGGGACTGCCGACGTACGCGGCCAGTGCAGCCGTCCGCAGCGCCTGGTCGTCACCCTGAATCACGTCCACAAACCGCTTGACCGCTACGGCCGGAGGCAGGGTTTCCAGCAGGCCCTTGAGAGCCGCCACGCGTACGGCTTCCGGCTGGTCCGGCTGCAGCAGCGCCTGGTACGTTTCGGCAGCCGCGTCTTTGTTACCGGCCGCGGCCAGATGGTTGGCCGCGGCGACCTTGGCGCGGGCCACGGTCCGGGCCAGCCCTGCCGGTGCTTGCACGGAGTTCAAGGCGCGGACAGCCTCGGCGGTCCCGATTTCGCCCAACGCGCTGATCGCCACGCCGGCGATCGCCGCGTCCGGGTTGCCGGCCAGTCCGGCCAAGCCAGCGACCGCCTGGGCGTCGCGACGGACGCCGATCGAGGCGATGACTCCCACCAACTGCTGGCCCTGCACCTTGGACAACGCATCGCGGAGCGCCGCGGCCGCCGCTGGAGTCGCCAGCGGCTGGAGCGCCATCCGCGCCGGATGCGACAGGTCCGCATCGCCCAGCAGTTCGGCCACCGCCGGCACGCACTCAGCCGAACCGACCACAGCCAGCCAGCGGCAGATGTACCGCTTGGCGTCCTGCGGCGTCTCAGGCGACTTCAGCACCGGCAGCAACTTGGCCTCGATCGCCGCGTAGTCGGCCGCCGCCGTCTTGCGGATTTGGTCCTCGATCTGCGCCAGCGGCTGGCGGCTCTGGCCGAATTCCCATTTCGCCAGCGCCTGGTACGGGTCCGCCGCCGGCTCTTGTGCCTGCACGGCCGCCAGGGCCGACAGGAAGATCAAAACTACAACAACTGTATTCAATCTCAAATTCATGATGGTTCCTCCGATTGGTGCAACTCCCCGCTCCCTGCTCATGCCAAGCTCCACGGTTCGCGTTTGGCCCGGCCCAGCATGGCGGCGGCGGTCGGGTCGTCGAGGACTTCTTCCGTGTCCGGGTTCCAGCGAATCTTGCGGCCCAAGCCGATGGCGACCACGCACAGGTGTCCCAAGCTGGCCGAGCGGTGGGCGACTTCCGCGGGCGTGATTGTCGGCCGGCGGGAGATGACGCAATCGATGAAGTTGCCGATGTGGTTGTTCGAGCGGTACAGGTTGATCTCGTCCGAGCCGATTTTCTCCTGCTTCAGGCTCTTGGGGAACGTCTCAAAGCCGCCGCGATCGACCCAGACCCAGCCGTCGGAGCCGATCCACTTGGCGCCCATCCGGTGCTCGCCTTCCGCGTTCTGCACGATCAGCTTGACACCGTTGGCATAAGTGCATTCGATTCGGTATCGCGTGGCGGCGTCCCAGATGCCGGTCTGGGGATAGTCGGCGTAGATCGGATTGAACTCGACGGCGCCCGTCGTGTCGGCGCCCAAGCCCCACTGGGCGATATCGCCGTGGTGTCCGACCCAATCCATCAGCTGGCCGCCGCCGTAGTCCATCTGCCAGCGCCAGTTCCAGTGGGTCCGGTCGGCCGAATAGGGCGCCCAGGGCGCCGGACCGCACCAGAAATTGTAGTCCATATTCGGCGGCGGATCCGTGAACGGGGCGTTGCCGCCGCCGCCCCCGGTGGGCAAGCCGACTTCGACCGTGTGCACCTTGCCGATGCGGCCGTTGCGGACCAGTTCGCAGGCAATGCGGAAATCGCCGGTCGAGCGCTGCCACGAACCGGTCTGCCAGATCCGGCCGTACTGGCTCACGGCTGCGACCATGGCCCGGCCTTCGCGCAAGTCGTGGCTGAACGGCTTTTCGCCGTAGATGTCCTTGCCACTCTTGGCCGCCAGGATCGCCGGGATCGCATGCCAGTGGTCGGGCGTGGCCAGCGAGATGGCATCGATATCGTCGCGAGCAATCAGCTCGCGAAAGTCCGGATACGCGGCGCAGTCCTGATTGTTATAGACCTCGTTGACCCGCCGTTGGGTCCGTTCCAAGTTGTTCCGGTCGACGTCGTTCACGGCCACGACTTGGCAGCGGGGATCGCCGAGAAATCCGCCTAGATTCCCGTTGCCCTGGCCGCCCACGCCGATCGCGCCGACCGTGATTCGATTGCTGGGGGCTGGCCGCCCGTCGGCGCCCAACGCCGACGCCGGAATGATCGCCGGCAAGCCGAGAACGGCGCCGGCCGCAGCCGCTCGCTGCAGGAATCGCCGGCGGCTGAGTCGTTGTCGGAAAGTCATGAACCGCGCTCCTTCGTTGATGTTGTGCGTGCGGATCGGGCGAACGGCACGATTGCCTGCCGCCCAAGCCTATCTTGTTACGAGGTGAGCCGCCGCTTGTCAACAAGCCCCGCTCTGGACAATCCCCACTCTGGACATGCCGCCTCTGGGAGGAATGGCACGGGGTCAAGAGAAGAAGCCAGGGAAGGGTGGCCGGGGTCGAGTGCGGCGAGCCCCCGGAATCCGCGCGGACTGTGGGCTCGCTGCACTCGACCACAGCCAGCCAGGCAATCGTCAGTCCTTCCCCTCATACCATTCGCCTCTGGGAGGGCCGGACATGAGTCCTGGCAACGCTCACGAAATAGCTTCCCCATTTCGGCTCAGTGCGTTTAATGCCGAGCCGGCAGGCGACGGCGGATCGGTGGGATGGAGCTACCCAAGCCGTCGCCTGCCGGCTTGGCGTTAAACGAGGACTCGATTTCGTGAATGATGCGACCGGCGGGCGACCGCGTTTATTCATGCCCGCCGCGAAGCCGAATGGCCAAGATCAGATCGGCGTCGGTGTCGTCGCGGTCCGGTTCGTAGCCCAAGAGCCTCGCCTGCCGCTCCAACTCGATCCGCGTTTGATACGGAAACACGCTCTTCTCCTGTCTCCTTTTGCCCCCTTGCGGCTTTTGACGCAGGTCAGGGTGATTCGTTCCCTCCAGCGCGGCGCGAGTTCACGCGGATCGCCGGGCCGTCGCGGCGGCGGCCTTGCATCGCTGGGCAAGCCGAGGATTCGGCCGGGCTGCCCCGTGTGATTTCCACGGCCTGGTCGCTGAGATGTTGTCCCGCGCGGCAATGGGATCGACGGGCGAGGCGAACACGGCATCGGCCGATTTCGTCGTGCCCGTGGTCAGCAGGGTCGCCCAGCAGCTGGGGACCGATCCGCTGGCGCCAGCCCTGGGCGCGACGCGGGCGCCAGCCTGGGATTCATGGTGCCGGCTTCGGCGCCCTGGAATGCGTTTGTTCGCGGTTTCGGGTATATTCCCTTGAACCGCATGATCCGCGACGGCGTGCTGCGGGACGTCACGGGCGTGGCCGTGATCGTGCGGCTGGTGCGACAGTTGTTGCCGGTGAAGCAGTGAGAGTCGAAAGGCGAGCGGCGTGCATGTGGGACGGGTGTGAGGCCGGGAGAGCGACATGAAACATCGCAAATTCCTGTACCGGATGTTGGTCACCAGCCTGTGCCTGTGGGGGCTCTGGACGGGACGGGCGTCAGCCGCCGACGGCGAGGCGCAGCAGCGGGTCTCTGCCAAGGATGCGGTCGCGCTGCGCGCCCTGGTGGGCCGCCAAGCGACCGTCTTTGGCCGGGTGACCGGCACCAACGTCGCAAACCGTAGCGGGCATCATTTTTTGAATTTTGAGAACCCCGAGTTTACGGTGATCTGCTTCGCCTCGGACCTGGTTAAGTTCTCGTCAGGCCAGCCGGCCGAACGGTACCGGGGCCGCGACGTGGAAATCACCGGGCTGGTGGAACGTTACCGGGACAAGTTGCAGATCCGGCTCCGTGAACCCGCGCAGATCAGGATCCTCGCATCGCCACCGGCCAAGCCGGGCGAACCGACTGCGGCTTCGAAAGTCGAACTGAAGAAAATCGGTCCCGAGACGTGGCTCAGTCCGGCAGGGTTGACCTACCAAGGCCGCGATCCGGAAGGCCGCACGCGGGTCGAGCACGTGCTGCGGCACGCCCGCGACATGCCCGATCGCGACGGTTCGCACGGCGTCTTCGATGGCGGTCCGGAGGTGGTGTTTGGCGTGATCGACGAAGCCTGGCGGAACATTGAGCGCACGAACCTGCGACCGACGATCGAAGGCGATCGCAGCCTGTACACCGTGCCGCTGGGACGCCGTGTCGGCTACCTGGGCGGCCGCGCTGGAGCGGCGCGTGGCCACCCGCCCTTGACCAAAGTCTTTCTGGTCATCGAGACAGGCACCCAGAACGTGATTACCGCCTTTCCGAGGTGAGCCCCATGTCCGAACAAGCGTTGCCCTACCTCCGTTCGTGCCCCGTCTGCGGCGACGGCCAGTTGCGGCTGTCTCGGTGCGGGCGGTGCGACGCCGTGGTCGCGGTCTGCGACGAGTGCGAGTTGATCTGGCGGGACGCGGCCCGGGCCTGCCGTGCTGCCCAGCCCCCGTCGGACGCCGCGTTTCCCGCCTGCCCGGCGTGCGGGGCGAAGCATGTTCCGTGGTTCCGGCTGGACCGGACCGAGATCCGCGCCGCCGGCTTGGAGGTCTTTCTCTCGTCGCCGGATAACGGCCCTGATTGATCTCGATCCCGTTGCGCCTCGATTTCGCCGTCCGGCGGCCGGAGGTCAAGCAGACGCGTGGCGGCCGAATCAGGGACACACCTGAATCGGCTGGCTGCGTTCTGCAGCGTCGGCCTGCGGAGGATTGTTACAACGCCGCTTCTTCCAGACGCCGGGGCTGGTCTGCCACGGCCGTGGCTCCGACGGGTGGGCACACGGCGAGCACGCCGCGCTGCTGCTCGGCGGCGATACGTTCGGGTAAGCCCTTCTCGATTCGGCGGAGGATCTTCCGGAACTGAGCGTAGGCGATCGCCATTTGGGCCACATACTCGAAGCGCGCCAGCCCCAGGAACGGAGCCCGCAGGAGGAGCCACCACAGCGGCCAGCGGACATCGGCGAGTTGCGACAAGCGAACCATCATGATCAGGAACCCGCGGTCCAACTTGCGCTGTTGGCGACGCGGCAAGCGGTGTTTGCGCCGGATTCGAATTCGTCGGGCGGCGCGAAACACGCGGGCGAAGTACTGCCGCGGTTCGTAGACCGCCTGCCAAACCTGGCGGTGTTCTTCCATGATCTGATACCGATCGCGGGTGGTCGTGAACTTCAGGCCTCCCAGGGCCGCTTGATCAGCCAACTGGCCTTGGACCATGGGCAAGACGACTTCGTGCCGTTCGCCTGGCAACAGGGGTTCGCAGGTGGCCGCATTGAGCAGCCGTCCCTCACGCGCCAGCCGGCGCGAAAGCTGCGTGTTCGGCAAGGCCGCCAGCAGCGAGACCATGGCGATGGGGATGTCGTTCTCCTCGATGCACGCGCGGATCACGTCGCCCGCGCCCGGCGATTCGCCGTCGAAGCCCAAAATGAAGCCCGCCGTCACGCTGAGGCCCCGCTCGTAGATCCGACCAAGCCGCTCGCGAATGGGCTTCAGGACGTTCATGCGTTTCTGAGTCGTGGCCAGGAGTTTCGCATCGGGCGTTTCGATCCCGATGAAGACCGTGCGAAAATCGACGTCCGTCATGGCGTCCATCAACGGCTCGTCGTCCGCGAGATTGATCGACGCCTGGGTCGAGAAATAGAACGGAAACGCGTGCCGCTCGCACCACTCTTTGAGGACGGGAAGCAGCTCCTTCACCCGGCTCTTGTTCCCGACGAAGTTGTCATCAACGACGTCGACCCAGCCGCGGTAACCGAGGTCGTACAGGGCTTCCAGTTCGCGGCAGAATTGCGCCGGCGTCTTGGTTCGGGGCGTCCGGCCATAGAGCTCGATGACGTCGCAGAACTCGCAGTTGAAGGGGCAGCCCCGCGAGAACTGCACGTTGACCGACAGGTAGTCCTCGATCTTGAGCAGGTCGAACCGCGGCAGCGGAGACTGCGACACATCCGGTTGCTCCAGGGCCTGGAACGTGCCCCCGGGGTGGCCGGCACGGCACGCGGCCAGCCACTGCGGCACCGTCGTTTCCGCTTCGCCCAGGAGCAGCGCGTCCGCGGCTTGATACAGCGCCGGCTGGCTGGTGGCGTCCGGACCGCCCACGATCACGAACTTCCCGGCCTGGCGGGCACGCTCAATGACCTCGAACATCCCGCGCTGTTGGACCATCATGCCGCCGACGGCCACCAAGTCGGCCCATTCCCATGCCTGCTCGTCCCAATCCGTGGTATTCAGGTCGACCAGCCGCACGTTCCATTGCGGGGGCAGTGTGGCGGCGAAGGTCAGCAGCCCCAGCGGGATTCCCATGGCCTTGCGTCCCACGGCGCTACAGACTTCCGTCCAGTTCCAGTAGGCGCTCTCCGGGAATCTCGGATAGACCAGCAGACAGTTCAGGGGCGCATCGGGATGAGGCGAGAAGTCAGCACTAGCCATTTCCGGGAACCTCTTCTTATCGACAGGGGCATCTCTCAACAAAAGGGTTATCGTCTGGATCACCGAAGCGTCTCCCTGAATTATGCGCCGCCGGGGCGCGATTTGATTTCCGTTCCCGCTTCCAAGCGATGTTGGGGGGACGGGGGAGTGGTGTGGAAAGGACTACCGCCGGTGAAGATCTGGTTAGTGGTTGGTCAACCCTAAGCCAGGGACGCATGGTGCTAGCGATCGGCTTCCGGATGAGTCGGGTGCTAGCGGCTCTTGATGAAAGTTTGACACCGGGGCCGACGGATTTGACCCCCATTTTACGCCGAGCTTGCTCTAATTCAGTGAGAGACTTCAAGCGGAGGAATCGCAATGGACTGGACTCTGTTTCTGGCGGGTGGAATGGCAACGTTCCTTGGCATCTATCTTGTGGTGGCCCTGTTGCAGCCGGAGAGGTTCTGATGACAGCCAACATGCTTCTGCAAATCGCGGTGTTCAGCGCCGTTCTGGCGGCGTGCGTCAAGCCGCTGGGGCTGTTCATCGCCAGGGTCTATTCGGGCCGCGCGCCGGGCCTGGAGCTGATCTTGGGACCGGTCGAGCGGCTGGTGTATCGCCTGGGCGGGATCCGCCGCGACGACGAGATGACGTGGCGACAGTATGCCACGGCTCTGCTTGCCTTCAGCCTGATCTGCGTGGTCGCTGTCTACGGCATCCAACGGCTGCAGGGCTGGCTGCCGGCCAATCCCGAGTCGCTGCCGGCCGTCGCCCCCGATTCTGCATTCAATACGGCGGTCAGCTTTGTGACGAACACGAACTGGCAGGGATACGCCGGCGAATCCACGCTGAGCTACCTGACGCAGATGCTCGGGCTGACCGTGCAGAACTTCCTCTCCGCGGCAGCCGGCATGGCGGTGCTGATCGCCCTCGTCCGCGGCTTTGCGCGGCAGAGTGTGTCCACGCTGGGCAGTTTCTGGGTCGACCTGACTCGGGGCACCCTGTATATCCTGCTGCCCCTGGCGCTCCTGCTGGCCGTGCTGCTGGTCTCCCAGGGGGTCGTCCAGACGCTCCGGCCCTACCGCGAGGTGACGTTGATTGAGCCGATGGTCGACGGGCAAGGCCAAGCGGTGACCGGGCAGCGGATCGCCGTCGGGCCGGCGGCCTCGCAGGTCGCTATCAAGCAACTGGGGACCAACGGTGGCGGGTTCTTCAACGCCAACTCGGCCCATCCCCTGGAGAATCCGACGCCGCTGTCGAACTTCCTTCAATTGCTGGCGATCCTGCTGATCCCGGCGAGCCTGTGTTTTACGTTCGGCGAGTTGGCGGGGGATCGGCGGCAAGGCTGGGCCGTGCTGGTGGCGATGAGCGCCGTCGTGATGGCGATGCTCGGGCTGGCCGTCGCGGCCGAACAGCAGGGCAACCCAGCGCTGACCAAACTCGGAGTCGACCAGGCGGCGGGCGACCTTCAGGCCGGCGGCAACATGGAAGGCAAGGAGACCCGTTTCGGGATCGCGAATTCGGCGCTGTGGGCCGTCGCCACCACGGCCGCTTCCAACGGCTCGGTCAACGCCATGCACGATTCGTTCACGCCGCTGGGGGGACTGGCCGCTCTGTGGCTGATGCAGTTGGGCGAGGTCATCTTCGGCGGTGTCGGCTCCGGCCTGTATGGGATGCTGGTCTTTGCCATCGTCGCCGTGTTCCTGGCGGGATTGATGGTCGGCAGGACGCCCGAGTACCTGGGCAAGAAGATCGGGGCTTTCGAGATGAAAATGGCCGCGCTCGTCATCCTGTTGCCTTGCGCCATGGTGCTGTTGGGCACCGCGTGTGCCGTGGTTCTGCCCCAGGGACGCGCGACGGTCTTCAATCCGGGCCCCCACGGGTTCAGCGAGGTGCTGTACGCCTTTTCGTCGGCGGCGAACAACAACGGCAGCGCCTTTGCCGGCCTGGGCGCCAATACGTTCTTCTACAACGCCATGTTGGGGCTGGCGATGCTCGTCGGCCGGTTCGGCGTCATGCTCCCCGTGCTGGCGATCGCCGGCTCGCTGGCCGAGAAGAAACGGATTCCCCCGGGAGCGGGAACCCTGCCGACGCATACAGCACTGTTCGTCGTCCTGCTGGTTGCGGTCGTCGTGGTCGTCGGCGCTCTGAGTTTCTTCCCGGCGCTGGCACTGGGGCCCATCGTCGAGCACTTGATGCTGGCCGCGTAACCAACGGAGGAATCTGCCATGAACAAGACGATCGCGCCCGGGAAGCACATCGACTGGACGATCCTCGCCGAAGCGGTTGGCGAGTCCTTTCGCAAATTGGATCCACGGGCTCAAGTTCGCAATCCCGTCATGTTCGTCGTCTACCTGGGCAGCATCCTGACCACGCTGCTGGGACTTCAGGTGCTGATCGGAAGCGGCAGAGAATCGGCCGCCTTTACCCTGGGCATCGCCGTCTGGTTGTGGCTGACCGTGTTGTTTGCCAATTTCGCCGAGGCCCTGGCCGAGGGCCACGGGCGGGCTCAGGCCGCGAGTCTGCGCAAGACGCGGACCCAGGTCACGGCCCATCGGCTGGTCAAGCGAAACGCCGAGTCGACGGCGGACGTTCCCGCCAGTGAACTGAATCGCGATGACCTGGTGATCGTGCGAGCCGGGGAGACCATTCCGGCGGACGGCGAGGTCGTCGAGGGGGTCGCCATGGTCGACGAAAGTGCGATCACCGGCGAGAGCGCACCCGTGGTCCGGGAAAGCGGCGGCGACCGCAGTGCCGTTACCGGCGGGACGCGGGTCATCTCCGATTGGATGATCGTTCGCGTGACGACGCTGCCGGGGCAGAGCTTTCTGGATCGCATGATCGCAATGGTCGAGGGGGCTCAGCGGCAGAAGACGCCGAACGAGATCGCGCTCACGATCCTGCTGGCCGCCCTGACGCTGATCTTCCTGCTGGTGGTCGCCACCCTCCAGCCGTTCTCGGCCTACAGCGTACTGGTCTCCGGCCGCGGCCAGCCGATCACGCTCACCGTCCTGACGGCCTTGCTGGTCTGCCTGGCGCCGACGACGATCGGCGCCTTGCTGTCGGCGATCGGGATTGCCGGGATGAACCGGCTGAGCAAGGCGAATGTCATCGCCCTGTCGGGCCGCGCGGTCGAGGCCGCGGGGGATGTCGACGTGCTGCTGCTCGACAAGACCGGCACGATCACGCTCGGCAACCGCCAGGCGACGCGCTTCGTGCCCGCCGCGGGCACGACGGAACGGGAGCTGGCCGAGGCGGCTCACCTGGCGTCGATTGCGGACGAGACGGCCGAGGGACGCAGCATTGTGGTGCTGGCCAAGCACCGTTTTGGCCTCCGCGGCCGCGACCTCGAGGTCATCCAGCCCCACTTTGTTCCTTTCTCGGCCAAGAATCGGATGAGCGGCATTGACTTAGGAGGACAGCAGGTTCGCAAGGGCGCCGCCGAAGCCGTGGAAACGCACGTCGGTCGCCTCGGCGGCCATGTGCCGGACGGCATCCAAGCGGCCGTCCAGCAGATTGCCAAGGCAGGCGGCACGCCGCTGGTCGTCAGCCGGGACGCCCGGGTCCTGGGTGTGATCGAACTCAAGGACATTGTCAAAGGGGGCATCAAGGAACGCTTCACCGAACTCCGGCGGATGGGCATCAAGACGGTGATGATCACGGGCGACAATCCGCTGACCGCGGCGGCGATCGCCGCCGACGCCGGCGTGGACGACTTTCTGGCCGAGGCCACGCCCGAGGCGAAACTATCCTTGATTCGCGAGTACCAGCAGGGAGGACGACTGGTGGCAATGACCGGCGACGGAACCAACGACGCGCCCGCCTTGGCCCAGGCCGACGTCGCCGTGGCCATGAACTCGGGAACGCAGGCGGCCAAGGAGGCCGGCAACATGGTCGACCTGGACTCCAACCCGACGAAGCTGATCGAGATCGTTAACATCGGCAAGCAACTGCTGATGACGCGCGGAGCGTTGACGACGTTCAGCATCGCGAACGACGTGGCCAAATACTTCGCCATCCTGCCGGCCGCATTTGCCTCGACCTACCCCGCCTTGAAAGCCCTGGATGTGATGCGGCTGTCGTCGCCAGCCAGCGCCATCCTGGCCGCCGTCATTTTCAATGCCGTGATCATCATCGCCTTGGTGCCGCTGGCCCTGCGGGGTGTCCGCTATCGGCCGGTAGGTGCGGCCCAGCTGCTGCGCGACAACCTGCTGGTCTACGGCCTGGGCGGACTTGCGGTGCCGTTCGTGGGAATCAAGGCCATCGACCTCTGCCTGGCCGCGGTCGGCTGGGCCTGAACCTGCGAATACCCCCGAGGAGGCTTGCCATGCTGAAGCAACTTCGCATTTCTCTGGTCGTCTTGACCCTTCTGACCCTGGTCACGGGGATCGCCTATCCCGGACTGGTGACCCTGATCGCGCAAGGCGTCTTTCCCCATCGCGCCAACGGCAGCCTCCTGGAGGTTGACGGCAGGGCGATGGGCTCGGAACTGATCGGCCAGTCGTTCTCGCGGCCGGAGTACTTCTGGGGACGACTGTCCGCGACGGCTCCGCTGCCCTACAATGCGGCGGCTTCCGGCGGCTCAAACTTGGGGCCACTGCATCCGGATCTAGTCAAGAACGCCAGGACGCGGATCGACGCTCTGAGCGCTGCGGATCCCCAGCTCGAGTCGATTCCGGTCGACCTGGTCACTGCTTCCGGCAGCGGTTTGGACCCGCACATCAGCCCCGCCGCCGCCGAAGTCCAGGTGCGGCGCGTGTCAGCGGCCCGGAACATGCCGCAAGACGCGATCCGCCAGCTGATCCGGCAGCACACCGAGTCGAGGCAGTGGGGCGTGCTCGGCGAGCCGAGAGTCAACGTCCTCCGCCTGAACCTCGCCTTGGATCAGAGTGGCTGACAACTGAAGACGGGGCTTCTTCGACACGGGGTTTCTTCGTACTTGTCTGGATCGCGAACGGCTTGACGCGATTCTGACGCGGACTGGACTCGCCAATGGACGGCGGTCGTGCCCTTTTGAACTTGCCGCCTATTCGGGACTCAGCAAGCCGAAAATGTTCCAGGAGTTGCTGAAGAACTCACCCCGGAATCGAACAACGTCCGCTTGGTTTGCGGATCGAATCGCGACCTCGCGAACGCAACTGTCGGCAATGTCGCGGCCCGTCTCCGTGACTTCGGCAGCCACATCCGTCGGAACGCTCCCCGTCAGCCTCTCGAAATACTTCGTCCGGAAGGCAGGCGATGCGACACAGTAGCGAACCGTCCACTCCGGCACTTCCTCCAGATCCACACGAG
>CAIYOB010000952.1 GCA_903927685.1 uncultured Planctomycetaceae bacterium
CGGCCGACAAGGCCCATGTGCGTCGGGTCCGGCAGGCGTTTGCACGCAAGGGTTTCTTCACGGAGGTCGGCGGGATGGGGACAAGCCTCGAAGCGGTCGAGTGGCAGCTCAACCTGTGTGCCGAGCTCGGTGCGCAGGTGTTCCGCACCCTGCTGATCTTCCGGCAGAACCCGGAGGAGACGTTCCGGCAGACGATGCACGACCTCGAGCAGGTCCTACCCCTGGCCCGGAAGCTAGGCGTACGGATTGCCCTCGAGAACCACGAGGACGTCACCGCGGAGGAACTTCGTTTCTGCGTCGCCCAAATGGCCGACCCCTTCCTCGGCGTCTGTCTGGATAGCGGCAACGACCTCGTCCTGGGTGGTGATCCGGTTCGCGCCGCGGTGGAACTTGCCCCGTTCGCATTCACAACGCACATTAAGGACCAGAAGTTGGTGCGTTGCGCCGGCACGGTCTATAGCGTTGGCGTGCCGCTCGGCACCGGCGACGTCGACCTCCCCGGGGTCCTTGCTGCCATCCGGAACCGCAGTTCTGTCCAGCGCATCCTGATCCAGGAGACGTTCGGATATGCCTCGCCCCTGAACCCGTTCCAACGCGCCGACCTGCCTCCCCTGCCCTGCCATGATGGCGTTCCCGCGTACGAATCCCCGGCAGCCCTGCGCGCCGCCAGGCTTTTTCTGTCGCTGGACGGCCTGCCGCCCGACGAACTGCGGGCCCAAGCCATTGCCGAGGAGGCGGCCATCGTGCAGGATGTCACCCGCATCCGAGCGTGGCTTGAAACAACGAACCCGAAACCCGAAGCTCTATGACCGCGACTCAAACCGATAGGACACGGATCGTGGTTCTTGGCGATCCCCATATCGACTACCCGGACGATGCGGTCTGGCCGGACATCGTCGATGACGTCAACCGGCTGGCCCCGGCCGCCGTGTTCGTTGTTGGTGACCTCACCGGGTACGGGCCATACGTCGGCACCCACGCGGCCACGAGCCACGCGACAGACGTGCTGGACCAGCTCAACGCGCCTTGGTTCAGCGTCATCGGCAACCATGACCTCGAGGCGGCGGAATTCGCAACCGATGAGGCCTCGGTCGCCTCCTTCCTGTCCTGCGTCAGGCGGCCGACCCCGTGGTTTCGTGTTGATCTGGGCCCCGTCTGCGTGCTGGGGTTGAGCAGCACCTCATTCCGTCGGAATCCGGAAATGCCGCACGAGGTGGTCTTCGAACCCGATCAACTGGCGTGGTTCGAGGCGCAGCTTGAAGGGATGGGCGATCGGCCCGTCATGGTCGTGGCCCACGTTCCGCCTATCGGCAGCGGGCTGGTGACCATGGCCGAGTTGCACGCGCAAGTCGGCAACGCGGTGGCCAACCAGAACCACTGCCCGGGCCGGATCATGAATCTCGTCTGGCGGTATCCCAACGTCGTGGCCTGGTTCTGCGGGCACAATCACCTGGGACAGATGTACCGCGATGCGCTTTCCATCGTCCTGGGGGTGCGCTTTGTCCATGTCGGAGCCGCCTCGCAATCGCGCGACGGTACACGCCACAGCCGGGTCGTGGACATCCATCCCGATCGGCTGGAA
>CAIYOB010000953.1 GCA_903927685.1 uncultured Planctomycetaceae bacterium
AGTGGCATTGCAGGACGGCCGGACCCGACACTGCTTGGAGTACCAAGCAGTGCCACACCAGGACAAATCGGGAAGTTCTTCTGGCTGCCGCTCGTACCTCGCGGCTCGACCCCAAGCACCCAACCCCAACGGTCTGTCCGGACGAAGCACCCGGGCAGAATCACTGCGAGCGCCCGCACAACACAGGACCTCGGCCGCGGCCTTCAGCGAACCGCCGCCCTGGGCTGACCCCAAGCGTGTTCGGCAAACGCTTCCAGCTGCGAAAAGTCGCCCCGCCATGTCGTGTACATCACACCCGGGGGGTCCTTCAAGCCGCGGCCCGCCGCGAGCCAGTCGCGGATGCGTTCCGGCGGCCCGTCGTAGTAGCCGGCTAACACCTGGGGATGGCCTCGCCCGGCGAAAAACGGCAGGCTTTGTTCCGGCTTGCCGCTGTTCCAGTTGACGACGGTCATGTCCGGGGACAGGCCTTCCCACGAGCCCGCCAAGTCGCCGTTGACCAAATAGAAGTCCTGCACGGCATTGTGCGACGGATCGAACATGTCACTCCAGATGCACAGCCGTGCGTCGGGTTGGATGCGGCGGATGATCTGCACACAGCGGCGCACGTTGGCTGCCAACTGCTGTCCGGCCGTGAGGCCCGCTTGCCGCTCGGGCTCACTCCAACCGGCCACGCGAATCTCGTCGTGGCTCAGAAAGTACATCTTGGGCTGGAACAGCTTCGCCACGCGGCGAACCTGATCCTCGATGATCTCGAAAGTCTTCGGTTCGCTGAGAGAGCAGGGGACTTGGCCGTCGTAGATGGTCACGGCGTGGTAGAAGCTGACCTGCAGGTGCTGGCCGTCGCGGATCCGCGAACCGGGCAGCAGCCGCAGCACCGGCGGCTCGTGATACACGTCGAACTCGCCTGGCCACGGCGTGACGCCCAGTCTTGCGTCGCGCAACGGGGCGAAATCGCGGCCTTCTTCGTAGCTGGCTTGGCCGTCGGCATCGCGGACCAGCAAGGGACAACCGGGGCGACGTACCAGGTTCACCAGCGGCTCCTCGACCAGCCGCACGTCATCGAGCCACATTTTGCCCCCGCCACAATCCCAGGCGCCCAGATAGAACCGCACCTCGCTGTTGTCCAAGCTGTTGAAGATGATGTGATGCTGCGTCCAATCCTGGTCCCGGCGCACGCCCAGGTTGCTGTGCGAGAGCACGCGTCCGGCAGGGCTCATGGCGAACATCCGCGTGTCGCTCGCCGACTCGAAGTCTGCCGTGCGAATCCAGGCCGAGGCGTGATACTGGCTCCAAGGCCGGACCTTGACGAGCTTGCTGACGCGCCGGTTGGCTCGCACACCGGGCGGATTCTCGATCCGCAGCGACGCCTGGCCGCCGTGCCGGACCGTCTCGTCCGCGAACGTCCCGGAGCCGGGATCGTCCTGGAAGCTCCAGCCGGCAAACGCATGCCCGCGACGCTCCTCGAACGGCCCGTCGAGCAGCGCCGCAGCACCCTCGGGCAGCACCCGGTCGCCGCGGACGACAAACGGCGTCTGCTGCACAGGCAACGCTTCTGCCAGGTTCGGGTCGTGGGCCAGAATCCCGGAGCTGTAGCCGAAGCTACACACCGCGGGAATGATCTCCAGCTGCAATTCGCGACATATTTTTCGGAAGCGCGCGGCGTTTTGAAAGTAGTGATCGGGGACTCGATCCAGGATATTCAGCTTGTAGTCGGCCAGCACCACGCCGTTGTAGCCCGCTTTGCCGGCCCGCCGCAGCACCGTTTCGATCTGCGGGAGATTCTCCGTGACCTGCAAGTTCTGCTGCAAGTACACCCACCGGGCTCCCGGCTCGTCCGCCCGTGCCACCAGCGTGCCGATGAGGACGACGAGCAGGCCGCAAGGAACGGACGCCACCGGCGTCCATCGGACACGATTTTCAGCTGTCATGCGTGGCAACTCCAAGGAAAGGCCGCCGCCGCAACTCCGCCGGACCCGCCGGTCTTTCCGGACCGTCGTTCAAATCGCGGCGGCTCCCGCCACGGAGTCTGCCTGCGGCTTGCGTGGGACGATCGAAACGGCTATCCAGTATAATGGAAGCCACGAAACGCTGTTCCGAGTGACAAGGAATCGACCGATGCCAATTCGTCTGACGGCCGCCATCATCGCCTTACTGAGCACGGGACTCCCAGCGGCCGATCATCCGGTCGCTCCGCGCCTGGCGGGCCCGTGGTGGACGGTGGCAGGCGATCCCGACCTCGGCGCCCTGACCAATCCCAAGCAACAACCCGTGGATTTCGCCATCTGGCAAGCGGCTGACGGCACCTGGCAACTCTGGTCTTGCATCCGCGGCACGAAGGAGCCGGGCAAGACGCGGCTGTTCCATCGTTGGGAAGGCGCGAATCTCACGGACCGCGATTGGAAGCCCCAAGGCATCGCGCTGCAGGCCGATGCGACCCTGGGTGAGACTCAAGGCGGCTTGCAAGCGCCCTACGTCCTCCGGCACGACGGCAAGTACTGGATGTTCTACGGTGATTGGGCGAACATCTGCCTGGCCACCAGCGCGGACGGAAAGACCTTCACGCGTCAGCGCAATTCTGCGGGCCGGCCGCAACTCGAGTTTCCGGGCGCCGTGGACCGGGACCGCAACGGGCGCGACCCGATGGTGCTGCGCAGCGGCGGCCGGTGGTACTGCTATTACACGGCACATCCGGGGAACCGAGGTTACGACTACGCCCGGACGTCCGACGACTTGATCCACTGGAGTGCCGAACGCATCGTGGCCGCGGGAGGCCAAGCCGGAAACGGCCCGTACTCCGCCGAGTGTCCGTTCGTCGTCGAACCGCAACCCGGCCACTACTATCTCTTTCGCACACAGGCTTACGGGCAAAACGCCCAGACCCGGGTCTATCATTCCCGCGATCCGTTGGACTTTGGCATCGACAACGACGCCGAGCACTACGTCACGGCCCTGCCCGTCGCCGCGCCGGAGGTTTTCCGGCACGAGGGCCAGTGGTATCTGGCGGCGCTCCTGCCGAGCCTGAAGGGCATCCAGGTCACGCGTCTGGACTGGGCACCCAGCCGTTGAGTACATTCCGCGCCGCTGGGTTCCCCTGCTTGTGCCTCTTGTGTCTTATGTGGCCATTGCAGCCGGCCTACGCATGTTTCCTCACCACCTGTCAAGTCAGCGGCACATCCTCCGGCTCGGCGTTCAACGAACTGAGCCGAAATGGGGAAGTGATTTCGTGAGCGTGGCTGCGTGCGGGTGCTCAGCAATCGCAAACCCAAGGCTCGCCGGGGCCAAGTCCAGCCGATCGACGCCACCGGGTGGTGCCGGCCGCTGCGCAAGAACATGGGCAAGAAGAACGGCGAACTGGCCGCCGAGGACGTCCAGCGGAGCAGCGACACCGTCCTGGCGTTCGCGGAGACCGAGCAATCCAAGATCCTTCCCAATGCGGCGTTCGGCTACTGGAAGGTGAAGGTCGAGCGCACGCTGCGCCTGCACAGCCAGCTGACCCGGCAACGTATCGAGACCCTGCGTTTCGCTTCGGACGACGAGGAGATCCAAGCCGCCTTGTACGACGAACGAGCCTGCCGGACCAGAAGAAGATCTTGAATGATTGATGCCCACGGCCGGATTTAGTCGATGACGAAATGGGTCCGCCTAGTCCGGAGAGCCCACGGATGGTGAATACCTGGATATGCCGCCGCCGCAGCCTGGGCGCGGGAATTCTGGCGATGACGCTGTTGTCGGGATGGCTGACTGTCTCGGCGCAGGAGCCCTGTTCCGCAGATTGTGCCGAACAGGCCTGGGATCCCCAACTGAAGTTCCTCGACGACCTGTGGCGTCTGGGATGCACCGCGCCAAGTCGCGATCCTCTCGAAGAACGGATTGAGACAGAGCGGCACGATTTCACACAATCCACGACCACCGTAGGGCGCGGCATTGCACAGCTGGAAACGGGGTACACCTATTTCTACAACGATAACGGCGCAGAGATCGAGCAAGCCCACACCACCCCGGAGCTGCTCGTTCGACTGGGCCTGACCGAGGACACGGAATTCCGCGTCCGCTGGACCTACGCGTGGTCCTTTGCGGACGAGGGCGACAACCAGGACTCCGCCGAGGACTTGCGGTGGAGCTTCAAACTGCGGGCGACCGATCAGGACGGCTGGGTTCCTGAGAGCGCGGTCGAACTGCGGTTCACCGCCCCCACTGGCGGCAGTGCGTTTTCCACGGAGCAAGTCGAATTCGGCGTGGACTACATCTACGGCTGGGAAATCAGCGAGGGCTATGAGCTGTACGGCTCCACGGGGTTCATGACTCAAGCCCTGGGGGATTTCGGGCTGGTGCCCGAGGAACCGGCGAGCGACCAT
>CAIYOB010000954.1 GCA_903927685.1 uncultured Planctomycetaceae bacterium
GTGCAGAACCCGGACGAGTTCCCGCTCGTGACGGGCTTTGAGGAAGAGAAGTACCACAAGGTCTCCGCCCGCCTGTTCCGGGAACTGATCCACCGCACGCTGTTCGCGACCGATACCGAGAGCAGCCGCTACGCCCTGGGCGGCGTGCTGCTGGAAATGGATGCGGACAAGATCACGGCCGTGGCGACGGACGGGCGGCGACTGGCCAAGATGGAAGGTCCGGCGGAGGCCGTCGGAGGGCACACCACGGGCGATACGATGACCATCGTCCCGCACCGCTCGATGCAGCTGATCGAAAAGGCCCTGACCGACTTGGACGAGATGATCGACATCACCGCTCGCCCCAACGACGTCCTGATCCGCACCTCCAAGGCGACGATCTATACGCGCCTGGTCGAAGGCCGCTTTCCCAAGTGGCGCGACGTGTTCCCGCAACGCAGCCAGGCGGTGCGGATCGACGTCACCGTCGGGCCAGTCTATTCGGCCCTGCGCCAAGCGGCCATTGTGACGGACGACGACAGCCGCGGCATCGACTTCCAATTCGGCGAAGGCAAGTTGGTGTTGGTGGCCAGTGCGGCCGAAGTCGGCGAGTCGCGGATCGAATTGCCGATCCCGTACGACGCCGAGCCGATCGCCGTGACGCTGGACCATCGGTTTGTGTCCGATTTCCTGCGGGCGCTGGACCAGGAGCGCGGGTTCACGATCGAGATCGAGAACCAGGAGAGCGCGGCGCTTTTCCTGACCGATGACGGCTACGGCTACGTGGTCATGCCCCTGGCCCGCGACCGGGTTTGAGATGGAACGGCATGGCAGAGACGGACGAGGAACTGCGGGCGATTTGCCGCGACATCACCAGTCGCCAGCGCTATCGGGCCGGTCCGAAGCGGATGGCCGACGTCGTGAACGATTTGATCACGCGTCGCGGTTATGCCCAGGTCCAGTCGTCGGCGACGTGCGCCGAGGCGTGGCGGGCCGCGGCGGGACCGGCCCTGGCGTGCCACACGGTGGCGGGCCACGTTCGCCGCGGCGTGCTGGAAGTGTTCGTCCGCAACTCGGCGGTTGTCCAGGAGTTGACGTTTCGCAAGAAAAAACTGATCGCTGAACTGACGCGGCTCGCGCCGGATTTGAAGGTCCGGGACGTCAAGTTCCGCGTCGGGCCGGTGGATTGAAGACATCACCCTCATTCACGGACGGAAAGACACTCATGGCGGAAGAAACGACAGACCCGACCCCCTCCGAAGCCCAGCCTGGGCCGGCGACGCCGGCCACCCCCGAGTTCATCCTCCAGCGGGGCGACGAGGACTACGGCTCCGAGGACCTGCAGCACCTGTCCGACTGGGAGCATGTCCGCAAGCGGCCGGCCATGTACATCGGCGATATCACGGGCCGCGGACTGCACCACCTGGTCTACGAAGTCGTCGACAATTCGATCGACGAAGCCATGGCCGGCTATGCCAAGAACATCAGCGTCACGGTCAACACCGAAGGCTCGGTGACCGTCGAGGACGACGGCCGCGGGATCCCGGTCGAGGCGCACGACCAGTTGTCCAAGGAAATGGGCCGCGAGATGTCCACGCTCGAGGGCGTGATGTGCGTCCTGAAGTTCGGCGGCAAGTTCGAGAAAGGTGCTTACCAGACGTCGGGCGGTCTGCACGGCGTCGGGGTCACCGTCGTCAACTTTTTGTCCCAGTGGTGCGAGGTCGAAGTCCATCGCGACGGGCACGTCTACCAACAGGAATACGAACGGGGCATCCCGACCGGCCCGGTGAAACGCATTGGAACCACCAAGAAACGCGGCACCAAGACGACCTTCAAGCCCGATTCCACCGTCTTTCAGACCACGAAGTACAACTTTGACACGCTGTACAAGCGGTTGCAGGAACTGGCGTTTCTGAACTCCGGCGTGCGGATCCGCTTCCGCGACGAACGGGTGAACGAAGGCGAAGAGTTCTACTTCGAACGCGGCATTGTCGAGTATGTCGAGCACTTGAACCGGACGAGCGATCCACTGCACCGGGACGTGATGTTCTTCTCAGGCGAAGTCGAGGGCGTGGGCTACGAAGTCGCCATGCAGTACACGGCCGAGTACA
>CAIYOB010000955.1 GCA_903927685.1 uncultured Planctomycetaceae bacterium
ACGCCGTAGTCGGCCATCGTCACGGGGCGGAAGACCTGGTTGGCCTCGCCGCAGATCGCCATGATATGGCCGATGAGGATTTGCTCCAGGGCCTGCGTGTCCAGCCCGCGCGTGGCCGTTGCATCCATCGCCAGAATCTTCCGGGCGATGGGATCGCTCTTGAGCCGTTGCTCGATGAAATCCTGGAGCGGCACGCGCTCGTCGCATTCCTGGCAGGTGATGAAGTCCTTCTTCGCTTCCAGCCGCTTCCGCACCGCCTCGATGTCCTTCACCGGTTTGCCGCACTCCGGGCAAACATACCGCCGGTCGCGCGTCACCTCGCAGGCATACCGCGCCAGATGGCGATGAACATACTCGATGAAGATCGCCTGCAGCACGTCCTCCACCTCTTTGTCGAAGTAGAGGCTGATCGTGGCTTCGCCTTCTCCTTGCTTGTGCGTCAACTTCAGCACCAGCGTGAATCCCTTGGGCGAGGCGAATTCCGCCGCGTTGCGCCACAATTCCTGGTGCTCGAACTCCTGGCTGTACCACAACCGCACCACCAGCGTCGTCCAGACCGTCTGCCACTCGCCGCTGAAGGTGTAGGAAACGAAAATGTCCGGGTCGCGCGGAATGTCCTTCTCGCGGCGGTATTGCGAGGGAAAGACCAGATGCCGGCCGTGCGGCGTGTCCTCGGCAATGCACAGCGAATGGTCGAGGAACGTCTGCACCATCGCCCGCAGCAGCAGTTCCTCATCCGGACGATGCTTCAGCCGCTCGACGCCGGTGAAATCGAACTTCGGATCGTAAATGTCCGCCTCCCGCACGCAGCCGATCTCGTCCTTGTGGGCGCGGGCCGAGCGGATGATCGCCCCGGCGTAGCCGTTCAGCAGTTCGGGCTGCAGCAACACCAGGTCGCCGAACTTCAGCGGCCGGGCCAGGCCGTGATTGGCCAGCAGCGAAACCGCCGTGAGCACGTCCGACTCGCCGAACCGCTCGCCCGGCAGGGTCTGATCCAGCCGCTGCGCCAGTTCCGCGAACCGCAGCAACCGGATATCGGTCGTGGCGCGCATCTTCAGCAGGGCGTTCTTCAACTCGGCCAGCAACCGTGGCGTGGCGGTCCACGGCAGCTTGTCCCAGGGGACGCTGTCCGCGATCAACTGCTTCAGCGGCGAAGGATGTCCCGCGTTGGCTTGGTCCGAGCAGTTCTCGCCCGTCTTGGCGCTGGTGGCCAGCCAGTCGGCGAAGCGATGCTGCCGGATGAACCGCTCGATCTTGGCATTGCTGACCTTCATCCCGCCGACGTCGGTTTGCGAGAAAATTAGCAGCCGGGCGGCCGGGCGTTTCGCCGGGTCGTTGCGGGCGGCTGACTGGGGAGGGCTGAAAGCCCGAAAGAAGATAGCCTAGGGCAAGCGAAGTGAAACGAGCGCCGCCCTGGGTCAACGAACAAAATGAAATGAAGCCCTGAAGGGGCGGCAGAAAGAAAATAAGCGGCAATGGCAAACTGCCATTACCCCTTCGGGCTTCGTCGCTGTCTGTAGGAAATAGACTTGGTTGCCTGCCGAATACGAGGAAGCAGGGCAGAGTTCTTTGATTCCGCCAGCACAAGCAGACTTTGCGATGCCATTGCTGGTTTATGGACGCCGCCGTTTCGTGGCGTTTGTTGTGTGACTTGGAAAACGTCGCGGCGCAGGTCGGCGGTTTTGCCGTGGAGAATCGCGGCGTGCGCTGCTTTCAGTTCGGCATCAGTAGCTTCGTCTGCGAAGAAGCGGAACGACGACGCAGCGAGGTAGTCAAGGCGTTCTTCAAAAGCGAGCCATTTGCGGCCTTCACATTCAGCGACATGGCCGGTGGTGTTCGAGCCGGCGAAGATGTCGAGAACGAGGTCGCCGGGTTCTGTGAGGAAGCGGATGAAAAACTCCGGCAGCTTGGCCGGGAAACGAGCGGGATGGCCTTTCACGCCAAGGTCTTTGCAGCCACGCAAATAGCAGCCATTGGACTCCGAGTTCGAGATTTGCAGGAGGTTGGGGGGAATCGCGCCGCCGTTGTCTTTACCAAACGACTTGCCGATGTCGTGACCGGACGGACGTTTCTTGGGGGTGTAAAAACTTTCCGGGTCTTCAAGCAATTTTTTCATCCGGTCGCTGTATTCGGCTAGC
>CAIYOB010000956.1 GCA_903927685.1 uncultured Planctomycetaceae bacterium
ACAGCGTGTTTTCCCTATCCGTGGGACGGCTTTGCCATCCGTGGGGAAAACAGAACCAGGAAGAGCATAGTCGTTTGCCAAGATCCAGTCTTCAACTGCCCAAGCCCGGCGTGGCGTCGCGAATCAAGTTCCCAATGGCGAAGGCGCAGGCCTGCTCTGTCCAGACGCTGGGGCCTCGCGGGGTTCGTGGAAGGCGGAGCCCGCCTGATAGCGTCGCAGGCGATCCTGGAGCACGTCGGCAAGTGGCTTCTCGGCGGATGGCACCATCGCCAAGGCGCGCTCCGCCGTGGCGACCGCCTCCGAAAACCGGCCGGTCTCGGCGTAAGCGGCCGCGAGAACGTCCAGCAAGCCCGCTGATTCCTGACCGGAAAGCCGCAGCGCCTGCCGGGCCAATTCCAGGGCCTCGTCGCCGTTGCGGACCGCGGCCTCCGAGCTGGTGGCCAGCACCCAAGCGGCCTGGACCAGAACGGGGACCTGGTCCGGCTGCCAGCGGAGGGCCTCGCGCCAATGGTCCACTGCCTGTTGGTCCTGCCCCTGATCGCGCAAGAGGACACCCAGCAGCGAATGGGCCTGCGCGTCGGCCGGCTGGATCTCCAGCACCTCGCCGCACAGGGAAACGGCGCGAGCGGGGTCACCGCGGCTGCGGTAGATCGCCGCCAGGTTTCTGAGGCCGGCGAGATGGTTGGGGTGCTGTTGGCCCAACGCTTGTTTCCAGATCTCTGTGGCGCGCCGGATCAGCGTTTCCGCTTGCGTCAAGTCTCCCACGGACTGGTACATGAGCCCCAGGTTATTGAGGCCCTCGGCGTACTCGGGATGGCTTTCTCCGAGCGACTCTTTTCGCAAGGCCAAGACCTGCTGGGCCTGCTCGATGGCCTCTCCGACTTGGCCCAACTGGACGAGCGCATAGCTCAGATTGTGATGAAACTGCGCATCGTTCGGGTCACTTGCGATGGCCGCTTGGAACTGGCTCCGGGCTTCCTCGAATTGGCCCAATTGCATCCACGCGCGGCCCAGGTTGTTGTGCGCGTTGGCGTAGTCCGAATCGATTTCCAAGGCCCGCTGCAATTGTACGACGGCCTCTCTCGGCTTGCCGATGCCAACCAAGGCGTGGCCCAGGTTGTTCCGGCATTCGGCCTGCTCCGGGTCAAGCTCCACGGCCTTCGCCAGGTGCTGTAACCCTTCCTCGACCTCGCCACGCTGGACGAGCGCCACCCCCAAGCTGCTGTGGACCAACGCACCGCGGTCCGAGATCTCCAAGGCCCGGCGGTAGTGGTCAATCGCCTCATCCACCCGGCCCGCCTTGTGCAGGGCACATCCGAGGTTATAGTGCGCGCGGCCGCTCCAGGGAGCTTGACTCAACGTGTCTTCCCAAATCCGCAACTCGCTCGCGTAGTCCCGGTTCCGCAGGCAGGTGCGAGTCGCCAAGCCGGCCGCGACCGCCACCACGCCCCCGACCAGACAGAGCCGAACCGCCGGCTCCAGCGGCGAACGCGTGTCACACAACCGCCGGAACAGCGCATCGGCGCCCACGACCACGGCAACTGCGAGGGATGCTAAGGGCAGGTACATGCGATGCTCGAACGCCAAGTCCGGAATGGGGATGACACTCGAACTCGGAGCCAAGGTCAGGAAGAAGAAGCCGCCCAGAAAGGCGGCTTTCGGGCTTCGGTAACAGGTCCACACCACCGCCGCGGCGAGAGCGCCGAGAAAGATGGCCGGTGAGAGGATTTCCCCTGGGGAATTGGCCACCGGCCAGGCGTAGTCCAGACACAGTTGATCGGGCCAGACTGCCAATCGCAGGTAATGCGCGATGACCCCGAACTGCGACCTGGCGTATTCCCACGCCGTGATGGGATCGTTGGCACGCGGCGCTTGCTTGACGCTGGACACGAGGATCGCAGGCACCAGCAGCGCCCACGTCGACGCCAGGGCCGCGTACAAGGCCCACCGCTTCCGGAATACGTCCCGCAGGGAGGAAGCCAGGAACGTGCGGTCGTACAGCAGGACCAGGACGGGAACGATGACGGTCGTCTCCTTGCAGCCCATCCCCAGCGCACAGGCGGTCACCGCACCGCCGTACCACCCCGCCCGCGAGGCAGTGGCCCCGCGCACGACGCAGTACAGCGACAGCAGGGCCAACAGGCCCACCATCGCTTCGCACCGCTGGACGACGTACGTCACCGATTCCGTGTGCAACGGGTGCAACATCCACAGGAGCGAGGCACCAAAGGCCAGAGCCGTCGCTGACTCAGACAGGTGGGTGCCCGGAGGACTAAGCAGCAGCGTCCGGCGGACCAACCCAAACAACGTCAGAGCGGCCGCCAGGTGAATGGCCAGATTGAAAATGTGGTAGGGAACCACGTCCAACCCGCCCACGCTGTAGCACAGGGCGAGCGAGAGGTTCAAGACGGGCCGATAATAGTCGAACTCCGCGACGGGCAAGAGGACGTCGTCCAGACGCCAGAGGCTGCGAATGCTCTTGTTCTGCACGATCGCGGGAGCGTCATCGTACACAAACGCGCCTTGCAGGCTCGAGCCCCAGGCCGCCGCGCCGACGATGA
>CAIYOB010000957.1 GCA_903927685.1 uncultured Planctomycetaceae bacterium
CGCCGGGTACTACGCTCTGCAACTCGGCCAGACCGACGAGGCCCGCAAACTGTTCACGCAAGCGGCCGGCATGTCCACCGATTACTGTTTCCCATTCCGCCACGAGGAACTGCGGATGCTCGCCGCGGCCGCCGAGCTGTGTCCTGCCGACGCGAACACATGGTACTACCTGGGCGATTTGTGCTACTACCTGGACCAGCGTGAGCGGGGGATTGCCGCTTGGGAGCGTGCCGTGGCGCTCGATCCGGCGCACGGGCTGGCCCTGCGCAACCTGGGCTTCGCCTATGGCCGGATTCCGGAGCAACGCGAGCTGGCGGTCCGTCGGTACGAGGCGGCGATCGCGTCTGACCCGCGGAACACGGGGGGCGTGCTGGAGTTGGACAAGCTGTTCGAGAAGTTGGGACGCCCCGCGACGGCGCGCCTGGCGTTTCTGGAAAGCCACCTCGAGACCGCCGCGAAGAGCGATCCGACGATGCTGCGTCTCGCTTACCTGTACAACGAGATCGGCCAATACGACAAGGCACTGGCCATCCTGACGACTCGCCGGTTTCATGTGTGGGAGGGTGCGGCCGCCCTGCATCAACCGTTTGTGGACGCGTGCCTGCTGCGCGGATTGGCCAAGTTGGCGGCGGGAGGCAACGCGGAGGCCCTGCAGGATTTCCTGAGGGCGGACACCTATCCGGAAAACCTCCAAGCGGGGCGTCCGGGCAATGCGGGGCAGGGGCCCAAAGTCCACTACTACACGGCGCAGGCTTACCGCGCGTTGGGCGAAGTGGAGCAGACGCGGGCGGCGCTGGAGAAAACGCTGGTGGGCCGCGTGCCGGACGGCGAGATGAACTACTACCGCTTGTTGGCTTGCCGCGAACTGGGCGACGCGCAGGGCGCGACGGAACATAGCCAGCGGCTCCAGGCGGCCGTGGACGCGTTGGAGCGTCCCGAGACCAGCGACGCCTACGCCAAGTTCGGCGGCGAAAACACGCCCGCCGAACGCGTGGGCTCTCGTGCGGCCGAAGCCGCTTACCTTCGAGGGTTGGCGGCTCTGGCGGAGAACCAAGCGGAGGAAGCGAGGCGATGGTTCGAGCAAGCGATCCGGACTCGCCCCGCGTTGATTTGGGCGAAGTACATGCTGTCCAAAACGGAACCCGCCGGTCGCCTTCCAGGTCCTGAGAATTGAACTGAGCCATGAGGACGAGACCGCCATGAAAATCGTGACCCCTTCGCTTCTCCTGACGCTCATTACTGTGGCCCCGCCCGCGTCCGCAGATCGTGCGCTCGCGGCCGACGCCGCACGGCCCAACATCCTGATCGCCGTTGCCGATGACATGTCGTGGGCGCACACGTCCATCGCGGGCTGCCGGGGCGTGCGCACGCCGAACATCGACCGCGTCGCGCGGGGCGGGGTGTTGTTCCGCAACGGGTTTTGCGGGGCGCCGGGCTGCTCACCATCGCGGGCCGCCTTCTTCACCGGGCGGCACATCTGGATGAACGAAGAGGCGAGCACGCATCACGGTTTGTTTCCGGCAAAGTTCGTTAGTTTTCCCGATCTGTTGGGGCGGGCGGGATACGCCGTCGGCTTCACCGGCAAACCCTGGTCGCCGGGTGAAGCGGGGCCGGGACGCAAAGGCAATCCTGCCGGGCCGGCGTTCAACACCCGCACGCTCACGCCGCCGCTGGCCGGCATCAAGGACAACGACTACACGGCAAATTTC
>CAIYOB010000958.1 GCA_903927685.1 uncultured Planctomycetaceae bacterium
GGTCATTTCCTTCGCACGTGTTGGTCGCTGCGGCCGCTGACGGCCGTCGCGGTCATCCTGGGTGTCGCCGGGCCGTGGTATGCCTGGGTTGGCTGGCGGACGCAGGGTGAGTTCCTCCGCGTGTTCTTCGGCGAGCACAATCTGGGCCGGGCGGCGCAAGCGATGGAAGGACACGGCGGGGGGCCGTGGTATTATCCCGTGGCGATCATCGTGGGGTTCTTTCCCTGGTCGGTATTTGCCGTGCCGGTCGTCACCGACTTGGCGGTCCGAATTCGCAACCGGACGCCGTGGTTCGCCGGCTATGTCTTCGCCGTCTGCTGGATCGGTGTTTACGTGGGGCTGTTTTCCCTGGCCCGAACAAAACTGCCCAGTTACGTCACGCCGTGCTATCCCGCCTTGGCCCTGTTGACCGGCTGCTTTGTGCGGCATTGGACGCAAGGAATCGCGGCCGGTTGGCGCGGCTGGCAAACGGGGGCCATCGTCACCTTGGGCGCCGTGGGCCTGGTCTTGGCCGTGGCCCTGCCGCTGGCCGCCCATTGGCTTCTGCCCGGAGAGGAATGGCTGGGGCTGGTCGGTCTGCTCCCGCTGCTGGGAGCGCTGCTGGCGTTGCGGTTCCAGCGCAGCGAGCGGTACTTGGCCGCGGCTCGAACCTTCGCCGTCACCGCCGTCGCGTTCACGACGGCGATGTTCGGGTGGGCCGTGCTGCGCGTGGACCGGCACCAGCAGAATCAACGGCTGCTGGCGGAAATTGACCGCGCGGGCGGCAATCCGCAGGTCGGCGCTTTCGGACGCCTGGAACCGACCTGGGTCTTCTATGGCGGCAGACCGATCGACGAACTGACGCTGGATCCGGCGGTCGCGACGGCGCCAACGGGTCCTTGGAAGCCGAAGCGGCGACCGTTGGCCGCGGACTTTTTCGGCGCCGGTCGCGACCGGTTCATCATCACCTCCGATCGTCACTGGGACCGGCTGCGCGCCTGGCTGCCGCCTCAAGCTGCGGTGCTGGCCGAATGTCCGCTGTTCCTGCGGCGCGAACGGCTGCTGCTGATCGGCGTCGCGCCGCAGTTGCCGCGCGACGGGTGGCCGGGGGCGAGGGCAACGAGCCCCCGGAAGTGACGGCCCCTGGGGGCTCGCTGCGCTCGACCCCAGCCACCCCTCGCTCAAGAAGTACAGAATGAAGCCAGTTCCGTACGGCGTGCGACTACGGCGGCTGCTCGGCCCGGCTGATGGTGCCGTCTTCCATTTCATAAATCGTGTCGAAAATCTCGAGCGTGCGGTGGTCGTGCGTGACGACGATCACGCCGGCCTGGTGCTGGTGAGCCACCCGCTGAAACAGTTCCATCACCTGCCGGCCGCGATGGCTGTCCAAGGCCGCGGTTGGCTCATCGGCCAGGATCACACTGGGCTGGTTCGCCAGCGCCCGAGCGACGGCCACTCGCTGCTGCTGGCCGCCGGACAGCATCGACGGCTTGTTGTCTGCACGGTCGGCGACTCCGAGTTCGTCCAACAGTTCCAGGGCTCGGCGTCGCGCCCGCCAGACCGGCAAGCCGTTCAGCTCGAGCGCCACCTGGACGTTTTCGCGGGCGGACAGGAACGGGATCAGATTCGATTTCTGGAAGACGTAACCGATGTGCTTGCGGCGGAAGGAACGCAAATTGACGACCGGGGTCGGGCCGTCCAATACCAGCTTGCCGCCGATCGAGATCTGTCCCGAGGTCGGCGGATTGATCAGGCCGACGGCAGTCAAGAAAGTCGACTTGCCCGCCCCGCTGGGCCCCAGCAGGGCCACGACCTCGCCGGGGCGGACCGCCATCGTCGCGTCGCGCATCGCCACGACCTCGGTGTTGCCACTGCCGTAGACCTTGGTCAGTCGGCGCGTTTCGATGGCCAGGGGTTCGTCGCTCATCCGCTTATCCCATCAACGCTTCGTTCGGCGACACGCGCATCGCTTTCCAGATCCCCAAGACACTCGATAGCACCGAAATCACCAGCACGATGACTGCCAACTGCAGCAGATCCTGATCGTTCAGCACCACGCGTCGCGGGAAGTAAGGGAACAACTTCTGCCCCACCAGGTACGCGATCCCATAGCCTAGGCCGCCCAGCATTAGGGCTTGCTGCAGGATCAAGCCCAGGATCACCCGGTTCGGTGCGCCGATCAGCTTGAGCAAGGCGATCGAGTGCAGTTTGTCCAGCGTCAACGTATAGAGAATCAGGGCCATGATGATCGCCGCAATCAGGGTCAGCAGCACTCGAAACATGCCCAGCTGCCGCCGGGCCTTGTCCACCATCCCCTGGACCAGCAGTTCCTCCTGGCCGGCCTTGGTGAACACGGTCACATCGCCCCAGGACGAGAGGATTTTGGCGACCTGAGCCGCATCCGCTCCGGGGGCGACGCGGACCACGACCGCCGTAAGTTCCGGCGCGGCCAGCGCGGGCAGTTCGCCCGCGGGGCGCGAAAGCTGCTCGGCCAGCGCCGGCTGCTTCAGAAAGACCTCGCTGGACTGCCCGCGACGTTCCCGCGCCGCGCGTTCCAGCCGCACCGCTTCGCCTGCCGTGTCGAACTGGATGGCCTGGGCGTCCCACACGGTGGCAAAGGCCATCCCGTCGCCGCCGGAACTGACCATTCCGCCGGTGATCCCGACGACGGTGTACGCTTCCTTGCCCAACTTGATCCGCTCGTGCAGCCGCAAGCCCAGCGTCCGATCGGCCACGATTTCATAGTGATTCTGGCGGAGCGGTCGGCCGGCGATCAGCGGCAGCCACTCGCCCTTGTCCAAGGGCCAGCTGAGACCCAGGACGGACATCCGCAGCGGCTTGCCGTCGTACTGCCGTTGAATCGTGTGGAACACGAACTCGCGAGCCGTCGCCACGCCGGGAACCGCCAGGACCCGGTACACGAGCGTCTTGGGCACCCGCGAGACCTCGGCAAACGGGCCGCGGGTGTCCCGTTGTACGACCCACAGATCGGCCCCGATCCGATCGATCAACAGCGTGGCGTCTTCGACCAGGCCGCGGTAGATGCCCGCCATCCCCATGACGATCATCAGCAGCA
>CAIYOB010000959.1 GCA_903927685.1 uncultured Planctomycetaceae bacterium
CGGGCGACAGCCGAGCCGCGACCAGTTGGGCGTAGACTTCGTGCGGCTCGTCCTCGACGTGGACGATCCGGGCGACCGCGCCTGGTTTCAGGGACGACAGCGGCAAACCGCGGCGACTGGGCAGCGTGCCGTCCGCGGTCGGGATCGGGTCCCCGTGCGGGTCGTAACGGGGATTGCCCAACTGGACCGATAGCGCCTCCGCCTCGGCCGACGTCATCCGATGCTCCAACTGGTCCGCCCGCTGGTGCCACTCCGCCTCGTCGACGCCCGTCCGCTCGGCCAGATAGCTTTCCAGCAGCCGGTGGATACGGATCACCCGCAACGCGTAACTGCAGCCCTCGGGCGTCAGCTTCAAGCGCGGGGCCTGTGTGCTGAGCAGGCCCAGGGCCTCCAACCGCGTCGTCAAACGGGCCGCCCGGTCGCGGCCGATCTCCAAGGCGCCGGCCAGGCTGTCCAGCGTTCCGTCGCAACGGCCGTATTCGCAATCATACAAGTGCTTGAGCGCATCCTCGATCAGCACGCGCTCCGTCGCCCGCCGCCCGCGCGCAAGTTTCCACAACAGCCCGCCGCGCGGACGCAGCAGGATAAACAGGATCAGGCAGAGAGCGGCCGCAATGGCCAGATTGGTTGCCGGTGTCATGGGTGCACAAAGCCGCAGGAGTTTCCGGTCCATTATAGAGTTGTTACTTGCGGACAGCCACATGACGGCGGCGGAAAAAGACCGCCCCCAGCCTACCCCCCGGCTGGCCCGTTTGCGATCATGTCGAGAATCCCCTACAATACGCCCACCCGTGAACCGGAGGTTCTGTCGTGGCCGGAAAAATACAAGGCAGCGTTGTTGCGATCACTCCAGGCGGCAGCCTGGTGACTGACCTGTCGGCCGACCAACTGCGGACCGCACCGCGGGACGAACGAACCATCGTCCGTTGCGACGAGCATTTCACCCAGGGCCTGTTCCCGTCCAATCACGGCGAGCCGGAAATGACGTTCTTGGCTGTTCTGGACGACTCCGGCCCGCTGCAGCTGCAAATCGTCGGCGAAAACGCCAGTCTCATGCTGGGAATTCGCGTCGGCCAGTGCGTGACGGTGGAATGGGCATGACGGCCACACGGGACGAGTTGCAGCGTTGGGACCGGGAGGTCGTGTGGCATGCGTTCACCCAGATGGCCGAGTACGAGCCGCTGCTGATCGAGCGGGCCCACGGCTGTACGCTGGTGGACATTGACGGCCGCGAGTTTCTGGATGGCGTCAGTAACCTGTGGTGCAATATCCACGGCCACGGCCACCCGCGACTGGACCAGGCGATTCGCGACCAGTTGGACAAGGTGGCGCACGTCACGTCGCTGGGCTTGTCGAACCCCACGACGGTGACGCTGGCCAAGCGGCTGACCGAAATCGCGCCCCCCGGCTTGTCGCACGTGTTCTTCGCCAGCGACGGGTCCTCCGCGGTCGAAGTCGCCTTGAAGATGGCTTTTCAGTACTGGCGTCAGCGGCCCGAGCCGCGCCCCGGCAAGACGAAGTACCTGGCCTTTCACGAAGCCTATCACGGCGATACGTTAGGTAGCGTCAGCGTGGGCGGCGTGCAGCGGTTTCACGAGATGTTCCGGTCGCTGTTGTTCGAAGTCATCCGCCTGCCCGCACCGGATTGTTACCGGCTGCCGCCGGGCGTGACACGAGCCACCGCCTGCCGGTACTACTTGGACCAGTTGGAGCGGGCCTTGCACGCGCATCACGAGGACTTGGCGGCGGTCGTGATCGAGCCGCTGATCCAGTGCGCGGCCGGGATGCTCACGCACCCGGCCGGCTACTTGCGCGGTGTGCGGCAGTTGACGCGCCAATACGGCGTCCTGCTGATTGCCGACGAAGTCGCCACGGGGTTCGGGCGGACCGGCAAGCTGTTCGCTTGCGAGCACGAAGCGATCAGCCCCGATTTGCTGTGCCTGGGCAA
>CAIYOB010000960.1 GCA_903927685.1 uncultured Planctomycetaceae bacterium
AGCCTGTTCGGGCGACATGTACTGCGGTGTGCCGGCGAGGACGCCGGTTCGCGTCAGGCTGGCATCGTCCGCGGCTCGGGCCAGTCCGAAGCCCGTGATTTGCACTCCCTCGACGGCGGTCCGCCAGAAGGCGAGCCAAGTCGTCTCGGCGAATTCGTCCCGGACCTCGCGCGCCGCCCAACGAAACAACTCGCGCTGATACTCTCGCTGCAGTTCCCCGTCCGCCTGGCACTCGCGGTCATCGGCGGCCTCTTGCAGCCGCAACTGGGCCGTCGTTCCACCATCAGCCACATCCGGTTGCGCGGCACGCAGATGATCGATGACCGCATTCCTGGCGACCGTATGCAACCACGTCCGGAACTTGGCCCGCTTAGGTTCCGCCTGCCACTGGCCGATCGCTCCTGCGACGGACAGCAACACGCGCTGAGCCAGATCCTGGGCATCCGCATCCTGCAGACCCCGCCGGCGCGCAAGACGATAGATCAGCGGCCGATAGATCGCGGTGAACTGGCACCACGCCTCATGATCCGCCGTATCCGCCAGCCGCACCAGCAAGCTATCGCGGGTTTCCGGAACCTGACTCAATGGCGTTTCTCCCTTCCTGTTTACACGAATCGGCCGCCGCAACCTTGCACGTCTTCCGAGAGAATTATCCACGCATTTCTGCTTTCGCTTCCGCCGACAGGCCGTCTCCGCCGGTGCGCCATCCGGCTTCGAAGTTGCGCGTCTCAGCCAAACCGACTGCCCCTCCAGCTCTGAACGTGCACCAGACCTGCGTCCGTAATCGGCGTGCCGGCCAGATCCAGGTGGCTGAGTTGCGTCTTCTCCTCCAGAAATGCGAACCAGAGACAGCCATGATTCTACCCTCCATGATTCTGTCTTTCCGGCGGAGTCACAAGATGCCCCGCCAATCGCAAGGGTCACATGCACCTGGAGCCGGATCTGCGAGAGTTCGGATGTCACGAATCAGGTCCGGCGTCTCGGAACCTCGTCTACGGATCCGGGGCAAGTCCGTCGTCTCGGTTCGCGACGACCTTCGCCGCCTGGTTCGTCTGATGGCCGGAATCCTGGCAGCGGGATGAGACGGCGAAATGGTGCTACCTGCCTTACGCGCGAGCCGAGCGGCCCATCCAGGAGGAAGCGGACAAGTTCACACGATTGACACGCGAGGCCGGTATGCAGTGGGACGCCGTGTCGGAAGGGGGCATCCTGCTGCAAGCGGCGGCGCGGCTCGATCGCGATCTGGTCGCCCTGCGGTGCCTGGAGGCCATCCGGCTGCATGCCGCCAGCGACAGCGGCCGACTGCCCGAGCGTCTGGAGGACATCGCCGAAGTCCCCGTTCCGCATAACCCGCTCACCGGCCAGCCCTTCCGTTATCGGGCGGAAGAGCGGTACGTGATCCTCGACATCGACGGCGGAGCCGTCGCCTGGCAGTGGTGGATCCGTCTGGCCGATCGTTGAGCCCGCCTGGCGATTTGGCTTGTCGACCAGGCCCGTAGCCAGCGCCCTGACGGGTCGTGTATCGTAATGGGCATCGCGAGCCCGAGCAGGAGGAAGAAACCATGGCGGATCTGCAAGACGGCGAATCGATCGAGATGCAGGGATCGGGTGCCAAGCCCTACGTGCTGAAGAACGTCGGCGGGGTGTATTCGTGTACGTGCCCGGCTTGGCGGAACCAAGCGACGCCGATCGAACGGCGGACCTGCAAGCACCTGCGCAAACTGCGCGGCGAACAGGCGGAGCGACAGCGGCTGGGCGTGGAATTGCCGACCCGGCCCGCGCGAACCGCGGACGCGGAGGATAAAGAGGGACCGCCCCTGCTCCTGGCGCAAACCTGGGACAACTCAACCGACCTGACCGACTGGTGGATGAGCGAAAAGTTGGACGGCGTGCGGGCGTTCTGGGACGGCAAGCAGTTCGTCTCGCGGCAGGGCAATCGCTACCTCGCCCCGGACTGGTTTGTGGCCGGCCTGCCCGGCGTGGCCCTGGACGGCGAACTGTGGATCGGCCGCAAGCAGTTCCAGCGCACGGTGAGTATCGTCCGGCGCCAGGACCAGAGCGAGCTGTGGCAGGAGGTCCGCTTCCTCGTCTTCGACGCACCGGCTTGCGCCGGCGGCTACGAAGACCGACTGAAGTTCCTGGCCGAGGCCATCCGCGCGGAACGCCAGCCCTATGCCCGGCTGCACGAGCAGCAGCGTTGCCGGGGGCTCGCCGAGCTGCGCAAGGAACTGGCCCGCGTGGAGGCGTTGGGAGGCGAGGGCTTGATGCTGCGGCAGCCGGGCTCCGCGTACGAGGTCGGCCGTTCGTTCACGCTGCTCAAGATCAAGACCTTCCACGATGCGGAAGCCGTCGTGCTGGGACACCAGGCAGGGAAGGGCAAGTTCAAGGGTCTGCTGGGCGCCTTGACCGTCCAGCTTCCGGACGGGACGGAGTTCTCCGTGGGGACCGGTTTTACCGATGCCCAGCGGGCCGCGCCGCCGCCCGTCGGGAGCCTGATCACGTTCCGCTACCAGGAACTGACCGACGGTGGCGTGCCCCGATTTCCTTCGTTTGTCCGGTGTGCCGACACGGTGCGCCGACGACCCAGGTGAGGCGGTCTGTGTCGTGCGGTCTGTGTCGGGCGGCTTGCTGCCCCCGCGCGGACAACCCCCGCGCGGACGCAAGCTTGCTTTGCCATCTGGGGCCGCTACAATCCGGGCTGGCATCCGCCTGCGGACCCAAGGGTGCCCGAGCGGCAGATGCCCGTTCCTCCCTCCCTTTGCGAAAGGCTCTGACGATGGCACACCAACCGCTACCCTCTCGTCCGTCACCCACGCGCCGCGAGTTCCTGGCGCAGTCGGCCGTCCTGGCTGCCGCTCCCGCCGCGATCAGCCTGGCGATTCCCCGCAGCGTCCACGCCGCCGGCAGCGATCGGCTGCGGATCGGCCTGATCGGTTGCGGGGGACGCGGCTGCGGTGCGGCCGCCAGCGCGCTGGCCGTGGACCCCGCCGCACAACTGACAGCGGTGGCCGACGCGTTCGCCGACCGGACCGACTTTGCCCGCAACACGCTGAAAAAGAAGTACGAGGATCAGGTCGCGGTCGACGACGCGCACTGCTTTTCGGGGCTGGATGCTTATCGCCAGCTGTTGGCCAGCGGGTCGGTCGACGTGGCGTTGCTGGTCGAGCCGCCCCATTTCCGGCCGATCCATGTCGAGGCCTGCATCGACGCCGGGGTGCACGTGTTCGCCGAGAAGCCGATGGGCGTCGACGCGCCGGGCGTGCGCCGGTTGCTGGCTGCGGGCGACAAGGCGAAGGAAAATAAACTCAGCTTCGTCAGCGGCTTTGAAACGCGGTATCGCCCGGGCGCTCGCGACGTGATGCGGCGGATCCACGACGGGGCGATCGGCGAAATCCAGGCGATCCAGTGCAACTACAACACGGGCTTCCTCTGGCATCGCGGCCGCCAGCCGGACTGGACCGAAATGCAATACCAGCTGCGCAACTGGTACTATTTCACCTGGTTGTCCGGCGACCACAACGTCGAACAGCATTGCCACTTGATGGACGTCGTCGCCTGGATCATGCGCGACGAGCCGCCCGTGGACGCGTGGGGCGTTGGCGGCCGGCAGGTGCGCGTCGAGCCCAAATGGGGCGACATTTTCGATCATCACGCCGTCGTCTACGAATATCCCTCGGGGGCCCGGGTGTACGGGATCTGCCGCCAGCAGGTCAATTGCTGGAACGACGTTTCGCTGATCGCCTACGGCACCAAGGGCCGGTTGACCAGCGCCGGGTTGGGCCGCTTTACGCTCAGCGGCGAAACCAACTACGAAGGCGCCGCCGACCAGGAGCATCCGGAGTTGATCACGTTCCGCGAGATGTTCGCGGGCATTCGCGCGGGAACGCCGGTCATCGAGACCACTCAGATCGCCCGCAGCACGATGCTGTCGATCCTGGGCCGGATGGCGACGCACAGCGGCCAGCGGATTCGCTGGGACGAGGCGTTGGCCTCGAAATTGGACCTGTCCCCGCAGCGCTACGATTGGGACGCCACGCCGCCTATCGTGCCGGACGCCGAAGGCAAGTACCCGACGCCGATTCCGGGCGTGACGAAAGTGCTGTAGCCGGGGTCACGATCATGGCCCTCACGTCAGCCGCACGCGTTGGCCGTCGTAGGCCAACGCCATCCCGGGCGGCAGCCGAGCCGTGATCCTCTCGAAATCCAAGTCGTGGCCGACGTGCGTGAACAGCGTCTGCCGCGGAATCAGCCGCTGGGCCACCGCGATCGCTTCGTCCAAACACAAATGCGTCGGGTGCGGTCGGAGCCGGAGGGCATCGAGGATCAGCGTGTCCAAGCCCTCCAGCAGCGGCCAGCTGTCGTCCGGAATCTGGCTGACGTCGGTGCAATAGGCGACGTTCCCGAAACGGAAGCCGAGGACTTGGAACCGCGGGCCGTGCCGCAGCCGGATCGGGATGACGTCGGCGCCCAGCACCTGGAACGGACGCGTATCGATCCGCTGGAAGGTCAGCTGGGGAACCGCCCCCTCATGCGTCGGCTCGCGGTCGGTAAACGCATAGTCAAAGGCCGTCCGGATCCGCTCTTCGACCACCTGTTCGCAATACAGCGGCAGCGGATGTCCCAGGAAGAACGGCATGATCCGCAAATCGTCCAAGCCGAACATGTGGTCGGCATGTTCGTGGGTGTACAGCACGGCATGCACCACGCCCAGGTCTTCGCGAAGCATCTGGAACCGCAGATCCGGGGGCGTGTCGATCAGCAGATTGCCGCCGGGCAGGCCCAGCACGGCGGCGCAGCGCGTGCGGCGATTCCGGGGGTCGGAACTGGTGCACACCGGGCAGCCGCAACCGATCGTCGGCACGCCGACCGAGGTGCCGGTTCCCAGCAGGATCATCTCCCCTGGCAAGTCAATAGTCTTCGGCTGGTATTTGGGAGCCAAGTAGCGAGCACTCCGTCGAGGTCCTCCGAACGATGCCAAGTGTATCCGGAGTGAGGTGCTTTGGCGAGTTCCCGTCCGCGGCCGATCTGCTACAATCGACGCATCGGAAATGACGGTTGGTTTTCGTTAGGCTCATCATCTGCTGGGAGTCCTTGGCATGGCCACCATTCTGCGCGTCAACATGAGCGATCTTACGGTCCGCCGGGAAGAGGCGGACGAGGCGTATCGGGGTCTGGGCGGCCGCGGCATGACGTCGGCCGTCGTGGCCGCCGAAGTGCCGCCTCACTGCCATCCGTTGTCCGCGGCGAACAAACTGGTGCTCGCACCGGGCAGCTTGACCGGCACCGGCGCACCTTGCTCGGGCCGGCTGTCGGCCGGCGCCAAGAGCCCGCTGACCTGGACGATCAAGGAAGCCAACTCGGGCGGGATGGCGGCCATCGACCTGGCGATCTGCGGCATTCAGGCGATCGTGGTGGAAGGCCGCCCGGCGACGGGCAAGTGGTACCGGCTGCGGGTCAGCGCAAGCGAGGCGGTGCTGGAGCCGGCCGATGCGCTGGCAGGGCTGGGCAACTACGATACGGTGGCGCGGCAGATCGAGCAGTTCGGCGACAAGGTCTCGTGCCTCAGCATCGGGCCAGCCGGCGAGATGCGGGCCTGTAGCGCCAGCATCGCCGTGACGGACGTCGAACTGCGGCCGACTCGGCACTGCGGCCGGGGCGGACTGGGCGCGGTGATGGGAGCCAAGGGGCTGAAAGTCATCGTCGTGGATCCGGCAGGCGGCCAGCGTCCACGACCGGTGGACATGGCCGGTTTCCGCCAAGGCGTGCAGCGATTCAACGAGGCTCTGCTGGGCCATCCGCTGACCGGCGAAGGCCTGCCCAAGTACGGCACGAATTCGCTGGCCAACGTGATCAACGCGGTCGGCGGGTTTCCGACGCGGAATTTTAGCGAGGGCCAATTCGAGGACGTCGAAGCGATTAGCGGCGAGCGCCAGCACGATGTGATCCTGGAACGCGGAGGCCAGATCGCGCACGCCTGCCACCGCGGCTGCACGATCCGCTGTTCGCGGATCTACATGGACGAACACGGCGAGTACTTGACCAAGGGGCCTGAATACGAAACCGTGTGGGCCCACGGCGCCAACTGCGGCATCCACGACTTGGACGCGATCGCCCGCATGGACCGGATGGACGACGACCTGGGGCTGGACACGATCGAAACCGGCGCGACGATTGCGGTGGCGATGGAAGCCGGCATCATCCCCTTTGGCGACGCCGCCGGCGCCCTGCGGTTGCTGGACGAAGTCCGCCGCGGCACGCCCCTGGGGCGCCTGATCGCCTCGGGCGCCGAAGTGCTGGGCCGGGCGTACGGCATGGAACGTATTCCGACTGTCAAGGGCCAATCCATGCCGGCTTACGATCCCCGCGCCATCCAGGGCATGGGCGTGACCTACGCCACGTCCACCATGGGCGCCGATCATACGGCCGGATACGCGGTCACGGCGAACGTGCTGAGCGTCGGCGGCAAAGTCGATCCGTTGCGGCCGGAAGGCCAAGTCGAACTGAGCCGCAATCTGCAGATCGCGACGACCGCCATCGACACGACCGGGTTGTGTCTGTTCGTGGCCTTTGCCGTCTTGGACAATCCGGCGGCGCTGGAGGGCATCTGCGAGATGCTCAGCGGCTACCACGGACGGCGCATCGCGGCCGAGGATTTCCTGGCGCTGGGTACCCAAACACTGGCGCTCGAACGGGGCTTCAACAAGGCGGTCGGCTATACGGCGGCTCACGACCGGCTGCCGGACTTCTTCCGCACCGAAAAGCTGTCGCCGCACAACGTGACGTTCGCGGTGCCGGACGAAGAGTTGGACCAGGTGTTCGCGGGAATTGGGTGAGCGCCGGTGATGAGCAAGCTCCGCGTCTACGCCTACGCCGAACTGCGCCAGTACATCGGCGGGCGGGCGTCCCTCGACGTCGAACTGGCCGACGGCGGGACGGTCGCCGACCTGCTGGCTCAGCTGGGGATCCCCGCCGAGCGGACCAAGATCGTGTTCGTCAACAGCCGGGCGGCGGAATTGGACCGCGTCCTGGCCGATGGCGAGCGAGTCGATCTGTTTTCCGCGATCGGCGGCGGGTGAGGAAATTGCAGCAGCTGTTATAGATGGGCGATGATAGGCAGCCAACAAATGGGGGATGCTGTGCAAATAGTGGGTTATAAATAAGAGAGTGGCAGATTCTATCTTCCTCAGCTATTGCGATTCCCATTTATAACCCACCATTTATAACCCGCCTCTTCTGATCTTTCCCGCATTTTCCCACGGCGCCTCTCCAAATCCAGCTTCTCGGAACTAAACTCAAGTGGGATCGAGACTTGTGAGAAGATCCTCCGGCGTCCGCGAAGATCGGCCTCTGGGAAACGAATACCGTCCAAGTCGACCGCGTTTGTCGGCGAATTCAACTCTTCTCGTCGAGGTGTCAACCAGCGATGTGGGCACAGCTTGCGAGCTTTCTGCAGACCTGTTTCACCGGCGCGTGCCTGCCGGCCAGCATCGTACTGCTGCTCGCGCTGCTGTATTGGCTGCTGGCCATCGCGGCCGGACTGGATTGGGACCTGTTCGACTTTGACCTCGATTTGAACAGCGAACCGGATCTCGACACCTCGCTGAGCGTCGGTCTCGTCGTGCTCCGGTTCCTGAACATCGGCCGTGTGCCGTTGGTGGTCTGGGCCAGCGTATTTGCCATCGCTTACTGGCTGGTGACGTTGCTGCTGGACCGCCTGGCGGACGATCCGGAAACCCGGACCAGCTTGTTCTACGCGGCCCAGTACACCGTCCGCAACCTGGCGATCGGCGTCCTGGCGGCCAAGGTCCTGACGCAACCGTTGCGGGACAAGTTCGAGCCCGTCGAACCGAATCGCGCCGAGGACCTGATCGGACGCCCCTGCCAGATTACGACCAGCCAAGTGACTTCGACCTTTGGACAAGCCCAGGTGCCGACCGAGGCCGCTCCGTTGCTGTTGAACGTGCGTGTAAGAGAAACTCCGCTGGCTAAAGGCGAGCCGGCGGTGATCGTCGATTTTGACCCGGAGAAGAACGTCTACTTCATCGAGAAAGCACAACCTGAGGTGTAGGCATGCATACGGCAATTCTGGCCCAAGCGATCAACACAGAGTTCCTCTTCATCGCTGCGGTAACCATCGGCTCCGTCTTCTTCGGTCTGCTCGCCATCGGCCTGCTGGCCTCGCGATTCTATCGCAAGGTGGGCCCCGAAGAGGCCATCATCCGTTCCGGCTACGGCGGGCTGAAAGCGGTCACGGGGGCCGGGATCGTCGTCATCCCGGTGGTCCACCGCTGGGAGAAGATGGACCTGTCGGTCAAGCGGATTGAGATTCACCGCAAGGGCGAACAGGGCCTGATCTGCAAGGACAACATCCGGGCCGACATCGAGGTCGCCTTCTTCGTCCGCGTCAACAATACGCGTGAAGACATCCTGCAAGTGGCTCAATCGCTGGGCTGCCGCCGCGCTTCGGAACAGCCAGCCCTGATTGAATTGTTCGACGCCAAGTTCTCCGAAGCCCTGAAGACGGTCGGCAAGCGATTCGATTTCGAGGAGCTGTACGAGGAACGCGACAAGTTCAAGGAAGAGATCATCAAGGTCATCGGCACCGACCTGAACGGCTACAAGCTCGACGACTGTGCGATCGACTACCTCGAGCAGACGCCGCTGGAGATGATGAATCCCCAGAATATCCTGGACGCCGAGGGCATCAAGAAGATCACCGAACTGACGTCCCGCGAGCACATCCTGGCCAACGAAATCCGGCGGGAAAAGGAAAAGACGATCAAGAAGCAGGACGTTGAAGCGCGGGAAGCGATCCTGGTGCTCGAACGGCAGCAGATCGAAGCGGAAGAAAAACAGAAACGCGAGATCGCCGAGATCGCCGCCCGGCAACAGGCCGAAGCCCACATCGTCCAGCAACAAGAGCGGCTGAAGGCGGAGCAGGCTCGCATCCGGACCGAAGAAGAAGTCCGGACCGCCGAAGAGAATCGCGATCGCCAAATTATCGTCGCGATGCGGAACAAGGAGCGCACGGACGGCGTGGAAATCGAACGCGTGCAGAAAGACCGCGAACTGGAAGCGACCGAACGCGAACGCGTCGTCTCGTTGGCCCAGATCGAGAAGGATAAGGCCGTCGAAACCGAGAAGCGAAATATCCAGGAAGTGATCCGCGAACGCGTGGCCGTCGAGCGGTCGGTGGTCGAGGAACAAGAACGCATCAAGGACACGCAGCAGTTCGCCGGCGCCGACCGGCAGAAACGCGTCCAGGTCACCCAGGCCGAAATGCAGGCCCAGGAAGCCTTGATCAAGCAGGTCAAGGCCGCGGAAGCGTCCAAGCAGGCCGCCTCGCTCAAGTCCGAACAGATCGTCATCGAAGCCGACGCCGACCGGCAGGCCGCCGAGCGGCAGATGCAGGCCACCAAGATGCTGGCCGAAGCCAAGACGGCCGACGAAGCGGCGACCGGGCTGGCCGAAGCCAAAGTGATGACGGTCAAGGCTGAAGCGATCGAGAAGCAGGGCACCGCCGAGGCCACGGTCCTGGAACGGAAATCCGTCGCCGAGGCCAAGGGCGTCGAAGCGATGGCGACCGCCAAGGAGAAAGACGGCACGGCCGAAGCGACCGTGATGGAATTGAAGTTCCGCAGCGAGGCCAAGGGCATCGAGGAAAAGGCCAACGCCATGAAACTGTTCGACGGCGTCGGCAAGGAACACGAGGAGTTCAAACTGCGGCTGAACAAGGACAAGGACATTGAGATTGCGGCCATCGCCGCCCAGCAGGAGATCGCCGAGGCCCAGTCGCGGATCGTCAGCGAGGCCCTCAGGAACGCCCGCATCGATATCGTCGGCGGCGAGACGACCTTCTTTGACAAGATCGTCGAAGCGGTCAAGGGCGGCAAGGCAGTCGATCGCTTTGTCCACAGCAGCGAAACGCTGACCGACGTCAAGAACACGTTCTTCAACGGCAACCCCGAATACTTCCGGCAGAAGCTCGAGCAACTGATCGCCCAGTTCAACCTGAGCGCCGGCGACGTCAAGGACCTGACCGTCGCCGCCCTGCTGGTCAAGATGATGGGCCTGACCGACAGCGACGAGACGCGGAGCGAACTGGCCCGCTTGTTCGACACGGTCAAGAACCTGGGCCTGTCGAGCAAGAGAGTAGCGGACGTCCAGGCCGGGGCCAAGGTCTAGCATTTTGAGGACGCCGCCCCATGGCTCAAGAGGCTGACAAGAACCAAGCCGCGCCGCCCGCCGCGCTGGAAGGCAGCACGTACGAGATCATCCGCGGCCGGCTGAACCAGCAGGCCAAGGAACTGCGCGCCCGCCTGGAGCGATTGAACGAGGCCCGTCGCCAGGTCTTCGGGACGATCGAGACCCGGCTACTGAGCACCGAGCGGATCACGACCGACCACAATTGCGTCCCGCGGGACATGGTCGCGATCGGCAACCGCTTCATCTTCGGCTACAACGTCCACCTGGGCTTGAAGACCGAGACCGCCCTGTCGGACGTGTTCGCCGTGTACGAATTCCGCGACCGGACGTTCGCCCAGCACAAGCTGGACCTGATCGCCGATCCGCGGTTCGAGCGGGACTTTAAGGAGATCTACCGCTATTACCGCCACGCGACGTTCGCCAAGTTCTCGATCCTCGGGCCCCACCTGTTCATGGTCTTCCGCGTCGGCCCGAATCCGACGGACATCAAGACGTTCAAGTGGGCGTTGCAGGGCGAGCAACTGGTCTACCAGGACAACCGCAGCGATCACGAGTTCCGCTATCCTCCGCAGCACGAGTTCGACTGGATTCGCACGACCCGCGACCTGCATCGCACCGGCATGCACCCGCACATCTCGATCCAGGAGCGGGTCTTTGTCGAGACCGTAGGCGGCGATCTGACGATCAAGGTCGAGAACAACACGGACAGCGGCGCGGGGATCTATGCCGAGGAGGTCGAGAACAAGGACCAGACGCTGGACGACGCCGAGGTCTATTACGCGCTGGTCGGCAACCTGATCCTGCTGAAGATCCGTCCGTACCAGGAGACCGCCTTTCGCTATATCGTCTACAGCGAGAAAGTCCAGCGGGCGATGCGGTTGGATTCGATCGCGCATGCCTGTGTGCTGCTGCCCGACGACCACGGGATCATTTTCGCCGACGGCTACTACCTCCAGACCGGGGAATACAAGGTCTTCGAGGGCGGCCTGACCGATATGCTGTTCGAGCGGCGGCTGGCGGCCCCCAACGGCGAAGATTTCCTGTATGTCTTCTACAATCGCGATTCGGGCGACCATGTCCTGCTGCGGTACAACTTGATCGAACAGGCGGTCGAGACGCCGCTTCGCTGTCACGGGGCCACGCTGTTCCACGGCGGGGAACTGGTTTGCTTTCAAGCTCAAGCCGAACCGCAGAAGCACCACGCGCTGCAGATCTGGCAGACGCCCTACGTCGGTCCGGATTTCGTCACGGCCACCAAGACGGACTCCTTCCTGTACAAGGTCGGCAATCGCGACCTGGTCCGCGGCATGGCCGAGTGCCACGAAGTCCTGAATCTGATCGCCAAGGAGGACACCTACGCCAATCTGTTCGTTGACCTGGCCAAGCTGGCCAGCGACGTCAAGGACAGTTATTTCTGGGTCAGCAGCCCGGACTGCTTTTCGCTCGGCGAGACGTTGGGCGAGATCCGCAACGCCGCGACGGCGGCGATCGACGAATTCGAGAAAGTCGTGCGGGTCAAGCGGAACACGGCGGCCGAAACCGAACGCGTCCGAAAGCAAGTCCATGACATCTTGGCGGCAATCCGCCGCAAGCGGTTCGAGCACGTCAACGATTTCGTCAGCTCGTTGGCGGATCTGCGGCGTTCGCGGGGCGAAACCATCGCCTTGCGCGACCTGCGTTACTCGGACCTGCCGCGGATCGAAGCGTTGGAGAAGGAGATCATCGAACAGGCCGATCGCCTGGCCCACCGCTGCGTCCAGTTCCTGCTGCAGCCGGCCGCCTTGCAGCCCTACGAGCAGCGGGTGCGGGACGATGCCGCCAAGATCGACGTCCTGCAACGCGTCGCCGATGCCCGGCAACTGGAAGCCGACGTGACGGCCAGCGCCACGGAACTGGAAATGCTGATCGAGATCGTCAGCAACCTGAAGATCGACGATGCCACGCACCGGATCACGATCATCGACAACATCTCGGCCATCTTCGCCCAGGTCAACACGGCCCGGGCGGCACTCAAACGCAAGACGAAGGAGCTGTTGTCGGTCGAGGGCGTGGCCGAGTTCAATTCGCAGCTGCGGTTGTTGAACCAGAGCGTCGTCAATTTCCAGGATGTCTCCGACAGCCCGGAGAAATGCGACGAGTTCCTGACCAAGCTGATGGTCCAGATCGAGGAACTGGAAGGTCGGTTCGCCGAGTTCGACGAATTTGTCCTCCAACTGACCGAGAAACGCGAAGAGGTCTACAACGCGTTCGACAGCCGCAAGGTCCAACTGATCGAAGCTCGGAATCAACGCACGGCCGCGCTGCAGAGCGCCGCCGAGCGGATCTTGAAGGGCATCAAGTCCCGCGTCGAAACGCTGTCGTCGATCAACGACATCCACGGCTACTTCGCCTCGGACCTGATGATCGAAAAAGTCCGCGGCCTGGTCGCTCAGCTGCAGGAACTGGGCGACACCGTCAAGGCTGACGACATCCAGAGCCGCCTGAAGACCGTCCGCGAGGACGCCGTCCGGCAACTCAAGGACCGGCAGGAGCTGTTCGTCGAAGGCGAGATGGTGATCCGCCTGGGCCGGCATCGCTTCTCGGTCAACACGCAGCCGCTCGACTTGACCACCGTCCTCCGCGATGGCCAACTGCTGCTGCACTTGACGGGCACCAATTTCTTCGAGCCGATCGACGACCAAGCCTTGCTGGCCACGCGCGAAGTCTGGGACCAACAAATCGTCTCGGAAAACCGCGACGTGTACCGGGCCGAGTACCTGGCGTTTCAAGTCCTGGAGGAGCTGTGCCGGCCTGTAGCCGAAGGTGCGGGAGCCGCTTTCGGCTGGCACGGCGAACGGCAGGGCAGCGCTCAACCCGAAAGCGACTCCGGACCGGGGTGGCTGGGGTCGAGCGCAGCGAGCCCCCAGAACGATCACCCCAAACGAAACTCCCGCCCCCTTGCCGCCAGCTTGACCGCGAAAGATCTGCTGGCCTGCGACGCCCAGCAACTGACGGCTCACGTCCAGCAATTCATGGGGCCGCGTTACGAGGAAGGCTACTCGAAAGGCGTCCACGATCACGACGCGGCGATCCTGCTGCGGGCCCTGCTGGAGATGAAGACCACGATCGGGCTGCTGCGGTTCCAGACGCGAGCCCGGGCCATGGCGCGCGTCTTCTGGCGGCACTTCGGCGACCCGGCCGCCAAACAGCGGATGGCCGCCACGCTGCGCGGCTTTGGCACCGTCGTGCGGCTGTTCCCCAACGCCACCGCCCAAGCCCAATACGTAGCGGGCCTGCGGACGATGCTGGCGGCTTTTGCGGCGGACACAGGACTGTACCCGGACTTTCTGGTCGATGAAGCGGCCGAGTACTTGTTCTGCGAACTGACCGGCCGCGGTGCAGCTGCTCCCTCGCGTCGAGAAGGCGGGCCGGAGGAGGGCCAGTCCGAACCACTCATCCTCAGCCGCCGCGCCGCCGATCTGGCCGCGGCCTTTCAACGGCACTTGCAGCAGCACGACTTTGCGGACACGTTCGCCGCCTCGCTGCACGCTGTCCAGGCCGCGCCGGTCGATCGCGTGCTCCTGCTGCGGGACTGGGTCGAAGCGTTTCTGGAACCGCGGCCGGAGACGCAGCCCGACGACTGGGAGTACGTGGACGAAGTGGCGGCCTGCCTGCTGGACGGTTCACAGGCCCCCGAGCGCATCGTCGATGGACAGGTGACGCGGGAGCTGTCGGGACTGGCCGGCACCCACCCCGTGACCTCCGGCGGACGCTATCACCTGAACTACAACCGGTTCATGTTCAAGCTGGACCAGTTCGAGCGCCGCGTCGTCCCCTTGTACCGCGACTTCATCCGGCGGAAGAAAGAACTGGTCGACGCCGCCCGCGACGACATGAAACTGGAGGAGTTCCGGCCTCGCGTGCTGACGTCGTTCGTCCGCAACAAACTGATCGACGAAGTTTACTTGCCGCTGATCGGCGACAACCTGGCCAAGCAGATCGGCGTGGCCGGCGAGCAGAAACGCACGGACCGGATGGGCCTGCTGTTGGTGATTTCGCCGCCCGGATACGGCAAGACCACGTTGATGGAGTACATCGCCAACCGGCTGGGGCTGATCTTTCTGAAGATCAACGGCCCGGCCATCGGCCATCGGGTCACGTCGCTGGATCCGGCCGAAGCGCCCAACGCGGCCGCCCGCGAGGAACTGGAGCGGCTGAACCTGGCCTTCGAGATGGGCGACAACGTGATGCTGTACGTGGACGACATCCAGCATTGCCACGCCGAGTTCCTGCAGAAGTTCATCTCGTTATGCGACGCCCAGCGCAAGATCGAAGGCGTTTACAGGGGCCGCACGCGGACCTACGACTTGCGGGGCCGCAAGGTCTGCGTCGTGATGGCCGGCAATCCGTATACGGAAAGCGGCGAGACGTTCCGGATCCCGGACATGCTGGCCAATCGGGCCGACATCTACAACCTGGGCGAGATCATCGGCGACACGCAGGACGTGTTCGAGATGAGCTACCTGGAGAACTGCCTGACCTCCAACCCGGCGTTGAACAAGCTGGCCGCGCGCAGCCAGAAGGACGTGTACGGCATC
>CAIYOB010000961.1 GCA_903927685.1 uncultured Planctomycetaceae bacterium
GATTTCTGCTTCCATTCCGGGAATGTGCCCTGCAGCGTGGGACCGCCCGCAACCAACGTGCCACGGGCTCGATCGAGGGGAGTCCTCGCCGGACGCTCTTCCCGGAGACGTTCGCCAACGTACACCCCGCTCAGTAACGCTCCTCCGCGACCAAAAAACGATGCCCCGGGGTTGAGGTCCCCCGAGGCATCGCCACGCCCGTGCCTGCCCTCCTCTCGGTTCCGGGCTCCACCGTCTGTCCCAGTGAAGAAGGGAGCAACCGCCGTGCCAATTCGTCGGCAGGCGATTCCCCTGGAGAGTTGCGGCAGTCACCGTCGAATTCCGAGCACAGGTGCTGGGAGTCGGCAGATTTCCTGGAGAGATCCGCGATATTTGGTGGATGCCGTTCCGTCGCGCCGACAACTCGGCCTGACGCGAGGGACGAAATTGCCCAAGGGTTCCTCGAACGGCCCGAAACCTTGAAGCAACTACTTCGCGCCCGGCACGCCAATGTACGGCGTGACCGTTCCGGCGCCACGCTTGACTTCTTTGGTAATCCCCTGGCGCGTTTCCCGAATCAGCGTCGCGAACGGGTCGCCGGAGTAACAGACCTCGTTGAAGAACGCGAAGACTGCGGCGTCGTCAGTCACGAACATCGGGGCCAGGGTGCCGGCCGTCGTCGTGTAACTGAACGTGCCGAAAATCTCACTCCGCCCTCCGCGTTTGGTATGCACCAGTGTGCCACCGCGTTCCGTCTTGTACCCGAGAACCCAAAGATCGCCGCCGTGGTTCGTAATGTGCGTCCCTTGGTTCTCGACGTTCAGTTGCCGCGCCCACACCCGCTGGCCGGGGCGAAGCTGGAAGTCACCGGTCGCCACGTCTTCCAGGAACAACCGGCCTTTCCCGTTGTGGGTGATCCGGGTTTCGACACTGCGGAACACGACCGTGCGATGGGTGTTCACCTCAATCCCGCCGTTGATGGGCGAGAAGTGTTCGATCACGATCACGTTCTCGTCGCCCTCGCCGACGATGAAATCCGGCTTGGACTTGCCGTAGTAGTCGATCCAGGCGCCAGTGCCGAGCAACCGCCGCACTTTGCCGCGGATCGTGACCGGCTTTTCGATGACGTACGAGCCTGGGAAGAACACGGTCGCGGCGCCCGAGTCGATGGCCTTTTGGATGGCGGCGGACGAATCCTTGTCGCCGGTCGGGTCGGCCCCAAAGGCGTCGACCACGGCCCAGGTCTTCGGATCCTCCCAGGGCACGTCGGGCGTCTCTTCGACCGTCAAACGTAGCGACTTCGCCGGTCCGCCGAACGGGCTGGTTGCATCGTGTGAAAAATACTCTGCGATCTTTGGCCCTTCGCTGCCGGCCTTGTCCGCACCCGTGATTCGGAGCGCAGCGAAATAGTCCGGCGTCGCGACGTCGGCCAGCGCCCGCCCGTAGCCCGTGGTGGTGATGTCGCGGAGCCACAGGCGGCCGCCGTTGTAGTTGACGATGGCGGGCCGTTCTGTCGCGCCGTCGCGGCCCGCGAGCGTTGCTTCCAGTAGCGACAACGCGCCGTAGCTCCGGACGGCAGGCACGGCATTATCACTCGTCAATCCCCGGATGCTGATGGCTTGCCCGTGGTTGTCGAGGCCGAACTCCGTCTGGCCCGTGAGCTTGATGTGTTCGAAGGTTTGACTGTTCACCGCTCGCGCCGTGACGACGCCACGGCGAAACCCCTTGACGCTTACCCGCCGCACCAGCAACGGCCCATTCATGTCGCGGTGCCCGAGGTCGAGACCGATTTCGCCCTGGCCGTCCTGCGAGATGATCTCGACATTCCGCACCGCACCAGTGTTGTTCGAGTAGAACTGGAGTCCGATCGCGCCGGGGTTGCCGCGCCCGGCATCGAACGTCACGTCCTGGACATAGTTGTGAAACCAGTCGGCCGAACCGAACCCGCCGCACCACATGATCGCTTCCGGCTTGGCGGGGTCGGTGAACGTATCATCCTTCAGCCGGATCACGGTCTTGAGCGGGTTCTGGCCTTGCACCCAGTTGAACCCGTACGCGGTCTGCTGGTTGCTGTTCTTGTTCGTCCAGTGGAGGGTTGCGGAGACAACGTAGATGCCGTTTGGGAAGTATAGGATTTTGTGCAGGCCCATGATGTCGTTGAGCGCCTGCTGGATCGCGGCCGTGTCGTCGGTCTGCCCGTCCCCCTTCGCGTTGTAGGGCGGCTTGCGCACGTCGATGACGAAATTGGTGGCCGGAAACCGCTGATCTGCGTTCCCGTCCCGTTCGGCTTCCGTCCCTTCGGCCGCCTTGGCGGATACCGAGCCACATAACCAGAGCACGAGTCCGACCAAACACGCCCAGGTGGACTGTTGCCGTGGTGATTGAAAGTCCATCCGCCTTGTCCCCCGTCACCCACTTCTGCCCGGTAAGTTGATTTCCCCTCTCGTCAGAATAGGCCGGCGCACAGGCTGCCGCAATGGGATGCTCAACACCAAGGCCAATTGGCCGGGCCGCATCCCGGCTGGTTCCGTCGTGAACCAGCCGCTGCACGTCGTCGACTGGTATCCCACGCTTCTGAAATTGGCCGGGGCGTCCTGGCAGCAGCCTTTGCCGGTGGACGGCCGCGACGCCTGGAAGACCATCGCTTCCGGGAAGCCCTCGACCCACGACGAGATCCTGCTCAATGCCACTCCCTTGGCCGGCGCCATTCGCCGTGGAGACTGGAAGCTGGTGCTCAACGGCACCCGCGAACATAACGACGGCAAGGACCCGGCCACGGGACGCGTGGTGGGCTGGAATGCGGAGCAGGCGGACGCGGTGGACCGCGTCGAATTGTTCAATCTCGCCCAAGACCCCTACGAGAAATCAAACCTCGCCGACTCACAGCCGGAGAAGGTCCAGGAACTTCGAGCCCGGCTCGACAGCTACGCCCGGTCAGCGGCCGCACCCAAGGTCGCTCCGGCTGTACCCGGGTTCAAATCACCCAAGGTCTGGGGGGAGAGCGACTGAGTGGCAGGATGCACGACGGCCCTCCGAGGCCGTCGAGAAGGCGGAATCCCAGACGGGCCAGAAGGTCCGTCGTACGGGCGTCCTGGGAAAGTTCGTAAGACAATCTATGGAGACTGGAGGGAAAGATGAAAATCGGCTCTTGGAGTTTGGCGTTCGCAATCGGATTGTTCTTGATGGGGACCGGTCACGCTCAGGAACAGACCGTCACCCCGGACCGGGGAAAGATCAGTGACGGCAAGACGTGGAGACTGGTGAACGCCGAGGCACAACTCGGCCAGGAGGCCGGCAAGCAGTTCGTCCGCTTGCAGGCCAAGGGAGGTGATCCAGGCAAGGTCGAGACGGCCGGTCTGGCGCTGGTCGAGGGGCTGACCTTTCGGGAAGGAACGATCGAGGTCGATCTCAAAGGCCGCAACGTGCGTCAACACAGCTTCCTGGGCGTGACATTTCACGCGACGGATGGTACGACCTTCGAGACGGTCTACTTTCGCCCCTTCAATTTCAAAGCGGATCCCCCCCTTTCGCAGCCGAGCCGTGCAGTACACCTCGCTGCCGGAGCACCCCTGGCAGAAGCTGCGCGAGAATTCGCCGGGCGTCTACGAGCACGCCGTGAACCCGGTCCCGGACCCGGACGGTTGGTTCCATGCCCGGATTGAGGTGACGGCAAAGACCGTTCGTGCATTCGTCAACGACGCTCAGGAGCCCAGACTCGTCGTGGATCGTTTGACCGACCGGGAAGCCGGCGGGGTCGGACTGTGGGTCGGCGTCTTCGACGGCGAGTATGCGAACCTGCGCATCATCCCGAAGTAGCAGGTTTCGAGACTTTCGCCGAGGACGGGGAACGAGTGCGAGCCGCCGTTCGAAGGACCTCGCGTCCGGCGGCTCGCTCCAGATCCGTGCGAAAGTTGTCTGCCGAAAGTTGTCTGCCGAGTTGCCTGATGGTTGCCCGGGTGTTGCGCTCCGAGCATTCCTCCTTTCAGCAATCGCTATCGGAGGGCGTGCGGACATAGGTGAGTTCCTGGTTCTGCCCATGGCCCTGTTGATCCTGTCCGACATCCACGGCAACGGGCCGGCGCTCGAAGGTATACTTCAGTATGAGCCGTCCGTCGAGGCCATTGCCTTTTGCGGTGATGCAGTGGACTTCCGTTTCGCTAGGACCGACATGGTGACGGGCGCTGGCTTTTCAAAGATGGGATCGATGGGAGATTCCGCAAAGCTGGGGGCCGTTGGGCAGGACACTAAGGCCAAGCACAACGGGGCGATGCGGGACGCAAACTGAGAGGCTATTGCTTTTGGATGCCTATCGGTTCAGCGGAGGTTGTTGAATGCGGTTCGAGTTTCGAAATCACCATGTAGTCTCCCGGCTTTGCGTCGGAGAAGATCAACTGGATTTGGGGAAGGATTTCCCCGCGTCGAATCTTGGCGATGACCCGTGGATCAAAGTCCGAGCGATACACGCCGCCGGGGTAAGGACCGTCCTTCAGGCACGTCGCTTGGATGCCCACAAACATGCTGGAGTTGTCCGGGCGGGCTTTGTTCACATGCAGCCCGGTCAACCGCGGTTCCCACCGGCCTCTCGTGACGGCGGCGGTCTTAACGGTCAGGCCTGTGGTGTTCGTCGGCACCTTGACGTTCGTCAGAGAAATTCCGCCCCAGGTTTGGTTGACCAGTTCGATCTTCAATCCTTCCGGCACGCGAGTCACTCTAGCTCCGTTCACAGGCTTCCACACGGAAGGCTCGCGAATCAACTCCGGTGTCAGCAGAACCGGGCTGGCGACGTCGGCCTCGCGGGGAGTATCCGCAAAATCGGCTGGGGTTTGCCGAAGCAAATGCGAGAAGGTGCAAAGGTCCACGATCTGCACGCGGGCCGGATCGAGCAACGCTTGCATCTCCTTGATCATTCGCGGGGCGTCGCCTTCCAGCGAGTAGAGGATGAAGAACGCCGGTTTCTCCAGTGTGGCATGGAGATCCTGCAACTGTGTGGCAAACGCCGACGGCGTCAGTTGCTCTTGCTGGTCATGGTTGCAGGCTGGCGTGCGCGTAATCCAGTAGTGGCCGAAACCCTCGCGCAACACCGGCACGCGCCTTGCCCCGGCCTCGATGTGAAACAAGCGCCCTTGGTCCGGTCCGCCATTGGGTTTGGGGAAGATGGCTCGCACCGATGGCTGGGCCGCCATCTTCTGCCAGACATCGAGGTTGTTGCAGCCCCAGGCCATGATCTCGTGCAAGTCCAGGTAGTCCCTCGACAAGCGCTCCGTTTCCCGCAAGAAGACATCCACCTGCGCGGGCGGCATCAGGTCGGTGTGAACATAGCCCGCGCCGGTCGGACTCATGCAGAAGTAATCGTTGGTGGTCCTGGTCTCGTAGTAGTATTCGAACAGGGTCGGGAAGTATTCGACATACGCCGGGCAGATCGCCCAGTTCATCGGCGCGGCGCCGCGCTCCGGCTTTTGCCACGCGCCCCAGTATCCATTCGCAAACAGGCGCAGCGTGTCCCCTTCATTCGAAACGAAGGCCACATAGACATTCTTCTCCGGCCTATCAATCCGCGGCCGGGTGTCTTGCTTGAACGGGAATTGTCCCCGCGACGGCACGCTGGCGATGAATGACGAGTTCCCGGCATTCTGACAATGCCCCATCGTGTGACCGTAGGCGCTATAGACTGCTTCCGCCGTGTTCCAGCCGAAGATCATCGCCGGCGCCTTGAGTCCCTCCATGATGTTCTGAAACCATCTGAACTCCTCCGCCTGGCCAGCGTAGTCCGGCAAACCCGACAGATTGAAGATGAAGCTTCCGAATCGAAAGGGAATGTCCCCGCACGCATCCCATGAACATTCCCCGTTCGGAAGGGAGTTGTCCGGAAAAGCCTGGTTGACGCTGAATGCGCTCCGCCGGTCGCAACGAGGCAGCAGATTCGCCACAAGCCAGTCATGGACCATCCGCCGGTTGATGCCGGGACCGCCAATCCGCAAGATCATCGGCAAACGATCCAAGGCCTCCCGATGCTGCTGATAGATCGTCTCGGAAACCGGCAGGCAGAAATTCTGGTTGGCCAGGTTGAACGCCAGCATGGCGCAATCGGACGGCTGCTCCGCATAGACAATGACTCCATTGAAATGCGGCGCGAACCGCTTCAAAAACTCCGCGAAGCTCTCCGACCGGCGGTCCACAAACGAATAACCGCGCTGCTCCTGGTAGTATTTCCTCAACATCCCGTCCGGCCCAATCCAGACCAATGGTTCGGTCCGATTGATCATGCCTTGGATGGCATGGACCAGCCACCGCTCATGAAAGGAGAACGGGTTCCAAGCATCCTTGCTGGACGGCGCTGGGTAGTCGGAAAACATCAGCACCTGTTTGGGTTGAAGACCCAAATCCGCCGCACGCACGGCCTTCTTCCGAAAGCCGTAATCCGCCTTCCATTTTGCGCCGCCAATCAGACTCGGCTGGGGCGGTTCGGCTGTTGGAGTCACCGACGCGGCATTGGCCGCCGCGAGCGCCCAGGCCAACAACAACACAATTGGCTGCTTTATCTTCATGGATACAAGAAGCTGACACGCTGTCCGGTCACCCCCGCGGCGAGCAGCAAGATGGTGGCTGTTCTGGGGGGAGTCTTCATGGCTTTGTTGTACTGGCGGCAGGGAGTTTCGTCAACCACCCGATGGCTTGGCGAGGCGCGACAAAGAGCGTCCCGTGCTGGGCGTGCGGCGGAAACGTGGCGGATTTGAGGTGCGTCCAGGCTTTCAAGTCCGGTGAGGTGGCGAGCTGCAAACCGCCGCCAGCCGGTTCGTCCCACACCAGCAGCCAACGATCCTGCCAGTGCAGGAGCGACGGACCTTCCGCCATGGACTTGCGCGGCGCGGGATCGCTGAACATCGGCGAGTGGTTGCCGGCAATCGGACCTTCCAGCGGCGAGAAATCGGGATGGTCCAAGTCGAGGCCGGTAAACGTGAGCCAGAGATTTCGGCCGGGCCTGGTCTGCAGCGTTTCGTCGCGCGAACACTTGATCGCCATCGCCCAGCGCTGGCTCGCCTCGTCGCGGCGCATCACCGCGTCAATGGAGGCGAAATTGCGGTCGAAGAACTTCTGCGCGGGCGTGAAGGTAAGGAAGTCTTTCGTGCGGGTGATGAACACGCGATTGTCATACTGCGAGCCACGCTTCCCGTTGTTGTTGCTGTCGTCGTCATCGTTCCGCTCGCGCGGCGTGGTGCTGGCGAAGAGGATGAAATAGCCCCGCTGGAGCGGATCCCAATGAATCTCGGGCGCCCAGACGTTGTCCGGCTGGTCTTCTGGGGACAGTGATTCGGAAAAGGGGCGGACCTGTTCCGGTTCGGACCAATGCACGAGATCGCGCGATTCCGCGCAGCCGAAGACGCGGCCCTTCCAGTGCGACGTCCAAACCATGCGGAAGACGCCTTCGCGGTGGAGAATCGAGGGATCGCGCGTCAGGTTCTGGCCGGGCCACTGCGGCGGGGTGAAGATGGCCTTGTCGCCATTCAGCGCGACGAAGTTCAATCCGTTCGTGCTGATGGCCAGATGGACGCCATCCTGGCCGTTGCGGCGGAAATAGCTGAACAACAGAGCTTCCTCGCCGTTCGTCTGGGCGTTGACCACTGCGGCGAAATCCAACAGCCCGGCCAGACAGGCCACCACCCCGGCCACGATTCGGGCATGGCGGGAAAAGGATCCTCTGGCTCTATATCCGCCACGCGCTGGCAGCGGCGGCTCGGAAGAGCGCCGTCGTGCTCTCGGAAAAAGTTCTGCGGCGGTCTGCCGACACGCCGCCACGGAATGGGACGCGCTGAATGTCATCTGGCCGGCGTGAGTGGGATTTGGAGGTTGAAGCTGCCTTCGCGGCCTTTGGCATCGGCTGCGGCGCAGAAGAGGGCGATGGGCTGACCGTTCTCGAACAGCAGTTGCGGCCGCTCCAGCGCGTCGAGTTTCTGCTGCCGACCGTTGGCCCAGTTAATTTCCGGCGTGGCGACAAGGGGGTGCTTTGCCAGTCTCCAGTCGAGGCCATCCGCGGATTCCCACAGCGCGAGGGAATAGCCGCGTTTGGTGAAGTGGCCGGCGTTGTCTTTCACCACGGCCCAGTAGCGGTCCGTGCTACGCCAGATGAACGGGTCCTCGGCGGCGAAATGCACGCCCTCTTTCACGAAGATCGGATTCGGGTGCTTCTTGAACGGGCCGGTTGGGCTGTCGCTCGTGGCCACGCAATGCAACACCGGCCCGCCGAAGGGCATCTTGCCCTTGTCGCCGACGGCCTTGTAAACCATCAGCACGCCACCGCCGGGCGGCACGGCCACGCTGGGATTGCTGCAACACAGTGCGTCGTAGAATCCGGGAGTCGTATCCACGACCGGTTTCTCGAAGCGTGTCCACGGGCCGTTGGGTGAATCCGCCACCGCCACGCCGATGCGCTGGTGATTGCGATGCGTCCAGTTCAGCGACTTGCCCACCAC
>CAIYOB010000962.1 GCA_903927685.1 uncultured Planctomycetaceae bacterium
GATCGTGCCGGCATGCTCGTTCGCCAGGCGGATGGCCTCGCGAATGGCGGAGCTTGCCCATCACCTCGGCTTCGTCCTTGAGCCGCCCGTTGTGATCAGGCTCGCCGGCCACCTTGAGCACGTAGTCGTGGCCCTCGCGTTCGACCAGGAAGACCACCGAACAGGCGCCCTGACCCAGCCGCCGGACAACCCGATAGCCGCCGGCGAGCAGATCGCCCTGCTGCGCTCGCGTCGGGTCCTCGACGTAATCCCGCTCGGGCGCGGTCAGCTCGTTTTCGACTTCGTCCAGTCCGCTGAGGAAATCGACGGCCGTGTCGATGCGGTTGGGGACTTCGGGGTGCGTGCTGTACTGGATCAGGAACTGGAGGGCCTCGCCCGCGCCGTTGAGCACCGAGCTGATCTGGAGGCCCTTGGTCTCGCGGAGCTTGTTGCTCAACTCCAGTCCGCTGGGCGCCGGCGCCACGCCGGAGAAGATGTGGTAGGCGATCGCGCCGAGCGAGAACACGTCGAGGTGCTCGCCCAACTGGTCGTCCACGAGGGCTTCCGGGGCCATGTACGCGGTGCCGGATTCCTCCACCAGCCACTCGCCGTGCGAGGTTGCGGACACGGCCCGCGACACACCGGATGAACTGGTCCCCTCGCGATAGCCTACCTGCCAGTTGAAAACCTTGATCCGCGGCCGGTCGCTGCCCACGCCGGTGACCAGGATGCTCTGGGGACACAAGGCCCGGTGGACAATCTTCTTGTCGTGGGCGTAGCGGATGACCTCGGCAATCTGACGGACCAGGTCAAGCCGGGCGCCGATGGTGAGTCTGTCCTGCTGCTGGGCCAGAAAATGGTCGAGTCGGACGGCGAGCGGATCGTGCTCGAAGATCAGCGCCGGGCCGATCTCGTGCTCGGTGAAGCCGTGGACGCGCAGGATGCCCGGATGTTGGAGCGTGTCCAACAGCAGGTACTCCCGGCGTGCCGCACGCTCGATGGTCTGGCGTTCCCCGGCCGTCGCTCCGCAACGGACCAGGTACAAGCGGACCCGCCGCTTGGATTCGGAGATGGTGGCGTGGCCGGCCTGCCAGTCCTGGTAGCCGGGGCCTTCGCCGACGATCTGTTCCAGGACGTAGTCGCTGACTTTGCGGTGCCGCTGCGACGGACGGATGCCGGCCTGTTCCATCGCCTGGCTGACCATCCGCGCCATGGGCCGGTCGTGCGTGCCCTTGGGGGATGATTCAAGTCCCGGACAATCCCGGCGCGTGACGGCCGCCATGATGCCGGGCCGAGCGGGCGTCTCACCTTCCTCGGCCCGATCCCGCAGGCGTACCCGCAACCGAGCATTGCCCTGCAAATCGCACTTGAGGTCCGGCGCTGAGCAGAAGACGAGGGCCTCGATGAACGGGATGCGGCCTTTCTTCTGGCAAGCCTTCTGCCGCTGGAGCAGCGAGGCCAGTTTCTTGGCCTTCAGGTTGGCCGCGATCAGCGGGCTATCGTCGGTAAAGAGCCGACCTTCGTGCTCCCAGGTCCAGGTTCCGGCATCGCCGAACAGCCTGCCCGGCCGGCTCTTGATTTCAATCAGGAAGAACCCCTGGGGAGTGAACGTCAGCATATCGACTTCGTTGATACTCCCGTCGTCGGCGATGAACTCGAAGTTGGACCAGGCGCGGTACGGCTCGTGGGTGGGGAATCGCTGTCGGACGAAGTCCAGCGCATCCCGCTCCCAGGGAAACCTGGATTCCGCCACCGTTGTCCAGTTGGTTGCCTTGGCCATTGCTGTTCACGTACCCGTTGCCCGTTCGCCGCTTCCGACTCCTTGCCCCGTAGGTCGCATCACTTCGCTCGCCGTTTCACTTTCGCCTTGGCCTGCGTCATCGCGGACTGTTCCAGCTTCTTCAAGATTTGCTCC
>CAIYOB010000963.1 GCA_903927685.1 uncultured Planctomycetaceae bacterium
ATCGGCGTCAGGGCCTTGCGGCGAGATTATAGCACGCATCCGGCGGTCCGCCATCGCCTTACCCGCTCGTTTTAGGGCCAGCCGCAGAAGACGGCTTCCCGGCGGCTTTCGTTACGCCTCGGCCAAGAGGGCGTCGATGCGCTGCCGCAGGCCGTCCACGGTGACGCCGCGGACCAGGAATTGCTTGTGGCCTGCGGTGGGGCCGGAGACGAGTTCCAGTTGGGACTTGCGGACGTCCAGGGCGTCGCTCAGGACGGCCACCAGGGCCTTGTTGGCCTTGCCTTTCTCGGCGATCTGGGTCACCGCGACTTTCAACGCGCCGTCCTGCTCGCCGCGGATGCCGGAAGATCTGGCACCCGGCTGAGCGCGGACGGGCAACAGCACGCCTTCGGGATGAGGCAGCAAGGCGATCAGGACTCGACTCCTTCCAACAACGCTGAACCGACCCGCACCAGGGTTGCCCCTTCCTCGACGGCGACTTCGAAATCGCCGCTCATGCCCATCGACAACTGGGCCAGGGAGACCTCCGGCGGACAGACCGCGGCCAAGCGGTCGCGCAAGGTCCGCAAACGCACGAAATCCCGGCGGGCCTCGTCCAGGGTGCCGCCCCAGCTGGCCATGGCCATCAAGCCGCAGACGCGGAGTTGCGGCAACCGGACGATTTGCGGGAACAGCGGCTCGACCGCGTCCGGTACGAAACCCGTTTTCGTGGCGTCGCCTGAGACGTTGACTTCGAGCAAGACATCGAGTGCCCGGCCGACTTGCTCCATCGTCTGCGACGCGGCTTCCAACAGCCGCCAACTGTCGCCGGCGTGCAGCAGGGTCACCAGCGGCAGGGTGCGGCGCGCCTTGTTGCGCTGCAAATGCCCGATCAAATGCCAGCGGATTGCACGCTGGGCCAACTGTTCCGCCTTGTCCCACAGGCTTTGCGGCCGGCTCTCGCCCAGGTCGCAACAGCCGGCCGCGAGCAGGGCTTCGATCTCGGCCACGCCGACGTACTTGCTGACCCCGACCAGCGTCACCTCGTCGGCCCGGCGGCCGCTACGGGCGGCCGCGTCGGCAATCGCCTGGCGGACGCGAGCGACATTATCGGCGATGCGTTGTTCGAGCGCGGACATGTTGGCTGCCTGGTTAATCGGGGGATTGCGGCAAGTCGCGGAGGCTCTGCAGGCCGAACAGGTGCAGGAAGCGGTCGGTCGTACAGAATCGCGGCATGCGTGGCTGGTCGTGCGACCGTTCCATGCGGAGCAATTGCCGCCGGACCAGTTGCGACAGCAGGCCGCCGCTCGGCTTGCCGCGGAGCGCATCCACTTCCTCGCGGGTCAGCGGCTGCTTGTACGCGACAATCGCCAGCACGTCGACCGCCGCTTGGGACAATCTAGCCGCTTTGACACGTCCGTAGAAGACATCTCGCAAGGAATGGAACTCGTCCCGCAAGGCCATGCGGTACCCGGCCCCAGCGGACTCGATCCGGTACGGACAGCCTTCCTCGTCGTAGGTGCGGTTCAGTTCGACCACCAACTCGTCAATCTCCGGGGCCCGGACGCCGCGCATCAACGCAGCGACTCTCTCGCTGGTCAGCGGCTGATTCTCCGGATGCCCGACGAACAACATCGCCTCCAGGATCGTCCGCGGCGAGACCTCGCATTCCGCCTCGGGTAGGGCCGGATCCGGCGGTTCCGCAACGTCCGCCTGGCCCTCGGCCGGCTCGTCGCCCTGCTCCAGTTCGTCGTCCAGGATCGCCGCAGGACCGGCGTCGGGATCCGGCAGGGGCGTGTACGGGTCGTCGCCGCGGGCGATCAATTGGGCGTACGCCTGCGTCAACTCGTCCAACGGCAGGCCATGCTCGCTGGACGGCGGCAAGCGATACAACTCGACGCCCTGCGTTTCCGGGCGTTCCCTCCGCCTGGGCTTCATCGGCGCTATAGCTCCTCGATCTTGGGCAACAGCCACGGGGCCCGGTACGCGGGCCGCGTTAGCCAGCGATTCGCGTCGGCGTCTCCCGCAAACGTGTTGGTCTGCGAATCGAAACGCAACGTGCGGCCCGCCCGCCAGGCGGCATTGCCCAGATGGCAGAGCAGGCTGGACGGATGCCCCACGGATTCCAGGTCGGCGTTCGGCTTCTGCCGGCTGCGCACGCAGTCCAGGAAATTGCGTACATGCCCGACGGTTTCGTCGCCGCCGCGCGATTCGCTGATCAGCTGGCCCTTGCGGTCCAGCGCCCGCCAACGGCTGTTGCCGATCACCACCCAGCCATTGTCGCCGCAGACGGCGGCGCCTTCGGACTCGTCGTGCAACGGGTACGGGGTCCAGATC
>CAIYOB010000964.1 GCA_903927685.1 uncultured Planctomycetaceae bacterium
CTATGTCGGTGGCTCGTTCCACGATCCTGCCGATTTCGATCTAGCTAATACCTACGCGGATGAACGTGACCGCCTGACGGCAAACGGCACGGATGGGTTCATCCTCAAGATGAACGCTGACGGAGCCTTCCAGTGGGTCAAAGGGATCGTGGGGCAAGGCTGGACTCCTGTGCTCGGGCTTGCGGTAGGACCGGAAGGGGATGTCTACGCGACCGGCCCCTTCCCGGATACCGTGGACTTCGATCCCGGGCCCGCGGACACACAGACGCCGTGCAGTGGCTCGTTCGACGTATTTGCCGTCAAATTGGACACGACGGGCAGTTTCGTCTGGGTGCAAACCGTCGGGGGCCGGTATTCGGATGATCGAGGCCTCGGCGCGGCACTCACTCCGGAAGGAAATCTTGTTGTGATCGGGCAATTTGCCGGGCCTGTGGATTTCGATCCGACTGCCTCTCGCAGCGCGATCGTTCGCTCCAACAACGGGTCGTTCGACGGCTTCCTCTGGACGCTGACGCCCGACGGCACCGCACTGGACGCCCGGCGGTACGGCGGAACCGAGACCGACGTCGCCCAGGATCTGGCGATCGCTCCCGATGGCCGAGTAGCCCTGGCCGGCTACTTTGCCGGTACGGCCGGCTTCGACGTCGGTGACCGAGTGGCGCCCCTCACCAGTGTGGGCGGATACGATGGATTCGCCGTCTCGATCGGTCCCGATACCGTTCCACCGGCGGTCGCAACGAGCAACTTCACCACGGGGGACACAACACCTCCGGTGAGCGGTACTGTCGACGATCCGTTCGCCCGAGTGCAGGTGACGGTCGCGGGCACCACCTTTGCTGCCGTCAACGCTGGTGACGGTACCTGGCGGCTGGCGGACAACACGATCACACCAGCGCTGGCCTACGGCCTGCATGCGGCCACGGTCGCAGCCACGGACCCCGCCGGCAACACGGCGTCGGCGGCATTGACGATCACGGTTAGGAATGACAGTTTCGCGAATCGAACGAATCTGGGAGCGGCCGCTTCCGCGAGCGTCAGCGGGACAAACGTGGGTTATACCGCCGAGACGGGCGAGGTGAGTCAAAGTGGGGTGGTCAATTCCGCTTGGTGGACCTGGACAGCGCCCAGCGCCGGCAAGGTGACCGTGGACACCAACAGCAGCAGTTTCGACACGTACCTCACCTTGGCCACGGGGACTGCCGTTGGCAGCTTGACCAAATTGGCCCAGAATGACGATGGAGGCACCAATCTTGCCAGCCTGATCGCCTGGCCGGTCGCCAAGGACACGCAGTACCAGATTTCCGTCGACGGCTACCAGAGCAGCACCGGCAGCATCGCCCTGCACTTGGCCTTGACGCCGGGGATCACGGTCACGCCCCTTGATGCCGACCGACTCGAAGGCCACAGCGGCCCTGCCGTGTTTACCTTCAAAGTCGATCGGACCGGGTTGGCTACAGATACCGCGACGACGGTGAATTGGGCCGTGACGGGCACCGGAGCCAATCCGGCCAGTGCGGCCGATTTTGTGGGCGGGGCTCTGCCGAGCGGGACGGTGACTCTCGAGATCGGCGCGAGCACCGAAACGATCACGCTTAGCGTGGCGGGCGATACGGCGATCGAGTTGGACGAGAGCTTTGCCGTGACGTTATCTAACGCCTCCAATATGTCGATTGCCTTCGCCGCGGCCACGGGCACGGTTCGGAATGACGACACGAGCGTGTCTATCACGCCGGCGAACCTGGCGAAAGCCGAGGGAAATGACGCCTCGACGCTATACAGCTATACGGTCGTCCGCGCGGGAGTGGCGACGGGCACGACGACCGTCAACTGGACCGTCAGCGGCAGCGGAACCAATCCGGCGGATGCGGCGGACTTTGTCGGCGGAGTGTTGCCCAGCGGAACGGTGACATTCGCAGCCGGCGAGACATCCCGCACGATTCTGGTCGCCGTCAACGGCGACACGCTCGTCGAGTTGGACGAGGGTTTTACCGTCGGCCTCTCAAATGCTGTCAACGCGCAGATCGCAACAGCCGCAGCCACGGGTACCATCCAGAACGACGATATCTCGCTGGAGATCGAGGCTGCAGATGCAGCCAAACTCGAAGGGAACAGCGGCCCGACACCGTTCACCTTTACGATCACCCGTCGGGGCCTGACCACAGGCGCGACGACCGCTGACTGGGCCGTCGCCGTCGACGAACTGAACGTGGCCAACGCGGCGGACTTTGCCGAGGGCAGGCTGCCGAGTGGGACGGTGAGTTTCGCCGCGGGCGAAACCACCAAGACGATCACTGTCGACGTCGCGGGTGATCCGATACCCGAACTGAACGAAGGCTTCCTAGTCATGTTGGCGAACGCCTCCAATGCACAGATCATCAACTCGCCGGCGCCGGGGACCATTCGGAATGACGACGCAGCCCTCACCGTGAGCGCTCTGCGGCAGTTGAACTCGGGCTTTGACGTCGAGTTCAGCATGGCGTTCAACCCGGCGTTACTGAATATCGTCGATAACCTGAGCGGGACGCTGGGACCTGCCGACATCGCACTCGTCGGAGCCACCGTCGGCCCGATCGCTGGATCCGTCATCCTGGATAGTTCGAACCAGAAGTTGACCTTTGTCAAGACCGGTGGACCACTGCCAGCCGATAGCTACACGGTCCTCTTGCGGAGTGCCTCCAACGGCTTCGCGACTTCGGCGGGGAGCATCTTGGACGGCAACGGCGACGGAACGGCGGGGGACGACTACACCGGCAGCTTTGCCGTTGCGGCCGCCCCGGCCGATGCCGTGCTCGTCAGCGTCTCCGATTTCACACGCGGCTATGGACAGGAAGTCCGGGTGCCGACCAACTCAGACGCGGGGTTCCCCCTGACGCTCAGCACGGGCCAAAATGTCACGGGAGTCGACCTCGATTTGCTCTATGACCCGACCCTGTTGACGATTACGGGATTCTCGACGGTTATCCCAGGCGCCTCGTCCGTCTTCAATAGTCCGTCGCCCGGAGTGGCCCGGATCACTGTCAGCAGTGCCAGCGAGTTCGGTTCGACGGCCGGCAGCCTCGAACTGGGGCGATTCACGGCCACCGTGCCCAATACGGCGTTCTACGGCGCCAAGCAAGTCCTGCACCTCAGCAACTTGCATGTGGAAGACAGCGTTCCGCAAGTGCGTGCATCCCGGGCCGATGACGCGATTCACATCGCGGCCTTTGCCGGGGACACCAGCGGAAACCAGGCTTATTCCAGCGGGGATACAACGATCTTACAGCGGATCATTGTCGGCAGCGGCACCGGAGCGGTCGCCTATCCCCTGGCGGATCCGCTGCTGCTGATGGATCTGAACCGATCGAATTCGATCACCAGCGCCGATGCGACGCTGCTGCAGCGGGTTATCGTGGGGATCGCAGTGCCCCAGGTGCCGGCGCTGCCAACCGGAGTTGCGCCGCCGGCCGCGGCGGGCCCCGATCCCAAGCTGTATATTC
>CAIYOB010000965.1 GCA_903927685.1 uncultured Planctomycetaceae bacterium
CCGACCAGTCGAACGCCTCGCCGATCCGGATTCCCTGGGCGTTGAAAGTCTGCGACAGCGTGCCGCCGGACAACAGGTTGCCCATGATCTGCAGGTCCGTCGCGGCTTGCACGAGCACCAGACCGCCGCTGCCGTCGGAAGTCAGCCCGGCCGCCGTCAAACCGCCCGCCGTAGTGATCACCACGCTCAGCCGTCCGTCGTCCGCGCCCGCGACGCCGCCCTGCACGCTGACGCTCTTGGCTGCCAGTACGCCCGTGTCGACGTAGACTTGTTCCCCGGCGATCACCGTGACCGTCGAATCCGGGCCCGCCCACGTGACGCCCGCCGGGCCGATGCTGCCGCCCGCGACAACCGCGCCCAGCAGATCCACGTCCTGCGAGCCTTGAATCAAGATGTCGGTCCTCGCGTTGGACGTCACCAGCCGGGACGTCGGATGGACGTAGACGCTCGCTCCGTCCGCATTCGCGCCGTCGTGATCGATCAGCAGAATACCGCTGTACTCCAGACCGCCGTAAACCGCGATGTCCCCACCGACTTCGGCAAAGCCCTCCCAGTACACCCAGGTATCCGACTGCAGCGTCAGATCCGAGCCGCTGCCGGTCAAGTCGATGTTGCCGCGGACGAGCAAATCGTCCTGGCCTTCGATCACCAGATCCGCGTCGTCCGACAGCGTCGTCAGCGTGCCGGTCAGCAGGAAGCCGAAGCCGCGTTGGCCGGTCAGGACGTGCGGATCGCCGTGCTCGTCGACCGGCAGGGTATCGAAGTAGTCGGCAAAGTCGTTCTGCTTGGCGCCCATCACCAGGTTCATGCTGCGGCTGGCCGTCACCGCGCCGCCAATCCACATCTCGCGGCCGGAGACCAGGTACACCGTCGATTGCGCGCCGGTGAGGTACGGCACCGGCGTGCCGGTGCTGGTGTCAAAGGCCGCACCCGAGGTAATCGCCGAATCCGGCTCCACGTGCAGCACGCCACCGGCCTCGACGTAGATGTCCGAGCCAGCCGCGCGGGCGATGATCTCGGACTGCGGCTCCAAGGTCACGTCGCCTTTGGCGATGATCCGCACGTCGCCGCCAGCCAGCACGCTGTCGATCCGCAGCGAGCCGTCGGTCTGTACAGCGACGTCCTGGCCGTCGGCCGCGAACAGGCCGGTGGCCGTGACGTTGACATCATCCCAGACCTGCAGCGTCAGACTTTCGATCGCAAACTTGCTGGCCACCACCTGGCCGGTTTCCAGCAGCACCGTGCCGTCGTCGCTGGCGTGAGCGGGGGTCAGTTTCAGCCACAACGTGGCATTGGAGTAATCCTGGCTGGCCAGGTCGCGACTGGCGGCCGTGCCCAAGTACCGATACAAGCCGTACTCCGCGGCGCTGTACTGCACGCGCACGGTCTGGCCGGTTTGCAGCGCGACGGTCTGTGCGGCTTTTCGGTCGGTGCCGGTCACGTGATCGGTCGTGATCTTCCGCCACTGCCCGGTGTTGGAGTACTGGTCGGCGACGCCCAGGTCCCGTGCTCCGGCCGCGCCCAGGTATTCGTACAACTCGTAGCTGACCCCGCGGATGTCGCTGACGCCGGCCCGGGACAGGGCCTGCTTCTGCTCCAAGGTCAGATTCTCGAACAGCTGCGGAGACACGATCGCCAGCACGCCGCTGACCTGGCCGATCTGGTCGGTCGCGCCGCCGGTCAGCAGCGACACGTCGACCCCCGACACGTTCAGGAATTCGTCGGACACGGCGCCGCTGACGCCGGCGGGCGGAGCGTGCGGATACAGGAAGCTCATCAGGCCCGGCGACAGGGCGTAGCGGCGGCGGTCTTCGGCGAAGCCGGCGTCGGCCATCTGGTGCTGCAGCGCCACATCCGTCTTGGCGTCGACCGCGGCCGCAACGTTTACCGATTCGTACACCGCGTCGCGGATCGAGCCGGCAATGGTCTCCAGCACCACGCTGCCCGCCGAGGCGATGATCGAAGCCGTGGGGTTGGTCCAGGCGGTGGGCCGGAGCAGCAGCAAGTCGCCCGCCGTCTCGTGCAGCGTGACGCCGTCTTGGGCCCGCGCGGCCACACCGCCCGTCCCCAGCAGATTGCTGTCGACGTCGGCGGCGATCGCGCCAGCTCGGGCATCCAATTCAATGCGGTTGCCCTTGATGACCGCAGCCGTGCCCGTGATCCCGTGCGGAGCGACCACCACGACGTCGCCGCCCGTGGTCTCGATGTTCTGCACGGCCAGGCTGCTGGTGAGGTTGTCGAGCGAGAAGACGACGATCGACACGTCGCCGCCGGCGGCGACCGAAATGGCGCCCTTGTCGCCTTCGACCAGGATGTTGACAGCGCCGTCCGCCGTGATCGTGGGCGCATCCCCGTAGATTGCTTTGCCTTCGGCCATGCGGACATCGCCACCCACGTCCAGTACGATCTGGCCCACGGGCGTCGGGTTGCCGGACGCCGTCGTGCTGCCGTCGGGAACCTTGAGATTGCCGGCCAGCGTCAAATCGCCGCCCGTCTCGACGAACACCCCGGGGATCTTCTGGCTCTGCAAGACGCCGATCGCGATCGGGTAATCCGCCTTCAGGAAATGCGTGTAGTAGTCTTTCTGTCCGGTGGTGGTCGTCGTCTTGGTGTGGACCGTCTTCTTCCGCAGCCAGCCGCCGCCCGTGGTCCAAGTGTCCTGGTCAAAGGTGTAGTTCTTGTAGTCGCTGGCGAACTTGTCCGCGTCCGGATCCGCCCAGTCGTTCGGGTTGGTGCCGATCTTGACGAAGGTCCATTTCGCCGAATCGGACAGGTTGATCGTCGACTGCTTGACGGTCTGCGTCGTGCCGATGAATCGGTAGATCTTGTCGTTGGCCGGATCCAGGAGTTGGGTCTCGTCCTTGGTCAGCGTGATATTCGCCGAAGACTTGGAATCCAGTGCGCTGACCAGCGTCTCCACGTAAGTCCACTTCGCCGTATCGGTAAACGTCTGCTTGGGCAGGTTCAGTTTTGCGCTGACGCCGACGTACTTGTAGATCTTGTTCGAGTCATTCTGTTCCTGCCAGACCGACGTCGCGTAGTAGTTCTGCTTCCCCAGGTCCAATGTTGCCGCAGAGCCGAGGTATTGGTAGGTCTTGCCGGCGGTGCCTTTCGAGGCGTCGTAGTTAGCGGCCACCCGCACCTTGTCGCCCGTGGCCACAGCCTGGCTGCCGTCCGTGGTGCTGTACTTGGCAACGGCCACTTCCCGCACCAGGCTCACGTTCTGGGTCAGCTGGACGTCTTGATCTGCCTTCATTTCGTACCGGATGGCGTACACGCTGTCGTCGGCGAAATCCGGAAAACTTGCGTCGCTGTCCAGCAGCGCGGCTTCCGACTCCAGCAGCGGTTTCTCGTCGCGGTATTCGATCTCCTTCCAAACGTAGCTGTCGTCGGCGACCAGGTCGTCCCAGTCGAAGCCGAGCAAGTTAAAGCTCTCCTGTTCGTACTTGCGGATTTCGACGGCGGTCTTCTCCTGGCCTTCCGTCCAGACGTAATACTGGCCCGCCGGGGTGGCGTACTCGATGTCGTCCGACAGGTCATGCTGGGTCGCGCCGCCTGCCTGCGTGTACTGGATCGTGGGCTTGCCGTCGACGGTCACCAGGGCGCCCTGGTAGTCGATCTGTTCGAACTTGCCGTCCTTGACCGTGTACTGCGTCTTCTTCAGCGTCGGGCTGTCGATGATCACGATCTTTCCCGGGCGGTCATTGGTCAGGTCGATATCGTTCAGCACCAGGTCATACTTGCTCGCGTTATTGATCTCGACGTGGGGGCTGCCGTCGGCCACGAGGATCCGGCCGTTGCCGGTGCTCAGGATCTGGCCGACCAGGGTGATGCTGCCCGCGGCCGGGGTGAGTTCCTCGATGACGATCGCCTGCTTGGCCGCGTCGAAGTAGCCGTCGAAGGGGACGTTGACGGTGCCGAAGTCGACGCCC